>CANGHW010000003.1 GCA_947453695.1 Opitutia bacterium
CGAGGAGGCGCTGGCGCTCGGCGGCGCGGGCCGGATCGATGCCCTCGGGCGGCATGAAGCCGGCAGGGCCGGTCTCGGTGTTGACGAGATAGATGTAGCCGTGTTTCGCCCCGAGAAACCCGGGGCCGCGGCTCACGCTTGGGTAGCCAATGAGCAGATAGGCCGGGACCGCGTCGCTCGCGGCGCCGCGCTGATGTGCGATCACCGAACCGAGGGACGGATAGATCGTGCTCCCGCTGACGGCACGGCCCGTGTGGACAAAGTTAGTCGCGAGCGCGTGCTCGATGCCGAGCTTGTGATTCACCGTGCGCACGGCCGTCACGTGCTCGGCGAGGCGTGCGGTCTGCGCGAGGTGTTCGGTGAACTGCACTCCGGGGACGGCGGTATCGATGAGGTCGTAATCGGTGCCGGCGACGGCGGGCTTGGACTTTGAGTTACCGCGTTTCTTCGGGTCGAAGGTGTCAATCTGCGACATTCCGCCCCCGAGCCAGATGAAGATGCAGTGGTCGGCCTTGCCCTTGGGAAATGAAACCGCGGTCGCCGACGCCGCGGCGGCACGGAGAGAGGAAGGGAGCGTGGCGAGAGCGCCCGCGGCGGCGGAGGTGGCGAGAAATTCGCGGCGATTCATGGGGACGGTGGGCGGGGTTAGCGGATGTGGGTCCACTCAGGGGCGTTGAGCATCGCCCAAAGGACATTTTCGAAACGTTGACGCCAGCCGGAATCGAGGCGCGTGGTGGCAGGATCGCCGCGGCGAGCGGCGGACTCTTCTTCGAGGCGCCACGAGTTGGCCTCGCTCTTCATGTGATTCGACCACGCGACGAATTTCGGGCGGGGGCGCGGCGCGGTGGACGCGACGGCGGTCGTCGAGGTTGCGATGGCGGGAGATGAGGGCGAAGAAACTACGGAGAGGGAGACGCGTTTCGCGTAACCGGGGGAGAGCGCGTCGCGGTAGAAGGCGAGTTCCTTCGCGGTCGGTGGACGGGTGAAGAGGCGGAGAAAGAGACGGTCGATGAACGTGTCGAGCGGCTGGTTCTCAAGCGCGAAGGATGTGAGGCCGTGGTCGTCGCTGAGGCGCGTGAGCCAGGTCATCATAATGCCATTGGAGAGGAGTGCGGGCTGGAGGACGTTGGCGGCGACTTCGCGGACGCCGAGCCCAGGATCGGGCCGCGCGCCGCGCCAGCCGAAGACCTCCATGACCTCAGCGACGGCCTGGAGGCGCGGGAGCATGAGGCTGGGGCGGTCGCGTTCGTTGGAGTTGGAACCGAGCATCCAAGCGCGCGTGGCACGACCGAGGTCGAGGGCATTGTCGATCGTGCGGACGCTGTCGATGTCGAGATTGACCTGCTCAAGGGCGAAGGGCTTGCCGGTCGCAGCGAAGAGGGAGTCGACAAACTGTTCGGCGGAGATGTGGCGCGGGGCCGGCGCAGTGAACAGCGGGCCAGTCTCGGCAAGCGCGGGATCAGCGGCGCGCTGGTAGGCATGGGAATTCAGGACCAGGCGGGCGATGGCTTTTTGATCATAGCCCGAGCGGACGAGTTCGCGGGCGAGCCAGCGGAGGAGTGCGGGGTGAGAGTTGGCGCTCTTCTCCCAATCGCCGACGACCTCGACCAGACCGCGACCCATGAAGCGCTGCCAGAGACGGTTCACCATGACGGAGGCGAAGCGTTCGTTCTGCGGCGCGGTGATGAGCGCGGCGAGGCGGTCGCGGGTGTCGGCTGGGCGCTCGGCCAGTGCGGCGGCGGTTTTCTCATCGCAGAACTCGGCAAACGGCCACGCCGGCGCGACGCTGGTGCCGGGAGCGAGCGTGACCTCGATCATCGGCTCGCGGCCACCAAGGCGAAGGTGCTCGAGGACGACGCTGCTGGTTTTCGGAACCTTGAGCGGCGCGGCGCCGAGCATCGCGGCGAGTTGGAAGAGGTCTTTTTGCTTCGAAACGTGCGTAGGCGCGTCGTGGCAGCGGGCGCACTTCATTTCAACGCCGAGAAAGGCAGAACCGAGGATGATGCCCTTGGCGGCCATCGGGACGTCATTTTGCGAGGCAATGGAGAAACCGGCGGGGCCGCCGAAGCGCTCGCTGCCCTCCTGGCGGACGAGTTCGGTGACGAAGAGATCGAGAGGCTTGTTGTCGAGGAGCGACTCGTGGAGCCACCAGCGGAAAGGGCCGGTGTTGTTCAGCGTGGGGTTAATGAGATTGGGATTCTCGGCGAGGACCTCGAGCCAGTAGCCCATGCCGGCATCGGCCCAGCGCGGATCGGCGAGGAGACGGTCGATTGTGGCGGTGCGGCGCGTAGCCGCGGGCAACGCGCGAAAGGTGGCGATCTCGGCCTCCGTGGGGACAACGCCGACGGTGTCGAGCGTGACGCGACGGAGAAACGTGAGGTCATCCGTCAGCGGCGTGAGCGCGAAACTCGTGGCCTGCACCTCGGGCCAGGGGGCACCCTCTTCGATCCAGCGCCGGAGCGTGGCGATATCCTTGGCGGCGAGGCGGTCGCCCTTGGCGGGCATGACTTCCTCGGCGTCGGTGCTCGTGATGCGCTGGATGATCGGGCTCTCGGCGGGCTTACCGGGGATGAGCGCGGGGCCGTCGGACTTGCCGCCGTGGAGGGCGGCGGCGCGTTGATCAAGGCGAAGGCCGCCTTTGACCTTGCCGCCCTGATGGCAGCTGTAGCAGTTGGCTTCGAGGATCGGTTTTACGTCGCGGAAGAAATCGATGCCGCCCTTTTTCATCGGCGCGTAATCGGCCGCGACGGCCGCGATGCGCTCGGCGATGAAATGATCGATGGGATTGTGCGCCGGGAACTTCGGCGGGAGCACCGGCACGGGCACCTCAGCGGAGGAAGCGAGCCAGGCACGGGCGGCATCGCGACGTGTGGCCCAATACGGTGCGTGCTCGGCGCGGCGCGCGGCGCGCGCGGTGGCGTTCATCGCCGCGAGGCGGGCGCGACGCTCGGCTTCGTAGGCGGACCAGCCGGCATCGGTGTAGGCAACGCGACGCGGGCCGGGCGTAAGGAGTTGCCATGAGGAGGTGCCGGCGAGGGAGACAGCGACAACCGTTTCGCCCAACTCGGGGCGGAAGGGTTTCTTGCTCTTCGGCTCCATCGCGCCGACGAGCGTCTCAAGGACCACGGTGAGCGGAGCGCCGGTGGACTCGATTTCCGTCCAGCTCTCGCGGTTGCCGGGCGGGGCGAAACGAAAATCGGGGCCGAGATCGAGGTAGCTCTCGGGCGTGCGGACGGGCAGCTCGCCGGCATTGCCGACAGCGAACTCGGCGGGTTGGGCGAAGGGCGTATCGAGGATCTTTTTGCCGTCGACGAAGAGGCGAGACTCACCGCGGGCGCGGAGGAGCAGGCGGTGTCTACCGGGCGGGAGCGTCACTTCGGCCGAAGCGCGGACGAGCGTGGGGAAGGCGCGGTCGGCGCGAACGCCGGTGGAAATGTATTTCTGCGGGAGGTCGAAGAGCCCGAAGGCGTCCTCGGTATAGGTCTCGGTGGCGGGGGTAGCGGCCGGCTGGTCGCCCAAGGGTTTGACGTCGCGCTCGCAGATTTCGACGCGCACTACCGCGGCAGGCGAAGAGGCGGCGTGAACGGAGAACGCAGCCACCCACACGAAGAACGCGAGGACGAGCAAAGGGACGCGAAAACGAGAAAACATGGACGAGCCGAAAGGGGTGTGAGGTCCTAGCAAACGCAGGCGGCGAAAGATTTCACGTGCGGGCGTATCCCACTTTCGTGCTGAGTATGCTCAAAATCAAACCGGCGGCCATAAACCGCCGCGACCTTGGAAGTCGAAAATCTACCGCGAGGGGGCGGTCTCGCGTTTCAGGCCGCGGGTCATGAGGGCGGAGAGGGCGGCGGCAGGTTGCTTGCCCTCAAAGAGGATCGCGTGGACCTCGCGCAAAATCGGCGCCTCGATGCCACGAGCGACGCAGAGCTCATTGAAGGCAGCAGCGGTCTTGTGGCCTTCGACGACGGTTTTGCGCTGGTCGAGGAGACTCGCGACCGTGGCGCCTTCGCCAAGGCGGCAGCCGAACTGACGGTTGCGACTCCAGCCGCCGTGACACGTGGCGACGAGGTCGCCGAAGCCACTGAGGCCATAGAACGTTTCAGGCTTGGCCCCGAGGGCGATGCCGACGCGGACCATCTCGGCGAGAGCGCGGGTGAGGAGCGCGGCCTTGGTGTTGTCGCCGAGGCGCAAGCCGTCGCAACAACCAGCGGCAATGGCGTAGATGTTTTTCAGGCAACCGCCGAATTCGACGCCAGGCAGATCGTCGCCGGTGTAGACGCGGAGTGTCGGGCCGCTGATGGCAGTTTGGACCTCAGTGAGAAATGCCGAAGGCGCGGCGGCAGCCAACACCATGGCGGCGGGGAGTCCGCGGGCGACCTCGGCAGCGTTGGTCGGACCGGTGAGGGCGCCGACGAGGAGGCCGGGCAACGATTCGCCGATGACCTCGGAAGGACGCAGGTGGGTGCCGAGTTCGAGGCCCTTCGCGAGACTGACGACGAGACCGACGCGATGGCTGACCGGTAACGCATCGCGCACGCGGGTGCAGGTTTCACGGAGTGCCTGGGTGGGACACGCCAGCACGATCACGTCGGCGGCCGAAAGCGCGACGGAAAGGTTGGCGGTGATCGCGAGGGAGGGGGCCAGTGCGATGCCCGAGAGGTAATCAGTGTTCTCGCGCGTCGCGAGGAGCGCAGCGGCTTGCTCCGAGCGGCGCGGAGCGAGCGTGACCGCGTGGCCGGCACGGACGAGGTGGAGGGCAAATGCGGTGCCCCAAGCTCCGGCTCCGACAACGGTGAAGTTCATGGCGTTGGTTTGCCCATGGAACACACGGAAGACACGGAAATTGAGGCGGGCGAAGGGCCGGTCGGAAGACCGACCCTTCTTGCGCAGATCACACTTACTTGAGGAAGGCCGGAATCTTTTCGCCGGCGATCATCTGCTCGAAGGTCTCGCGAGTGTTGATGAGTTCGAAAGCGCTGCCCTTGACGAGGATTTCGGCGGCCATGGCGCGGGTATTGTAGCGGTTGGCCATCGCGTAGCCGTAAGCGCCGGCACTCATGAAGGCGACCAGCTCGCCTTCACCGACTTCCTGCAGCTGGCGGTCCTTGGCGAAGCAGTCACCACTCTCGCAGATCGGGCCGACGACGTCGGCGACGAGAGCGCGGCGGGACGAGTCACGGTGGAGCGGGACGATCTCGTGGTAGCTGTCATACATCGCCGGCCGGACGAGATCATTCATGGCGGCGTCGACGATCAGGAAGTTCTTCCCGGCGCCGCGCTTGAGGTGCTCGACGCGCGAAAGGAGGACACCGGAATTGCCGACCATGAAGCGGCCGTGCTCGAGAAGGATCTTGAGGCCGAGTGGCTGGAGGCGCGGGACGAGGGCGGCGCCATAGGACTCGGGCGTGAGCGGGCGCTGATCGGCAGGTTGGGAGTCCCACCAGGCGGCCTGACCGCTGGCGAGGGCATCCTTGTAGATGATGCCCATGCCCCCACCGATGGAGAAATAGGTGATACCATACTTGGCCTTCAGCTCGGCGGCGAAGGGCGCGACCTTCTCGACCGCCTCGACGAACGGGGCAACGGAGGTGAGCTGCGAACCGATGTGCATCTGCACGCCCTTGATGGCGATGTGGGGATACTTCGAAGCGGCTTCGTAGGCGGCGGCGGCATACTTGAGCGGGATGCCGAACTTGTTGTCGCTCTTGCCGGTGGTGATCTTGGCGTGGGTGTGGGCATCAACGTCGGGGTTGACGCGGATGGCGATGGGGGCCTTCACGCCGAGCTTACCGGCGACGTGGTTGATGCGGGCGAGCTCGGGCTCGCTTTCGACGTGGAAGGAGAAGATGCCGTTCTCGAGGGCGAGTTGGATCTCGGCCTCGGTCTTGCCGACGCCGGCAAAGACGCTGGTTTTCACGTTTGAACCGGCAGCGAGCACGCGGCGGATCTCGCCACCGCTCACGAGATCGAAGCCTGCACCGAGGTTGGCGAAGTGGCGCAGAATCGCGATGTTCGAGTTGGCCTTCATCGCGAAGCAGAGCTGAGCATCGAGCCCGGCAAGGCCGCGCTGGAGGCGGCGGTAGTTATCCTCCATCGTCGAGGCGCTATAGACGTAGGTGGGGGTGCCGTAGAGCTTGGCCACGGCGGCGAGATCGACGGACTCGCAATGAAGATTGTGACCGGAATAGTGGTAGTGGTGCATAAGCGCGGGCGAAGGGTCGGAGAAAAAAGTGCGAAAGCACCGAACGTAGCGAGTTTCCCCTTGAAAAAACGACACCAAATTTCGCTGATGCGGGCGTGCTTCGCGCCCTCCTCCATTTTTGTCGCCGTCCCGCCCTTCGTTTCGGGCTAAGACAGGACAATCGTGGGCGTTTTCGGGACCCGCGGTTCGCGAGTTTTATCGGCCAGAACAACCGCACCAAGCTCGATACGGACTTCCAAGACACCGTGCTGCGGGGTCGGAAACTGGTGAAGAATATCCTGCGTTTGGCCCTGTTCGGTGGCGGCGCGTGGATCGTAGTCGAGAGTGCCAAGGCATTGTCGGTCTTCTGAGTAGGCCGGCCGGGCACGAAAAAGCGGCCCCCACGGCTGGCGCAGGGACCGCTTCTTCCAGTGCGAACCGGCGGAGATCAGGCCGCCAGTCCAAGTCGTTCGCTACGCGTCGCGGTCGTGCCAGCGGTTGCCTGCGCTGACGTGGCGAAGCTCGTGCGAGTGGTCTGCGCATAGTCGCGGAAGGTGATCGCCAGAACGCCGACCACGGCGAAGAGCGACGTAGCGGCTTCGAGGCCGGCCGAGGTGAGAACCAAGGCGAAAAGCGCGGCGACCGAAGCGGCGAGAACGAAAGAGGATGTTTTCATGGTGAGCATTGAGTTGATGCCCTAAAAACACAGCGCGCGGCGGAAAGTTACAGGAAAGCGTGGCCAAGGTGGTCGCACCGACGATGAAGGAGAGCAGGCGTAGCCGCGCACAGCACAGCGCGGCGGCGCCCGCGCCTCATGCCGACTCGAAGGAGGCCTGAGGGGTGGCCGCGAAAGGAATTTTTCCGGAGTTTTCCGCAGCCCGCCGCATTGACGCCCGGCGCGGCCTGCGCCCCACAATCTGCAATGTCCATCGCTCCGGTTCGCCCCACGCCGTTTCAGCGCCTCCTCAACCTCATCGAACGCGCCGGAAATATCCTGCCCAATTCCTCGACGCTCTTCGCCGGCCTGGCGGTCGGGGTGGTGCTGCTCTCATGGTGGGTGAGCGAACTCGGCGCGCAGGCAGTGCATCCCGCCACCGGGCAGGTCGTGCAGATCGTCAACCTCTGCTCAATCGAAGGCCTGCACCGGATGCTCGTGAACATCGTGCCGAACTTCATGGCGTTTCCTCCGCTCGGCAACGTGCTGGTGTGCCTGCTCGGCATCGCGGTCGCCGAGCGCACGGGGCTGATCAGCGCCGCGCTGCGCCTGATCGTCCTAAACGCCCCGCGCCGCCTGCTCACGCCGATCCTGATCTTCGGCGGCATCATGTCTCACTCGGGTGGCGACATCGGCTACGTATTGATGATCCCGCTGGGCGCAGCGGTCTTTCACACCGTGGGCCGCCACCCGATTGCCGGCCTCGCGGCGGTCTTCGCCGGTGTTTCGGGCGGCTTCAGTGCTAACCTGCTCATCAGCACGCTCGATCCTTTGCTCGCCGGAATCACTCAGGCCGCGGCCGCCGTGGTGAAACCCGGCATCGTGGTGCTCCCGACGGCGAACTATTATTTCCTGTTCACCGCGAGCTTCCTCCTCACGGCCATCGGCACCGTGGTGACGGAAAAAATCGTCGAGCCCCGCCTCGGTCCCTATACCGGGGCTGCACCGCGCGAGGAGTTAAAGCCGCTCACCGCCGCGGAGAAACGCGGGCTCTGGTGGACGGCGGGCAGTTTGGCGCTGTTGGCCGCAGTGATCCTGTGGGGCCTGTTTGCCCCCGGCGGATTTCTGCTCGATCCGAAGAACCCCACATTCCTCGCCTCGTATTTCATGCGCGGCCTGATCGGCTTCATTTTCCTGATCGGCCTCACAGCCGGACTCGCCTACGGCCTCGGCGCACGGACGATCCTCAGCGACAGCGATGTGGTTCGCGGCATGGATGCGTCAATGACCACGATGGCTTCCTACATCGTGATGGCGTTTTTCGCCGCGCAGTTCCTCGCTTACTTCAACTGGACGAATCTTGGCACCGTCCTGGCGGTGAACGGCGCCGAGGGCATTAAGGCGCTGGGGCTGGATGGAAAACCGGTGCTGCTGATGGTGGCGCTCGTGCTGCTCTCGGCCGGCATCGATCTCGTAATGGGCAGCGCCTCGGCGAAGTGGACCCTGATGGCACCGATCTTCGTGCCGATGTTTATGCTGCTCGGCTACTCACCCGAGTTGGTGCAGGGCGCCTATCGCATCGGCGATTCGTGCTCCAATATCATTTCTCCACTCATGCTCTACTTCCCCCTGGTGCTGGGGTTTGCGCAGCGCTACGTGCCCTCGACCGGCATCGGCACCATGATTGCGACGATGATGCCGTATTCGATCACGTTCATCATCTCATGGACGTCGCTGCTGATCATCTGGATCGTGTGCGATATCCCGATGGGCCCAGGCGCCCCGCTGTTCCTGGCCAAAGAAGACTGACCTCGGACTACAGCCAACTCAGGCGCCGCCACCACCGGTGCTGGCGGCTTCCGGGCGGAAGGCGCTGCGGAGACTGGCGCTGAGATAGTCACGGTTTAAGCGGGCGATGAAGTCGTGGCTGATCGTCTTCGGGCAGGCGGCGCTGCACTCGTATTGATTGGTGCAGTTGCCGAAGCCTTCTTCGTCCATCGTGTTAACCATGGCGAGGACGCGGCGGTCGCGCTCAGCCTGGCCCTGCGGGAGGAGGCCGAGGTGGCCGACCTTGGCGGAGACGAAAAGCATGGCGCTGGCATTTTTGCAGGCAGCTACGCAGGCACCGCAGCCGATGCACTGCGCGGCATCCATCGCGCGATCAGCGTCGCCCTTCGGGACGGGAAGTCCATTAGCCTCAGGCGCGGAGCCGGCACGAGCGGTGATGAAGCCGCCGGCCTGCATAATCTTGTCGAAGGAGGTGCGGTCGACGACGAGGTCCTTGATGAGCGGGAAGGCGGCGGCGCGGAAGGGTTCGACGACGATAATGTCACCGTCGTGGAAGCTGCGCATGTAGGTCTGGCAGGTGGCGATGCCTTTGCCGGGACCGTGAGGCTTGCCGTTGATGGTGAGCGAGCAGGTGCCGCAGATGCCTTCACGGCAGTCGTGCGCGAAGGCGATTGGCTCTTCGCCGCGGGCGGTGAGCTCGTCGTTCACGACATCGAGCATCTCGAGGAAGGACATGTTCGGATTAAGGTCCTTGGCGGAGTAATCCTTGAACTGACCGAGCTCCTTCGGGCCGGACTGACGCCAGACGCGGAGAGTGACGCTGATGGATTTAGTGGAAGATGCGGCGACCATGGCGGAGAGGGGTTAGTGCGGCTTACTTGTAGTTGCGGACGCTCATCTTCACGAATTCGTAGTTGAGCGCTTCGACATTGCGGAGCGGCGTTTTGCCGGCGCCTTGGAATTCCCAAGCGGCGACGTGGCCGAACTTTTCGTCGTCACGTTTGCACTCGCCGTCGGCGTATTGGTATTCCTCGCGGAAGTGACCGCCGCAGCTTTCTTCACGCGTGAGGGCATCGCGGCACATGAGTTCGCCGAGCTCGATGAAATCAGCGACGCGGCCGGCCTGCTCGAGGGACTGATTCAGGGTGTTGGCGGAGCCGGGGACGTTGACGGTGGCGTTGAACTCTTCGCGCAGGGCGGGGAGCTTCTGGAGAGCGGATTCAAGACCTTCCTTGGTGCGCGCCATGCCGCAGTGGTCCCACATGATCTTGCCGAGCTTCTTGTGGAAATAACTGACGGGCTGCTTGCCCTTGGTGTCGAGGAAGCGCTTGGACATCGCGGAGACGCTGTCGGCGGCGGCCTTAAACTCGGCGCCGTCGGCACTCGGGCGGGAGCCGGGCTTCTGGCCGGCGAGGTAGTCGCCCACAGTGTAGGGGATGACAAAGTAGCCGTCGGCGAGACCCTGCATGAGGGCGGAGGCACCGAGGCGGTTGGCACCGTGGTCGGAGAAATTGGCCTCACCAAGCACGAAGAGGCCGGGGACGTTGGACATGAGGTTATAGTCCACCCAGAGGCCACCCATGGTGTAGTGCACCGCAGGGTAGATGCGCATGGGCTGCTTGTAGGCGCTCTCGTTGGTGATCTCGTGATAAATGTCGAAGAGGTTGCCGTAGCGCTCGCGGACACCGTTTTCGCCCAGGCGCTTGATGGCGTCGGAGAAATCGAGGTAAACGCCAAGGCCGGTCTCGCCGACGCCGCGGCCTTCGTCGCACATGCGCTTGGCGGCGCGGGAGGCGACGTCACGGGGGCAGAGGTTGCCGAAGCTCGGGTAGATGCGCTCAAGGAAGTAATCGCGATCAGCCTCGGCGATGTCGGCGGGGGCCTTGAGGCGGTCTTCCTTTTTCTTGGGCGCCCAGATGCGTCCGTCGTTGCGGAGCGACTCGGACATCAGCGTGAGCTTCGACTGGTAATCACCGCTGACGGGGATGCAGGTCGGGTGGATCTGCGTATAGCAGGGATTGGCCATGCACGCGCCGCGCTTGTAGGCGCGCCAGATGGCGGTGGCGTTGGAGCCGCGGGCGTAGGTGGAGAGATTGAAGACGTTGCCGTATCCACCGGTGGCGAGGACGACGGCGTCGGCGCTGTGGCGGGTGATCTCACCGGTGATCAGATTGCGGATGATAACGCCCTTGGCGTGGCCACCGACGACGACGAGATCGAGCATCTCGCTGTGGGTGTGGAGCTCGACGAGGCCGGCACCGACGGTGCGGGAGAGGGCCGAGTAGGCGCCGAGGAGGAGCTGCTGACCGGTCTGGCCGCGGGCGTAGAACGTGCGGGAGACTTGCGCGCCACCGAACGAGCGGTTGGCGAGGAGGCCGCCGTATTCGCGGGCGAACGGGACTCCTTGGGCGACGCATTGGTCGATGATATTGACCGACACTTCAGCGAGACGGTGAACGTTGGCCTCACGGGCCCGGTAGTCGCCGCCCTTGATGGTGTCGTAGAAGAGGCGGTAAACGCTGTCGCCGTCGTTCTGGTAGTTCTTCGCGGCGTTGATGCCACCCTGGGCGGCGATGGAGTGGGCGCGGCGCGGGCTGTCGTGAAACACGAAGCACTTCACCTTGTAGCCCATGTCGGCGAGCGAGGAGGCGGCCGAGGAACCGGCGAGGCCAGCACCGACGACGATCACCTCGTATTTCCGCTTATTGGCAGGGTTGACGAGCTTGATGTCCGTCTTGTGCTTGCGCCACTTGTCGGCGAGCGGACCGGAAGGAATTTTGGAGTCGAGCGTGGCCATGACGGTGAAGATTTAGCGTTGGGCCGGGGCCGAGATTTTGGCGGATTGGGGGGAGAGTTTGCCGGCGAGAACGGCGCCGGGGATGGCGAGGTTGCCCACAAAGTAAGCGAGGCAGAACACGATGGCGACCTTACGGAGGCAGCCCGACCACTTGTTGGAGCGGAGGCCGAGGGTCTGGAAGAGGCTGTCGATGCCGTGGAGGAGGTGGAGGCTGAGGAGGCCGACCGCGATGATGTAGAACACCGCGACGATTGGGCTCTGGAAGCCGAGGATCACCATGCTGTAGACATCGGCGACCTTGGTGCCCGCGTTGACCACCGGGAAACCGGCGACGCGGTAGTCGGCGGTAAGGACGTAGGACTTCAGGTTGTCCTTAAACGTCGCGGACTGCGCGGCGCCGAGGGTGAAGTGCGCGAGGTGATAGATTAGGAACGCGAGGACGATGTAGCCGGTCCAACGCATGGCGCGGGAGGCGAGCGTGGCCTGAATCGTGTGCTTGAAGCCGTAATTGGAGCCACGGGCAGCTTTGTTCTCCAGCGTGAGGACGGTGGCGGCCCAAATGTGGACGACGACGGCAACGATCAGGCCGATGCGCGCGACCCAAAGCAGCGGCCCGAGCTGGTGAAGGAACTGGGCGTAGCCGTTGATGTGGTCCGGGTGGGAGAAAATCTGCAGGTTGCCGACGAGGTGTCCGATCACGAAGCCGATCAGAATCACGCCCGTAACAGCCATGAGGATTTTCCGACCAATGGAGGAGCGGAAGAAGGAGCCGACAAGGTTCATCGCAGGTAATCGCGGTTGGGGTGGTTGCGCAAGGTGGCGCAAAAATCGTCAAGCACCTCCCGGAAGTAAAGGGGCGCCTGCGGACAAGCACGCATAAATTAGCGAGCCTAACCTTTTTCAGAAGGCGGGCACGGGGCGGAGGCCGGGACACGACCACCCCGGAACCTATAAAGACGGACAACACGAGGGATATCCTGGCGCAGCGCAAATCTGGGGCGCGGCCTACCTCGCTCGCTTAGCGAGCTAGCGGCTTGAGGAGGGCGAACTTTCCGCTGGCGGCGGGCGCAATGAACTTACGGCGGAAGGCGTTTACCCGGGCCCCGGACCCCAACATCGCGGCGAGGGCGAGCTCGACCTCACGGTGCGCGGCGGTTTCGTCGGCGACATAGTGGAAGTCCCACCGGGACTCGCCGGTTTGGATCAGCGAGTAGTGCCAGCATTGGAAGCTGTCCGGCAGGGCCGCATCGACATCTGTGGGCGAAACCAGCGAGCCATCGGGGCGGAAGTAGAGGTTACCCTCGCGACCGAGCAGACGGAAGCCCGTGGAGAACTTCTGCACGATATCGCCCGTGTGGTAGCGCAGCAGCGGCATCGCCTCGCGGTCGCGAGTGGTGACGTAAATCTGAAAAACGTCCGGCAAGCCGGCACGCCAAGGGACAAGCTCGATGAAGGCGTTGGCGTCGATGACCTGAGAGTTGTCCTTAAAGGCTTCGCCGACGAACAGGTAACCCGCCTCGGTCGAGCCATAGAGATCGACTTGAGCGGCGGGAAATACCTCGGCGATGCGCGCACCGTGTTGGGTGCTGGCTTTGCCGTAAGTGAGGATCACGGCTTTGACGCTCGGGACGGTCACGCCGCGCTTCTTCGCAGCCCGGGCGAGGAGAGAGAGGTAGACAGGCTCGCCCTCGATGACCTCGGGCTTGGTAGCTTGGAGTTCGCGGACGATGCGGTCCCACTCGCCCTCGGGGAAGGCGAACGGGTCGCTCGAGAGATTGAGGTAAACAATCCCGTCGAAGTAGCGGTGCGGAAACGGGTGATCCTCGTAGGGGCAGAGGTTGCTGGAGCAGCCGACGGGGGCGAGGACGCACTTGCGATAGCTGCGTCCCGCGAACTCGCGCAAGATCGGCGAGGCGCGATAGGCGCGCTCGGTCTGGGCGTTCCACCAGCCGTCTTCCATGATCACGGTCATGGGTGACTGCGTGGTGCCGCCGGTGCTCTCGTATTCGAATTTCTTCTCGGCGAGACCACGCTCAATCACCGCGTAGTCGGTAAAAAACGCCTGGTGCCCGCGCTCGACGATTTCCTTTTTCGAGAGGGCGGGGATCTCGTTGTAGCACGACCATTGCAATGGCTCGGAGTGCAACGGAAAGCGCTGTCCGTAGAGCGGGCTGCGTTCGTAGATCTTTCGCACCTCGCGCTCCAGAGGCCCGGGCAGAAAACCTTCAGGAGCGGAGCCGAGCGTGGCAGGAGCGTTGGCGAACGTGGGAGCGGACATCGTGGGAGTATGCAGGTAAGCAGCGGCGAACAGATAGTCAAACGACGCCCGCAGGCAATCGGCCGCGCCAGTGCGGTTCGAAGAGGAACAGAGCATTGAGCACGAGGGCGTGCGTGATGCCGCCGGCGCGGGCACAGGCCAAGACCTCTTCGACCGGCACGGTCGTCACGGCGATTTCCTCATCGGCATCCCACTCCAATGCTTCCGACTGCACCGCATCCTCAACGAGCACGAAGTGGCAGCGATTGGACTGAATCGCAGGATTCGGGTGCGTGCTCCCGAGCAGGCGCGCACGTGCCCCGACGTAGCCAGTTTCCTCGCGGAGTTCGCGCAAGCCGGCCTCAATCGGGTCCTCGCCGGCTTCCATCACGCCGCCGGGGATTTCGAGGGAAAAGGCGTCGATGCCGAAGCGGAATTGCCGCACCAGCACGAGTTCGCCGCCCGGCGTGACGGCGAGGACGTTGCACCAGTCCGACGGGTGCACGACGACGAAGTTTTTTTCTGTGCCGCGCACCGGGTGTCGATAGCGCACACTCAGGAGATCGAGCACGCGGGTCGTGGCCTGAGTGGTCTGGCCAAGACGTTCCCAACGCGAGGGGCCGGAGGCAGATGAGGGCGAACTCATAGGACGAAACGGTAGAGCTGGGCGGCGGTTGAAAACAAAAATGCCTCCCAGCCGCTGGGGCGAGGAGGCATTGGGGACACGCGCAGGGCGCGGAAATTATTTCTTCGGGAGCTTAACCTTCTGGCCAGCGCCCAGCTTGTTCCAGTTCACGCCGGGATTGACGGCTTGGAGGTCGGAGAGGGAAACGCCATTGGCGCGAGCGATCTTGGCACCGGTATCGCCACCCTTGACGACATACTCACCAGGACCAGCGACCACGGGACCGCCACCCTTCTTGCCTTCTTTGCCAGCGGGAGCCGGAGCGGGCTTCTTGGCGGCTTCTTCGAGCTTGGTGATGGCGCCACGGAGATTGCCGAGCTCGCCACCGACTTGGTTAAACGCGTCCTGCATCTGACCGCGGAGAGCCGTGGCAGATTTATCCGCCTTGTCGGCAGAAGCAGCGGCAGCTTGGGCCTGACTCTCGATGGTGTCCACCTTGTCGATCTTAACCTGGTGCTCGGCGAGGGTCTTGTTGACCTTCGAAATTTGCAGCAAAGCAATGCCGCCGAGGAGCAATCCGATGACGCCGACCACGATGCCGCCGACCGGGAGCATGCTGTTGTTTTCGCGAGAAATGGTATCCATGAGTGAAAGGTAAGAGCGGACAAGAAGGACAATCGGGACCCTAGGCAAGCAGAGATTATTCACATTTCCCCTCGTAAATCGGTGGCAAAGGGCCGCCCAAACGCCCGGCGCAAATCAGGGAAATTCGCATGATTCGCGCCCAGAATGAAGGCAGCGATTGACACGCCCGACCTTACCCCCTCCCCTGCCCATCCACCGTCGGGGTGTAGCTTAGCCTGGTAGAGCGCCTGGTTTGGGACCAGGAGGTCGTAGGTTCGAATCCTATCGCCCCGACCATTTTCATTTTCGCCCGTTTTTTCGGAATTTACCTCTGAAAACGTAGAAGGCGACACGCGACAAAGAAGCTCGGTGAGCTTCGCTAAAATCTCCCGCGCGGCTTCCGAATTGTTCGCTTTTTGTGCGTCAGGTTGTGCGTCGCCCCGACCGAGCCACGGCAGTTTCGTCCAATCATTCAAGGGCAGGCCGCTCACGTCCGTGTAACGGGTTCCCATCCGATTTGGGTTCGCGTGACCCAACACCGCATCGCAGACGCGTTCACTCACACCGCACCTCACAGCAAACGTGCGCGCCGTCTTTCTGAACGCGTGCCGATGCACCACGCGCCCGAGAGTGTCGCGCCGCTCGATGCCTGCGGCGTCGAGGTCGCGAAACAGCTCCTTGCGGCTTGGCGCACGCGCGAAAACCCGCCCACTCACGTCGGACAAGGCACGCAGCTTGAGCAGTTCACGCACGAGCCCCGGGTGCAGCGGCACGACCCGCTCGATTCTCGCTTTCGTTGTGCTCGCACGGAAGACGGCCGCGGCCGATGCGTCGAGGGTCAGCGTCAGATCGGCCCAGCACAGCGCCGCAACCTCCGCCACGCGCGCCCCGGTATAGAACAGTGCTTGAAAGAAGAGCGTGCGGGTATTCGCCAGCGCAAACAATGCGCGCAATTCATCATCGGAAAACGCCCGCGACGGCCGCACTTCCCTGCCCCGCGAACTCACGAGGTCGAGTTTCGCCAGCGGATTCCGTTCAAGCAGTTCCATCCGCACGAGCCAGTTGAGGAAGGCACGCGCCGAAAGTTGATATTCCCGGTTCGTCTTGGCGGAGGTCGTGAGCCCTGCGAACCAGCGCTCGAAGGCGTCCGCACGAACATCGGCCAGCGTATGCCAACCGATTTCCACCGCCATGCGCTCCAAACGCTTCACCGTGTCGCGGACATACCCTTTGCTGAGCCGCCGGCTTTCGAGGTAGCGGCGATAATCCGTGCGCAGCTCGGACAGCGACGTTTTCTGCGCCTCACGCATCGCCTTCGGTGACTCCATCCCCTCGGCCTCGCGCTGCTTTTCCACGATCAAATCCCGGAGCCGCTTCCGGGCAACCTGTGCGTCCGGCGTATCGAGAGGGACCGTCACCATCGGCAGACCGCGCCCGAGGCTGTAGCGACCAACGAAGACGCGAGAAAGCACGCGCTTTCCCTTCACCCTGCGAGATCGTTTGAAGACGTATTCCGTCACAGCAGCTATTAGCAGCGTATGCTGTTTTACTTGGCAAGTGCTATTTGCTGGCTATTGCTGCTCACAAATGGCCGACAAACGCCGCTACACGGTTTCCCTTCCCGACCACGTCGCCGACGCCGTCGAAAAACACGCCCGCCCGATAGGCTCGACCCCTACCGAATACGCCGCCGACGTGATCCGCTGGTGGTTTGGACAGGGCTGCCCCGCCGTCACCCACGACGAGGCCGAACTGCGCAAAACGAAGTCAGTGGACGACCTCGCGAAGCGCATTCTGCCCATTCCGGACGACCTCAACGCCTGGGCGCTCGACGCCAAAAAAAACTATCACATCTCGGACGACGGTGTCGTCCAAAAGCTCCTCGATCAGCTTGGGTTGCCGAACCTATTTGCCCACGCCGCCGAGCACGACCGCGTCCGCCTCCTCTTCGCCTTCGACAACCACCCCACGCATTGGGTCGTCACAGAAGTGTTCAAGGGAAGCAATCGCCCCGACGGCGATGGGCTGGCATTTCAAGCGTATCCGAAACTCACCGTCAGCCGCGAGGAGATGATCAAACGTCTCGCCGTCACAGCGAAAGAGATGGGCGCGAGTGAAAAGGTCGTGTTCTCACAAATTCCCGATGCCGCTTCAAAACTGCCGCGACAGATTTCTAAAGGCACTGCAAAGTAGAGATTGGCCGAGCCTACCTGCCAAAGACGTGTAACTCGGTCGTCGACTGGGTCGATGGGGTAGGCTCTTTTGGCTCAAGCAGCCAAATTGGAACATAAGCATGCTCTGGTCCGCTATTGCCTTTGAGGCTCGCTTTAGTGCCGATGTGGAGGCCGTCTTCACGCCACTCAATCGTCCCGAAACGAGCAACTGCCTGTTCGTGCGAAAGGACTGAACCCATCACCCAGCTGTATCGCAGCCGTAGTGATTTCTCATGAGAGTAAATATTAAGCACCAGTTTATTGTAGTGGCCCGCTGGCTCAAAGTGAACGTAGGCCCCGTATGGGCCTGCTCGAAACCGGCTCTCGCTCCATGCCGCGACAACGAGCTGTCCGAATTCCACGTCAGCTGCTTTTCTTGCTGCTAACGCACCGACGCTGTAACCCGCCCACAGAAGAGCGACGGTCAGCGTGATGGAGATTGCGAGCGCTCGCGGCATTTTTCGACCCAACACTGTTTACACCGAACGGCTCTTCGAGTTCGAAATTAAACCATTCGGCCTATTCACGACGAAAACGAATCGGCTCGAATCGAGGCGGCGCGCGAAACCCGGACTTACACCGCATTTCGGTCGTCAATTCCTAACGCGCGAAACGATGCGAATGTCGTGGGGCGTCTCCGCGTCCCACATCAGCGTCACGGTCTCCGTGTTCCTATCTCGCTCTTCCTCGGCACGCTGATGGGCACAAGCGCACTTCTTAACTGCCGCATAGATCTTCTCAGTTGTCTCCTGAATTTTCGACTGACGTTGGGCCGCGTCTCCCAAGCGAAAGCAAAGCCCACCTTCGTAGGCCAAACCGCCCCACAAATGCCGGACGTCGTCGTCCGAGATGCGCCCGTCGGCCATCGCGTGTTTCAGCGTGGGATAACAGCGTAATTCCTCAGCGCGAATCTGGTCGCCGCGGTGATAGGCCCAACTCTTCCCAAACTTTTTCCGCATGCCCTCGAAATCGCTGATGCCGTGACGGTCGGCGAACTGCGCGAGCTTGGCGCGCCAGAGCCATGAGCCGGGATTGACGAAGGAAAACCGGCAGCCGACGCGACGCGCACCTCGCGAATAGCGCACCAACCGAGCCCCCTTGTCGCGGACCTCACGTTGGGCGATGTGCTTCGCGATGTATTTCCCCACATACTTCGCCAACCCCTCATCGTTCGACTTTACCGGCATCAACTCCGTCCGACCGAATCCGTAGGGCTTCGCGGTCTTCCGCCAAAATGCCCACTCGCTACGCAGCCAAAGATTCGCGCTGCGATAGTCCCCGCCCCTCATCGCCGCGAAGTCGAAGCCCTCTCGAATGTCCACGGGTAACACTACGAGCAGATGAAAATGGATACGCCCGCTTAGTTGGCGCTCCAGCACGCAAATCGTCTCGCGATAACGTTCCGCAAGCACGTGCGTGCGGAGTGAGTTGTATCGCCGAGAGGCCTCTTTCACCTCGGTCACGTGATCAGCAAACGTGAGCGTCAGAAACCCAATCGACCCCACGCCATAGACGGCACACATGCGCCGGACGTTCTCTTGCAGCGCATACGCGGTCTTGCGCTGGGCACTGGTGAGGCGCGAAAGGCCCGCCAGAATTTTCCCTTCGGTTGAATTGTTTTTATTTAGACAAGGAAGGGCGGCCGAGCCCGCCGCGCCGCCCTGCGGGCGGCTGCGGTGGGCCACGTCCGCCCAATCCGGAGCCAACGCCGAAACGACTTCGCACCCGCTGAGGGGGGAATCCGACAGGCCGCCCGCTTCGCGGGGGGGTATCGGCCTGACCGTGTCGAATTCCGCGCTGGAGGCGCGGCAAGAGGGCTCATTGCCGCCCTCTAGACTCCTGCTAGGGGAACTAAGAGGCGGACCGCGGCGCAGCGCAGGCGCGCCGCCGTGTGCGCTGAGATCGGCCACGCTCATCGCACTGCCACCCCTCGCGCGAGCCTCAACAAAACGTCCACCAACGCGCAAACTTGTGCGCGTAGTTGTGCGTTTGCCTCCCCCGGCGCGACCCTACACGCCAGCTCACCAACTACTTCCGCGAACTCGCCCCGCTGGTTTGGGACCAGGAGGTCGTAGGTTCGAATCCTATCGCCCCGACCATTTTGCCCTAGGAGGCGGCGGGAGGATCGACGGGAAGCCCCTGTTCGCGCATCCGCAACAGCTTGTAGGTCAGGGCACGGCGGCTGATCGCCAGTTCCTTCGCGGTTTCAGTGCGATTATAGCCGTTTTTCTTCAGCGCCTTCAAAATGGCGTCGCGCTCGATCTCTTCGAGGCGGGATGCCTCGGCGGCATCACCGGCCGGAGCCTCGGCGGTGGCCGCCATGATGCGCGCGGGCAGGTGCTCGGGGAGCACGATTTCGCCGCGGGAAAGCAACGCGGCGCGCTCCATCGCATTCTTCAATTCGCGGACGTTGCCCGGCCAGCGGTAGCGCGTGAGACCGGTAACCACCGTCGCGGAGAAACGCGGTTTTTGCCGGGAAAATATACCGATGAAATGGGTCGCGAGCGGCAAAATGTCCTCAGGGCGCTCGCGCAGGGGCGGGATGTGAATTTCGATCACATTGAGTCGATAAAACAGATCTTCGCGGAACTTGCCGGCGGCGATTTCGCCTTCGAGGTCGCGATTGGTGGCAGCGAGCACGCGGGTATCGGTGCGTATATCGCGCGCGGACCCGATGCGACGAAAGGTGCCGTCGTGGATCACGCGCAGTAATTTCGCCTGCAGGGCCATGGGCAGTTCACCGATTTCGTCGAGCAAGAGCGTGCCGCCATGGGCCTCCTCGAAGCGGCCGATCCGCTGCTGGGTGGCCCCGGTAAACGAACCCTTCTCATGGCCGAACAGCTCGCTCTCCAGCAGGTTCTCGGGAATCGCGGCGCAGTTGATTTTAACGAGAGGACCGGCGGCGCGGGGACTCCACGCGTGGATGAGATCGGCCACGACTTCTTTACCGACTCCGCTCTCGCCCGTGAGCAGCACCCGGCTGTCGGATGGCGCGATCACGGCGGCGTCCCGGAACACCGCGGTCATGAGCGGACTGCTCGTAATGACATCGGGAGGAATCTGCGCCTCCGCGGCAGGAGCGGCGAGGGCCGATACCGGAGCACGCGTCGCTTTCCGGACGGTGACGATGAGTTCGTCGAGGTCGATGGGTTTGGCGAGGTAGTTGACGGCGCCGTCGCGCATCGCAGTGACGGCGCTGCGAATATCGGCGAATGCCGTCACCAACAGGACGGGGAGATCGGGGTGTTTTTGGCGCACGCGGCGCAGAGTCTCCAAGCCCGACATGCCCGGCATGCGCACATCGGAGATCATCATGGCATATTTGCCCTCTTCGAGCAGCTGGAGGGCCGCTTCGCCGGTGGCGGCGCATTGAGTCGGATAGCCGTGCGACTGGAGAAACGTTTCGAGCAGGCTCCGCTGGGCGCGGTCGTCGTCGACGATCAAAATGCGGTGAAGAGAAGCGGTGGCGGGACTCATGCCGGTGACGAAGCGATCGTGAGATGGCTGAAACGAAACAGGGCGCCGCGCGGCACGTTGGCCAGGCACGCCACTTCCCACTGGTGGGCCGCGGCGATTTGGGCGACGATGGCCAGGCCGAGGCCGACGCCCTTCGGGCGCATGGTGACGTAGGGCTTGAAGATGTTGGCGCGGTCGGCTTCCGGCACACCGGGGCCGTCGTCGGCGATTTCCAGCGTGGCTTCGCCGTCGCCAGCCGGCACGAGTCGCACCACGATCTGGCCACCGGGCGCGACGGCTTGCGTGGCGTTGAGCAGGACATTGAACAACGCCTGCCGCAGGAGCTGCTCGTCGGCCGCGATGCTCAACGTCGATTCCGGCGTGCGGAGTTCGAGGCGCTTTTCCTCGAGATCGGGCACGAGCGTGCGGGCGACATCGGCCACGAGGCGCGCGAACTGCACGGGCGCGAGGTGCGGTTCGCGCGGTTTCGAGTAGTTGATGAATTCGTTGAGCTGCACCGTGACGCGGTCGGCTTCCTCAATGATCGTCGCGGCGTGCTCGCGCAACTTCGGCACCTCCTTCGCCTGCATCGAAATCATCTGCGCGAGACCACGGATGAGGTTGAGGGGATTGCGCGTCTCGTGCGCGAGGCCGGCGGCGGTGAGGTTGAGTTCCTTGAGGTGGGCGTTCATCTCACCGGCTTTGACGAGGCGGATCTGGAGCTCGGTGTTCTTCCCAACGTTGCGCCAGGCGAGCACGGACACGATGGCGCCGCCCATCGCGAGCAGGCTCACGAGGGAGCGCAGCAGCAGGTCCGCGCTGACTTTTCTCCGCATGTCGGCCGTCGACAGCGAGAGCACGAGACTGTGCACCCCCTGCTTTTGGATGAGTGCTTCGTAGTCTTCCTTGGGCATGCCGGAGGGACGGCCAAAAACCGAGCGACCGACCCCGGCGGTCTGCGTTTCAGGCGCGGGCACCGCGACCGGAGGATTGGCGGGGCCGGCCGGCGCCAGCGGATCAACCGCCGGAGCCGTGGTCGCATCCGCGGCCCGCCGCGCCGCCGTGGGACGAAAACTCCCGAGGGCCCGCGCCTGCCGGTCGTCATCCGCCACCACGATCCTCGGACGCGGCCGCGAGCCTTCTTCGCCCGCGCCCGCGCTCAGGTCCATCAGGTTCATGATGGTGACCGACCGATCGCGCCAATACGGGCCGCCGGCGGCGAGCATGTCGGGCGTGAGGTCCACCCGCGCACCGGCGCTCGCGATCGTCGTGCCCGAAGCGCCCAGAACGGAAATGGATTCGAGTTCCTCGGGTCGCACCAAGTCCTGCAGCGCCGACTCCAGACGCTCCTTGGAAATGACGATGCTCCCGTAGATGCGTCGCTGGGCGCGCAGCAGGACGCCCAACGTCGAGGTGATGTCGCGCCCGCGATTGATCAATGCCGCCTCGGCATTGCGCTTAAAACGGAAGTGCTCCTCCACCTGCCAGCCGCACACGGCCAGCCCGCATCCAATCAGGGAGCAATAGATAACCAGACGACGTTTGGCGGCGGGCGAGCCCATGGAATAACTCCACAGAAATCGCCCCAACCGCCCACCGTTCCAAGCTTCAATTCTCAGGGTTTGGCCCGCGCACCGGCCGCGGCCGGGATGAACTTGCTCACATCGGCTTTTTCAAAGGCCTGCGGAGCCATGTTGAGGTTGGCCTTTTCTGAATCGGTGAGGCTGGCGAGTTCATCCGGCGTGGCGACCACGTGGGGCGTGAGGAAGATGAGCAATTCCGACTTCACGTTTTCGCTCTTCTTGCGCTTGAAGGCGTAGCCCAAGATCGGGATGTCGCCGAGCAACGGAACCTTGGTCTCGGTGTCATTCTTCTGCGACGAGATGAGTCCGCCGATCACGATCGTGCGGTCGCTTGGCGTGACGACGACGGTGTCGGCGTTGCGTTTGTCGATCACGGTCTGGCCCGCCACCGTCTGGGCGCTGATCGAGGATATCTCCGGCGAGACGATCATTTCGACGAGTCCCTGCGCCGTGATGAACGGCGTGACCTTCAGAATAATGCCCACGTCCTGATACGTGTAGGTGTTCGTGATGGCGCCGGTCGTCTGCGCGACCTGCGTGCCGCTCACGATCGGCACCTGCTGGCCGACGAGGATCGTCGCCTGCTGGTTGCTGCGCGTGAGGATCGAGGGACGGGAGAGAATCTCCGTCTTGGTGACGCCCGCCATCGCGTGAACGGTGGCGGTGATGTCGCGACCGACTAATTGGTAAAACGCACCGTAGACCGTGGGATTCGCGAGATCGCTCGCGATGCCCATCTTGGTCGTGGCGGTGCCCTCGGGGTTGGTCTTGATCGCGATCGGGCCCTTGTATTTGGCCTCGGCGCCGAGATCGAAGGTGTTGTCGTGCGTGACCTGCATGAACACGACGTTGATCAGCACCTGGGGCTTCGGCTTATCGAGGCTGGCGACGATAGCCTTGATGTTTTCGTTGGTCGCTTCGTCGGTCACGACGATGAGCCGGCGCGTATCGACGTCGCTCGAGATCATCGCGTCACCGACCATGGTGGTGTTCTGGTAGGAACGGTTGGCGCCGGCTGAAGAGCCGCCACCTCCACCGCCGCCGCCTGCCGTGCCGCCGCCCACGCCACCGCGGCCGCCTTGATTTTGCTGCGCCAGCATGTGCGCGGCGCCAAAGGCGACGAGCGCGGCGGCCGCCAGCACGCGCCGGCGGGATCGAATGGTTCGGAAACTCATAGTAAGGGGGAAAAACTAAATTAAGATTGAAGCCGGAGCGGCTTAGTTGGTGCGGCCGCTGGTGACGCCACCGCTGCCGAGCTGGAGATTTTGCACCGTGTTCTGCTGCGCGTTGGTCGTGGCGCGGGTGGTGAGCGCGTCAGGCTGATTGTTGGTCGTGGTGCGACCCGTGGTGCTTTGGAAGAGATTCTTCAGGATGGTCTCCACCTGCTTCACGTTGGCGTTCTCCATCGTGTAGACGAAGACCTTCTGCTTGCGGGCGGAGCTGGAATCGAGCTGCGCGACCATGTCGGTGATGTCGGGCATCTGATCCTTGGCCGCCGTTACGATCACCGAATAGGTGCGCGGATCCGCCACGGCCACGACGGGCACGGTGCGGACCGAAGTGTTGGCGCCGCGACCACCGGTGCCACCGCCGCCGCGATTGCCACCACCGCCGAAGGCGCTCGCGAGCGCAGCGAGGCCGCCGCCCGGGGCGCCGCCGAAGGCAGCGCGGCCGCCGGCAAACGGATTGGTCTGACCACCGCGGCCATTTTGTCCGTTGGCCGCCGGTGCTGCGTAGAGGCTCGTGAGCAACGAAGCCATTTCATACGGATCGGCGTTCGTGAGCTTGAAGATCTTCATCGTCGACACGGTGTCGATCGAGGTATCAAGCGCGTTCACGAGCGAGACCACCTGCTTGAGGTTGATGTTGGTGTCGGTGACGACGAGGGAGTTGCTGTCCGTGTTGGCGGTCAGCGTCGAGGTGCCGGGCAACAAGGTGCCGAGGTCACGGGCCGCCGTGGTGGCGTCGAGGTGGCGGAGCGGGATGATCTGGATGAACATCTCGGCCGTGTTCGGGATCGTCTCGGGATCGTTGCCCGTGCGAATCGGCAGATTCTTCTTCTTCGCATCGTCCTTGGAGGAAACTGTGATCGTGCGGCCCTGCACGACGCTCATGTAGCCGTTCTTGTTGAGCGCGCCGTTGACGAGCTGCAGCGCCTCCTCACGGGTGATCGGCTGCGAGCTGAAGGCATCCACGGTGCCGCGCACGGGAGTCTCCAACACGATGATGTAGCCGGCGGCTTCACTCATGTAGTTGAGGACCGACTCGAGGGGCGCCGAGCGGAAGTTAAAGCGCAGGGTGCCGGCCGCGCGGGCGGCGGGGGCCGTCGCGGCGGGCTGCGCCGCAGGCGTGGCCGCGGGAGCGGGGTCTTGGGCCCACGCCGTCGTGGTGAGTGCGGCGATTCCGAGCCACACGGTCGGGGTGAAGTGCGTGGTTTTCATTGTTTCAAACTTTTGTTCCGGGCTTCCATCATTTTGCGGAGGATATCCGACGCGCCGGCGGGGATTGCCACGGGCGCCATCGGGTCAACTTTTCCAGCGGCCTCGCTGGCGGCTTGGGCGGCTTCGCGCGCGACGACGTCGGCGCCGACTAGGTTCCAATCGCCACCATCCGGACGGCGGAGCTGCTGCCCCACGCGCATCGAGATGGTTTTACCGTCGCGCTCAAGGTCGACGGCGTCGGGCGTGATCTGGACCACCTTAAACTTGTCGACGGCGGCGCCGACGGCGAGCGCCCGGCGGTAGGCACGATCGGAGCCTTCGAAGAAGGCCCGCAGGCCCTTGTCGGAATCCATCGTGCCGACGAGGGCAATCATGTCGCTGCGGGGGGCGCGGTCCTCACTGCTGCGGTCGCGGCGACCGGTGCGGTTGGGATCGAAGATATTGCGATCGCTGACCACGCGGAACGAGTCAAACGACGCCGTGGCCGCGAGCGCGGACTCCTTGCGCGGGGCGGCGCCCAGCGCCGCGGCGACCGCGGGCTTGGCCGGGACCGTCGCCGGTTTGACCGCCGCCGCCGGCGCCGCCGGGGCGACTGTGGCGTCCGCCGCCCATCCGCGACCCAGCGCGAGTGCGAGCACTCCGATAAAAATTAGACGCGAGTTCATTGTTGTTTCCGCTCGAGGGGAGAAAGACGCAGACCGCTGACAATCAGACCGAGGGTGAGTTTGCGGCCACCGTCATCGCGGGCGGTGAGTTCGACGGCATCGACGCGCAAGGCGAGCGGGGAGCGCTCCAGCTCATAGATAAACCGGCTGAGCGTCGGGATCGTGCCGGTGGCATCGACGCGACACTCGAGCAGGGAATAGCGCTCGTTGCTGCCGCGTTTCCACTGGGGCCGGATCGAGCTCAACTCGATGTTGTTGGCACGGCCCCATTGGTCGAAGGCGGAGATCACGTCCTGTTCGGCCTGGGCGGGATCTTTCGGCAGGGCGTTGGCCTGCATCTCGGCCCACGTGCGGTCGAGCTGGGCACTACGAGCGATCAGGCCGCGGCCGTCGCCGACGGATTTCCGCAGTTTGACGATCTCGGCGGAGTGCGCGCGCCACACATCGGTGAGCGGCTCAAACACGACGAGGTTCAAGATGTAGAGGGCCACCATGGCGCCGGTGCCGATGACGAGCCAACGTTGGCGTGCGGGAAGGTCGAGTTTCATGAGCCAGAGTTCCAGCGGAACGTGAGGGTGAACTGCATCGGGGTTTTGCCGCGGATCTGCTCGATCTTGAGCCCTTGGACTTCCTTGGCCTTGCGCAACTCGCCCTGCACGCGCAGGAGCGAGGCATTGTCGCGGGCGGTGCCGCTGATCGTGACGATGGTGTTGCCATGCATCTCGAAGCTTTTCGCCGACACGCTGCCATTGTCGGGGAAGCACTCGGTGACGCGCTTCAAAATCGTGAGGCTGCGGTAGGAGGTGTCATACCACGGCCGAAATTCGCGGATGCGAGTCTGGACCGTATCCAGCGCCTTCACCTGCGTCTCCATGCCGCTCCACTCCGAGGTCAGCGACCAGCGGCGAAACTCCAGGTAGCCGAAAGCTCCGAGCGCGAGGACGGCGGCCCCGGCGACAGCGAAACCCGCCGTGGCGAGGCGCTTCGAATTGTAGCGCGCCATGAGCAGCGCCCAACGGCCTGGCCGCGGGGGCAAGAACTCCAGGTCGGGCGCGCCGCCCTCAAGCCAGTGCGCCGCGAGACGCTCGGTCATGACCGCCCCGAGATTCTTCTCCGGCAGATCGCCGCGAGAGATCGTGAGGCCGGCGGCCTTGGCCCAATCGCCGAGGCTCTCGGCCAATTGGCGGACAAGCGGGGCCTCTCCGGTGAGAAACAATTCGCGCAGCTCGGACCGCAGATCGGCCGGCACTTGCTCGAAGGTGATGCGTAACTCACGCGCCACGGCCGCGCCGTTGACGATCTTCTCGCCGGCTTCGGACGTGATATTCGCTTCGCAGGTGCGGAAGGCCGCGATGCCGCCGCCGGCGGCGACGAGCAGCGTCACCCCGGCCTGATCCGCTGCGACCACGATCCGGCCCTTGCCGGCCGCCACGATCGTCTCGGGCAGCACGGCGAGTCCCAAGGAATAGCTGACGGACTTCAAACCCGCCGCCTTCAACACCGCGCCCAGTTGCTCGAGTTGTTCATGACGCACCGCGAGCTGCGTCACATAGGTGCCGGTGGCAGACTTTTGAAACGAGCGGGCGATCTGGAGCTGCGCCGGATCGACCGGGAAACCCTTCTCTGCCTCGATCTGCAAAAAGCTGTTCGCGTCTTCGGGCGACATGTCCGGCACGGCGGTGTGTTGGCTCATCACCCAGCGCGCGGGGAGACCCACGACACAGTGGCGCTCGCGCAGACCGGCGGCGTCGAGGTGATTCTTGATCTCGCGGCCCACGAGCTCGGCCTCGGGATGCAGGAGGTCGAGCGTGAGGGGGGCGCTCGCCGCCTTGACGACTTCGAGGCCGCCTTTGGTGCGCGTCACGTGGCAGGCCCGCAATTGGCCGTCGGTCAGGGTGAGACCGAGGACGGACTGGGCGCGTTTGTTATTCTTCCGTTTCATGCTCATGCATCTTTGTTTCCGCTGAGGGTGCGCCGCGTGGTGGCGCCAAGAGCCCATCCGAAGGAGGAGAGGTCCTGACGATAAACGATGCGCGGCCGGCCGGTGCTCATATCGAAAACGACTTTTTGGCGTCCGTAGCCGCGACCGTTGGCCCCCACTCCGGCGATATCGGCCGTGAACTGGTAGGATTGGTCGGTGATGTAGCGGCCTGCGGCGCGAATCTGCCCCGCGGACATCACCTGCGTGAGCCACGCGAAATTCGTGAGCAGCGTGGGATTGGCGGCGCGAAAAGAGACGAGCGTCGGCGCGAGATCGGGACCGATGCCGGGGATGGCGGAGAGGACGGCCACGCTCGCGGTGTTCACATTCACGAGGCCGGTCGCGACGCCGCTGGTGGCGGTCGTGGCGGTGAGGTCGGTGTGAATCAGCGCCCACTCGTCCGCCGTCATCCGCGTCGTGACCATGAAATCCGCCACACTGTTGATCGTGCTTTGCGTCGGCTGGTTGGGGTTCGGGTTGAAGGGAATGCGGCTCATGATCTGCACGGCGCGCTGCGTGGAGATGCCGCGCTGGGTGAGGCGCGTCTGCAGCGCCTGACGAGCCTGCAGGGTGGTGAGCGTGGTGACGTTGAGGCGCCGGGAGCCGGCGGCGGAGGTGGCCGGCTCGCGCGAGTAAACCGTCACGTATTCGAGGAGCCCGGCGAGCAATTGGCCGTTTTGGTCGTCGCGTGGCGCCGAGGCATCGCCGTCGTCCTCGTTGGCATCGAGGATGCCGTTGCGATTGGTGTCTTCGCCGAGGATGACGTCGAGCATGGCGCCGTTGATGAGGCGGAGTTCATCGACGCTCTCGTAGGCAGCGCCCTTGTTGCGGCGCGGCGGCGTGAGCTGGGAGTAGTAGTTATCGGCGGCCGCGGCGTTGAGGCTGGTGGCGCTGCGCCACGCCACGATCGCATCGGCAAACTCGGGCGTCATGCCGGGCAGGGGCAGCGCCTGCAGCATCGCGGAGGTGACGGTGTTGAGGTTCAACTTCGACGCCTCATCGACCAGCGAGAAGTAGGGATCGGTGGGTTGCTGCTGACTCGGCTGGACATCGAGACTGCGCCCGATGAACCAAAACTTCGCGTCATCACCCACCGGCACGGCCTCGGACTTGTAATCTTCGATATTCGGCACCGCGCCACCCACGGCATACTGCGTGAGCACCGAGGCGGCGTAGCGCGTGCCGCCGGCGATGGCCTGTCGGGCCGAAACTTCGGCCACGCGATTGTCGGCCGCGCGGAGCTCGGAGTTCATCGAGTTCGCGAAATACAGCGTGAGTGCGACGAGCCCGAGGCAGGTCCACATCACGATGATCAGCACCGAACCGCGTTCCGCGGACGACCGACCGGCGGCAGAAGACTGGGTGGGCCGGCGCATCATTGCAGCGCCGTCTCAGCGGCCGCCTCCTGTTGCAGGGTCGTGGATGTTTTCAGCAACACGGGCACGATCAACTCGACCGGGACAGGGTCGTTGCGCGCCGTCGCGCCGGCCCGCGGGGCGAGCACGACACTGAACTTGATGGCCGTGGGCAGGCTGAGCGTCGTGGTGGAGTCCCACGTGTCCTGCCAGTTTTCGCCGTCGAAGTAGGACATGCCCGCGGCATTCACCCCGGTGAGCAGAGTCTGGTTTTCCGTCGTCGGCTCGGCGGCGGGAATCAAGTTGCGGGTCAACACGCGCACGAGGTCCTTGGCGGGACGGCCATCTGCCGCGGCCGTCAGATAATACGACACCATCTGCACGTCGGCAAAAGGCGTCCAACCATCGATGCGTCCGGAATTGGTGTAGATGTCGGGCGAGATGCGCTCGCTGTTGTTGTCGAGGTCGTTGGTGCTCGAGGTCTCGGTCGAGAGCTGGCCCGAGAAATTGTTGGTGGTGGCCTGCGGGTTGGCCGGGAGCATGATGCCGGCGAGGTCCTTGCGCACAATGCCGAGGGCGCGCTGCATCGCGAGGTCGTCGCCGATGCGTTCGTGCGTGGCGTTGTGCAGGCGGAGGGCACCGAAGAAGGTGGCGTTGACGACGAGGAGCACGATTGCCCCGACCGCCGTGGCGAGCAGCAGCTCAAGCAGCGTAAATGCACGCCGACCCGCCCGGCCGGAGAGGCGGGAGCGCAGGGCACTGGGGCGATGGACGTGAGACTGCATCACTGGGTCGCCGGTGTGCTCGTGGTGACGGTGGAGGTCGTCAGCGGATCATACAAGGTGCTGACCGCCACGTCGTAGGTGTTGCCCTGCACGAGGAATTCCACGCGCACGGTCACGACATTCAATGCGATCGCGGTGTCCTCGGTCCACGGATCCGACTTCAGCGTCCACGCATAACTGGTATCGCCTTCGACGATGTTGCCGTAGGGCACGGCGGTGGCGAGTTGGCCGGAGATGATCTGCTCATCGAGCACGCGCTCGGCGATCCGCATGGCGACGGCCTTGCGCTGCCCAAGCATGCCGGCGCGGCTCGCGACGCTGACGCCCTGCATCGTGACCGGCACCAAAATGGCCATGAACAACAGCGCGGCCAACACCTCGGCGAGGGTGAAGCCCCGCCCCCCGGTGCGACGGCGCGCACCGGCCTGAAGGCTGAAAAACGAGAAAGTGGCCGCGTCAGTTCGCATTGGTCGCGGGACGGATCTCGTATTCCAGGCGGTTGGCGGTCGGCACCAAGTCCAGCGCCGCCTCGGTGCCCTGCCGGATGGTGATCTTGGGCACGCTCGATTCGTCGTAGAAGCCATCGGGCGTGAAGCGGATAAACGTCACGCCTTCAGTGGTCACGCCGAGGCGTTCATCTTCCTGCTCGGAGGTCGCATCGCTGGGGCCCTGCGGCGCTTCCAGTTTGAGCGAGGCATCGACCGCGTAGCGCACCGCGTGGGTGTCGCCTTGGGGGTCGCTGAAACTGGATTGAATCGTGAGGCCGTAGGTCGACTCCGCGGGATTGATCCACAGGACGACGGGCACGCCCTCCGCGACCGCGCGGCTCTGGGCGTAGTGCGTGAGCGAGAGCAGGCGGCGCGCCTCGAAGTTCAGCGCGCGCCCGCGGAAAAACGATCCCATGCTCGTCATCACGAACAGCGCGCCGATCGCGAGCAGCGCCAACACGAAGATCAGTTCGATCAACGTGAAGCCACTGCGGCGATGGAGGGAGAGCGGGCGCACCGGGACGAGCGGGAGGTCTTACTTCGTGGAGATACCAGCGTTGGCGATATCGTCGGGCGTGCCCGGCTGGCCGTCCGGCCCCATCGAGACGATGTCGTAGCCATTCGGATTCAGGCGGCCGGGGAACTCATAGATGTAGGCGTGACCCCAGGGATCGAGCGGGATGTCGCTCATCAGATACGGCCCGCGCCAGCCGGTGATGTCGGGCGGGGCGACGAGCAGCTGCTGCAAGCCGTCCTGGCCGCGCGGATAGCTGCCGGTATCGACCTCGAAGGCGTTGAGCGCCGTGCCGAAGGTGGAGATCTGGGTTTGCGCGGCCGTCTGGCGCGCCTGCTCGGTGCGGCCACCGAATTTCGGCACCACGATCGCGGCGAGGATGCCGAGAATCACCAGCACGAGGAGGAGTTCGACGAGCGTAAAGCCGCGGCGGGAGGAAATACGCGAACATTGCTTCGAGTTTTTCAGGTTCATAGGAGAGAAGGGTTATTTGATGTGGTCCTGCAGGGAGAAAATCGGGATGACCATGCCGATGAAGATCGTGCCGATGAAGGCCGCGATGACGAAGAGCATGACCGGCTCCGCGAGCGCGACGGCGGACTTGAGCTGACGGTCGAGGTCGCCCTCGGTGACCGTCGCGATGCGCATGAGCTCGACGTCGAGTTTACCGCTCTCCTCCGCCACCGAGATCATCTCGACGATCGCACCGGGGAAGAGATTGCGGTTCTGCGCGAGACTCTTGCCGAGGGGCTTGCCCTCTTTCACGCGATCGATCGATTCCGACACGGCATCGATCAACACCTGATTGCCGATGGAGCGGCGGGCGACGTTGAGCGCACTGATCAAGGGGACACCGGCGCCGAGCAGCGTGCCGAGCATGCGGCAGAAGCGCGCCATGGCGAACTGCGCGACCAGCGGGCCGATGATATTGAGTTTCAGCAACAGGCCTTCCCACGCGCGCCGGCCCTTCGGGGAGTTGAGCCACGACCGCAGCAAGAAGAACGCGATGATGAGGCCCGCGCCGAAAAACAAGCCGTAGCCCCGGACGAGCTGGCTGGTTTTCACGATGATCTGCGTGATCAGCGGCAGCTCGGCATTGAAGCCCGAGAAGATGAGCTGAAAACGCGGGATGAAAAACACCATCAGGAAGATCAGCACGCCGATCGCGAGGATCAGGAGGATGATCGGATACATCAGCGCCGTCATCACCTTTGACTTCAGCTCCTTCTCCCGCGCCTGAAAGTCCGCGATCTGCGCGAGGACCAAGTCCAGGAAGCCACCGGTCTCACCCGCCTCGACCATCGCGACGTAGACACGCGGAAACGTCTCGGGCGAGCGCTCCATCGCCTTCGACAGCGACAAGCCGTCGATCACGAGGTCGTGGATTTCCTTCCACTTCTGTTTCGCCACCGGCTCGGCCGACTCACGATGCAGAATCACGAGCGCCCGGCTGAACGGCACGCCGGCCGCGAGCAGGCTCGACAGCAGGCGCGTAAAATTCTCCAGCATGCGCGGCGTGATCTTGCCCTTCACGCGCGCGGGGCTGGCCGCCGCGGGCGTGCCGGCCGAGGCGCCGCTCTTCTTCGGCGCGGCCGCGCCGCCCGATTCGGAGAGTTTGATCGGCTTGAGACCGCGGCCTTCCACCTGACGCATCGCTTCCTGGCGATTGCTCGCATCGAGGAAACCTTCCGTCAGGGCACCGTTGGCCTGCAGGGCCTTGTAGGCAAATTGGGGCATCGCAGGGGCGGCTTAGATCAAGGAGCGCGGCAGCGTGACTTCAGCCGCGGGAGCGGCGGGGGCGTGCTGCGCCTTGCCGTCGGTTTCCATCTCGTGGACGGTCGTGACGCTCAAGATTTCCTCGATCGTGGTGATGCCTTCCTCGACGAGGCGGCGACCATCCTCGGACAGCGTCTTCATACCGGCCCGGCGCGCCGAGTCGCGGATGAGATCGGTCGAAGCGTTCTTCAGGATCAGCGAACGGATTTCGCTGCTCGAATCCATCCACTCGAAGATCGCCCGCCGGCCGTGATAACCGGTCTGGCGGCACTCGCGGCAACCGACTGCGTGGTAAACTTTCGCCTCGGGCTTGATGCCGAGCTTCGTGCGGTAGACGCGCGACTCCGCCGTCGTATCGACCTTTTTGCACTGCGGGCAGAGCAAACGCACGAGGCGCTGGGCGAGCACGGCTTCGAGTGACGAGGCGACGAGGTAGGGCTCGACGCCCATGTCGACGAGACGCGTGAGCGCGCCGGCGGCGTCGTTGGTGTGCAGCGTGGAAAACACCAAGTGACCCGTGAGCGACGCCTGCACGGCGATCTGCGCGGTCTCTTGGTCGCGGATTTCACCGATCAGCACGACATCGGGGTCGTGGCGGAGAATGGAGCGGAGACCCTTGGCAAAGGTGAGGCCGGATTTTTCGGAAACCTGGATTTGGTTCACGCCCTTGAGCTGATACTCGACGGGATCCTCGATCGTGATGATCTTCCGCTCGGAGTCGTTGATCTCGTTGAGCGCGGTGTAGAGCGTGGAGGTCTTACCCGAGCCCGTGGGACCGGTGACGAGCACGATGCCGTGAGGTAGCTCAAGCACGCGCTCCAGACACGTAAGCTCGCGCTCACCCATGCCGAGATCGCGCGCGCCGCGCAGCTTGGAATTTTGGCGGAGGAGACGCATGACCACGGCTTCACCGTGGAGCATCGGGATGATGGAGACGCGGATATCGACCTCGGCGTCCTCGATGCGGACCTTGATACGGCCGTCCTGCGGCAGACGTTTTTCGGCGATGTTGAGGTGCGAGAGGATCTTCACGCGCGCCACGATCGCCGGCTGGAAGCGTTTGATCTGCACGGGCACGGGCACTTCCTGCAAAATACCGTCGATGCGGTAGCGGATGCGCAGTTCGTCCTCGAAGGGCTCGAGGTGGACGTCGGACGCGCGTAGATCGATCGCGTCCTTCAGCACCTGATTGACGAAGCGGATGATCGACGCGTCCTCGGCCGCCTCGTCGAGATTGTTGTCCTCGCTGCCATTCTCATCGACGACCTGCAGGCCGGCCTCGTCGTCCAAGGTGTCGATCGTATCGGCACCGACGCCGAGACGCTTCTTCATCTCGCGGCCGATCATCTCGGACGTCGCGAGCACGGGCCGCAAACGGAGCCCCGTCAGCGCCTTGAGTCCGTCGAGCCCCTGCGTGGCAAACAGCCGGCTGGTCGCGACCTCGATCTCATCGCCGACCCGGCGGAGCGGCAGCAACTCGTCGCGCAACAGCAGGCGCGCCGGAAAGAGCGAGAGCACCTGCTTGTCCGGCTCGAGTTCATCGAGCGCGGCGAAGCCCACGCCGTATTCCTTGGCGAGCCAGCGCAGCACGCGTTCCTCGACGAGGGCATCGGCACCGGAGTTTTGGGCGAGGAAGGAACGGGCGTCAGTCTCGGTGAGCTGCCGGGCCGCAATCATGCGACCCAGCAGTTCCGGCAGCGCGCCATTCCCGCCAGAGGCGAGCGGGGATTCGGTCAACACGGGAACAGATTAGGGCAACAGGCCGGCCATGACGGCGACGGCTTCCTGACGCACATTCAAGACGGCGCGCAGTTCTTCCTGCGCGCGTTGGAGCTTTTCCTCGTTGGTCTTGCGCGACTCGCGGAGACGGACCAAGCGGGATTTGATTTCAGCCTCGGGGAGTTTGTCCTGGATGGCCTGACGGAGCGACTCCGACTCCGGACTGCCGCCGCCGCGACCACCGCGACCGCCACCGGGACCGCCCTGACCGCCAGGAGCGCCGCCACCGGGGCCACCGCGCATGCCCATCATGCCACCGAAGCCACCGCCACCAGCGCGACGGAGTTCGGACACGGCCATGATGCGATCCTGGATGAGCTTCCACTCGGCATCGTCGGACACATCGAACTGCGTGCGCAGGGCTGTCATCATGCGCTCCTGCATCTGCGCGGGATCGAAGTTACCGCGGCCACCGCCGGCATCAGCGCCATCCTGACCGCCACGCTGACGGCGACGGCCATTGGCATCACCGGCAGCCGGATCTTGGGCCAGCAAGGCGCCCGAAAAAGCTGCAAACACACCGACGAACGAAAGGGAGCGGACCAAACGAGCGCGCGCCGAGGACGCGGACGGAACCGAGACAGTAGACGAAGTATGCATAGATTTAGGGGTGGGGAGAGGCTAAGACGAAGCCGGCGGGGTTAAGTTATGCACCGGTTGTGCCACGGGCCAAAATCGGCCTAAACCGGGGTTTTGGGGCGGTTTCGTGCGCAAAGATTGCGCATTTGGCCGGCCCAGTGCGCAGATGTCGCGCAGCTCGCAGATAACTAGGCGGTTATCTGCAACCCCGGGGCGGGATCGGTGCCGCCGACAGTTTTTCCGCGACACGCGGCGGTTTCGGGGGCGTCATGCGCGTATCGCCATGCGGTTCCGCGCCCTGCTCGCTCTCTTGGTTTTGGCCTCGTTGGAGGGGATCTTCGGCGCTGCCCGGGGCCTGCGCGCCGCGCCGGCCGAGATCGTCCCGACCACGACGCGCGGGACCGGCGATCGCGGCGGGCTCTACTTCGGCCAAGTCCCGGACCCGCGGAAAGTCCGCCGCGCCTTCATCGCCGCCGAGCACACCGCGTGGGACTACGCGCCGACCGGTCGCGACGCCGTCTGCGGCCTCCCCTTCCCGGCGGCCCTGAGTGCGGACCACGAGACCGGCAAGACCCGCTACGTCCAATACGTCGACGCGACCTTCACCACGCGGGCGATGGCCAATCCCACGCTCGGCCTCCTCGGCCCGATTTTGCGCGGCGTGGTCGGCGAGTTTCTCGTCGTCACCTTTCTCAATCGCACCGACCAGCCGCTGTCGCTCCACCCCCACGGCGTCCGCTACGACAAGGACAGCGAGGGCTCCTACTATCAACCCGCCCCCGGTCGCGGTGCCGCGGTCGCACCCGGGGCCACCTATACTTATGTGTGGGCGCTCGATGCTGCGTCGGGCCCCCTGCCCACCGAGCCCAGCTCCCGCGCCTGGCTCTATCACAGCCATGTCGCGGGCGACCAGGAGACCAACCTCGGCCTCGTCGGCGCGATCATCATCACCGATCCTGCGCGGGCCCGCGCCGATGGCACGCCGGCCGACGTCGACCGCGAATTTGCCACGCTCTTCATGATCTTCGACGAGAGCGGGCTCGACGATGCCGCCGTCGAAGCCGCGGAATACGCCCACCTCCCCGGCGCCGCCGCACCCCCGCTCACGTGGCACGAGCTCCAGCAAGCCCTCGCCGACGGCGCCCGCCCCTCGCTCAACGGCCGCATGTTTGGCCACCTCGCCGGCCTCGCCGCCAACGCCGGGGAACGCGTGCGCTGGTATCTCCTCGGGCTCGGTTCCCAAAACGATTTCCACTCCCCCACGTGGTCCGGCCTGCGCGTCGTCGAGGGCGGTCGCCGCACGAGCGCGGTCGAGCTCCTGCCCGCCTCCATGAAAGTCGCCGACCTCGTGGCGGACACACCCGGCGACTGGCTTTTCCGCTGCGCCGTCGCCGAGCACATGCGCGCCGGGATGTTTACCCGTTTCACCGTGCATGCGCCCGGCACCGTCGGCGTCGAGCGCACGCCGGCGCAGGCCTTCCTCGGCCACCCGACCGCGCTCCACTCCGCCCGCCTCGCGCGCGCGGAGTCCGATGCGCCGGGCCACCTGCACCTCACCGGGAGCGCGACCGTCTACGAGGGCTACGCGATCTTCAACCAGCCCATCACCCTCGCCCTCGGCAGCGCGACCGCGACGTTTCAGCCCGACGCCGCGGGCGTCGCGACGTCGCCGGCCGGAAAACTCCGCATCACCAACGCCACCGAGTTCGGCGTGATCAACGGCGGGGTATTGGAATTTGAGGTGCAGTTAAACGGCGCTGAGTGGTCCACCGCGGCCGCCCGGGTCCCCGCGCCGTCGCTCGCCCTGACCATCGGCCGCGCCCAGCACCGCGTCGTGCTGCCCGGCGCGGCGACGCGCTGAGGCGGCCCGCCTCGTCGGGGCCGGTTGACCCAGCGCGGACCGGCGCGGGCTTGCCACGGACGCGCCCGCTGTGGCGGATTACACGCATCCCCCCTTCCCCATGCCCTACCATCATCAAACGCGTCCGCCGCTGCCGCGGATGCTGCGTATCCACGAAGAACTGGCGAAAGGCGCCGCCGTCACCTGCAAACTCCTCGGCGAGATCCTCGAAGTCTCCCCCAAGACCGTGCAACGCGATATCGTCTTCATGCGCGAGCGCCTCGAACTGCCGGTCGTCTACATCGATAAAATCCACTCGTTCAAATACTCCAAGCCGGTGGAGTCCTTTCCCACGATGAAGGTCACCGAGGGCGAAGTCGTCGCCCTGCTCATCGGCCGCAAAGCGCTCGACCAATATCAGGGCACGCCGTTCTACCGGGAGCTCGCCGCCTCCTTCGAAAAAATCGCCGCGTCGCTGCAGGACAAAGTGTCCTTCACGGCCTCGGACGAATTGCACACCATCTCCTTCAAGAGCACGGGCGTGGGTCGCGCCGACATCGCTGTATTCAAAGTCGTGAGCCGCGGGCTGTGGCGGGAACTCGAGACCGAGTTCGACTACCGCAAGCCCGGTCAGTCCACCCGGGAGCGCCGGCGCGTGCGGCCGTATCATTTTCTCCACCATGAGAACCTGTGGTATCTCATCGCGTTCGATCTGGCGCGGCAGGATATCCGCACCTTTGCCCTCCCGCGGATTTTCGCCCCGGAGGTCACCAAGACCTCCTTCGTGCGACCGCCGGAATTTTCGCCCAAGGCCTATTTCGCGAAAGCCTTCGGCGTGTTTGGCGGCACCGGTGACTACCGCGTGGTGATCCACTTCAGCGCCACCGTCGCCGACCGCGTCCGCGAACGCGAGTGGCACGAGTCGGAAGTCTACCGCGATCTGCCGGACGGCGGCCTCGAATTTGAGCTCCGGCTCGGCGCCTTGCCGGAGATTGAGCGCTGGATCTTGAGCTGGGGCGCCCACGCGCGGGTCATCGAGCCGCCGGAACTGCGCGAGCGGATGAAGAAGACCGCCCTGGCGCTGGCCGAAGCCTACGCCTGACACCGCGACCGCCGCGGCCGCCTACCCGAACGCCCCACCGCCCTCCCCGACCGCAGCGCGGCGCGCCCCGAGCGCGTCTCGGCCCCACGCAAACGCGTCTCGGCGGGCGCGGAACCGGTCTCGCATCTTACCTAGCCTCCCGACCCCGCACGCGGGCAGGCCGGCCTGACCGGCCAACGGCTCCGGGCCGCGAGTTAAGGCGTCGGCCGCGACCGCCAAGGCGTCCGGGCCCGCCCTGAACGGGGCTAGGACAATCGCGCCCCGGTCGCGGCGCCGTGCCCCTGCCCCCGACCCGCCCTCGCGCGAGGCGGGACCGGGTGCGCCCGGACCCGCGCCCGGAGCAAATCAGTCTGGGCGCGGTAAAAATCGGTCCCGGCGCCGTGAGAATCGGTCTGGGCCGCGCGCGAAACGGTCTGGGGGATCCGCGAAACGGCCCGGGGGAAGGGCGAAACGGGCTGTCCGACCCCCGGACACGGCGTTTTTTTCGCCCGTTTTTGCCCGGAAATAGCCCAGCGCGTCGCGCAAGCCCCTGTTCCGGAGTGACTTTGGTCCATTTCAAAAAAGTGAAAGTATTTGGAGGCCTAGGACCATGAATGTCCTACCCCCTTTGATAAGATGTGCCCATGAAATCAATCGTCGCCCCAAACCCAGTGCCCCTCCGCCACCCGCAGTGCGGCGCCGGCCGCGGCACCGGCTATATCCCGGGCGGCGTCGGCCCCCTTGCCCTGCCCGCCGGCCGCAGCCCGGCCCGCCGGGCCCAACCCTTTCGTTTCCGCGCCTCCGGGCGCTGAGACCTCAACCTAAACCCTTAACAGTCAAATGAAAGGAGGTGAATACTAATGACAACTGAACAGTCCAACCGACTAGCCATGTTTGCCGCGGCGCACGCGGTCCTGGCCAGCGCGACGGAGACGAGCGACATCCCCGGCTTCCCGGCCCGATTCGCCACGTTTACCACGCAGCTGGTCGAGATCGCCGCGCTGGAGGCCCGCCAGGCCAATCCGCTCAGCTACCAGATCGCTCTCCGCAACGAGGCGCTCACGGCCATGATCAACGCCACCCTCGCCCTCACCGGCGCGGCGTTGAGCTTTGCCGACGCTCACGGCTTGGAGACCCTGGCGGTGAAGCTGCGCGTCGCCCCGGCCGATTTCGACCGGGCGCGTCTGGCCCAAAAGCCGACGCTGGCGAAGCACCTCCTCACCGAGGTGAAGCTCGTGGCCGCCCAACCGGGTGACCACGGCCTCACTCCCGCGAAGCTGGAGCACGCCGAGCAGCTCATCGAAGCGGCCACCGCCCTCGTGGTGGCGTCCCGCACGACCGTGGCGGCCAAGCGCGCCGCCACCGAGAACCTCGTCGCCGCGTTCCGCGCCACCCAGACCGTGCTGGAAAACCAGCTCGATCCCCTGCTGGTGCCGCTGGCCGATACGCATCCCGAGTTCTACGCCCGCTACCGTGCGGTGCGTGAGATCGTGACGCGTCCCGCCACCCGCGAGACGACCGCTGCCGCGGGAGAACAGCCGACGCTCGCCACCCCGGCGACCACGCCGGCCCTGACGACCGACAAACAGGCCGCCTGATCTCCCTGCGAGAGAGCCCCCTCAGAGCGCCGCGCGTCCCCGCGCGGCGCTCTTTTTTGTGCCCGGGCCCCGGGAACGCCGAGGTCCGGCTCGGACAAGGGGGCACGCCAGCGCAACCGGTCCCCCATCATTCCCCACCAACCGACAAAACGAATCGACGCCACCCAAGGCGAAGCTCGGAGCGGTCAAAACCGTGAGCATCCCGCGCGTCGCCCACGCTCCCCTCCGGTCAGTGGCCGGCGATAATTCCTGCCGCGATCTGCAAACCCGGTTTGTCAGACGGAAGAAGTTATTCTCACTCAGGCACAACGTTTGCTCCCCGCGACGCCCACCCACTCCTCTGCCGATTCATCCCGTCGTAACAATTCCCGGCTTGTCGTAGCCCTCTTACGCACAAATGAATATTGGCCCATCCCGTCCTGAGCTCGCCCCCCAGTTCCCGACATTATTAGGCAGAAAATCATCGGGTATCTTGTCGGTGATGGGAGCCATGAACGCGGGAGAGCAAGCGGGTAGAAGCCCCTAGCTGTGCCCATGCCACCCCGCAGCGCAAGCAACCACGTGGGAATGCGCCGGGATGTAACACCCGCGCGGGATCGGGGCACATAAAAGGCGTGCGGGGCAGAACCCACGCACGCCGAAAAAGAGGCGGGCAACGAGGCGGGGGATGCCCCGCTTACTTCTTCGCCGGAGCCGGGGTGGGCGCGGCGGGGGCGACGATCGCAGCGGCCGGGGCCGGCACGGTCGCGCGGAGCATCATGGCGCGCTGGGTCCAGGGACCGGAGGCATCGATCTGCATGAGCTGATCGGCGTATTTCTGGACGTCGGCGCCGTTGCCAGCCTCGGCCGCGAGGCCGGTGAGGTGATAGGCGGCCTCGGCGCGGATGCCCTTGGACTGGGCGGCATCGCCCGCGATTTGCTTGAGATCGGTGATCGCGTCAGCGGCCTTGCCGGCCTGGACCTTGGCGAGGGCGCGACCGAGTTGGGCGCGGGCGGCGAGCGGGCCGGTCTTGAGGACCGCGGCGGCCTTTTCGTAACCGGCGAGGGCGTCGGCGGACTTGCCGGCAGCGTAGGCTTCATCGGCGATACGGAGCTGGGCGACACCGGCGAGGGCGTGCTCGGCGTGGGCCGCGGCAAAGGATTTTAACTGCTCGGAGGTCGTGGCGACGGCGTAGGCCTTCTGCACATCGAGCTCTTTCTGCCCCTCGAGGTATTCCCAACCGCCCTTGCCGACGATGGCCAGCAGCACGACGGCACAGAGGGCGAGGACGGCCTTGCCGTTCTTCTCCCAGAAGAGGTGCAGCTTGTCCTCGAAGGAAGGCGCAATGTAGTTCTCATCGACCGGGACGAGCTTGCGATCATCACCGGCGGGTTGCGGAGCGGAAGGAGTGGCGGGCGTAGACATGCGCGAAGGATTGGGCGTTGGAACCGGGGACAAGAACAAAACCCAGCCCCCCTGTCCATCCCTGTGTTTGAGAGGGACAGTTTGAAACCTGGCCTCCGAAAACGTGACGCGAAGCGGGGGGTGGGCCGTGAATACCAAACAACACGCCCAACGAATGCGAAGCGGGTGGCGCCGTGCGGCAATCGCGCGGGCGCAAACCGGCGCAGGCATGGCAATCGTGCGCGGACCAGCATCGGAACAAACACTCGCCAGGATTCTCCCTGCCTTGCGCCCCACCCCGGCGAGTGGAAAGCCGGGGCCTCCAATCGAGTCTGGAGTATTTCCGCTATCGTCGCCTTGCTGCGTAGGCCTGAACAGCGACGGCTTAAGTCTAAAAGAAAAACCCGGGATTCATCATCAGCAGCGCATGAGCACTACCAACGCTAGGAATGGCCCCGGGACAGTGCCTTCACCATCGGTAAACTGGAGTGAAAGTAAAGAAAACGATTTTGCCTCAATTAAGCAGGCTCTCTCCGTCGAGCGATTCGAGTCGTATCGCAGGCAACCGAACGAGCCGGATGAGGTGGTCTTCGCACGATACCAGTGGAATGCCGTGATTTGCGGTCACTTCTACGGCACCCTTCGCATCTTGGAGGTGACGCTGAGAAACAGCTTTGACCGAGCAATAGCCACCAAGACGGGAGATGCCAACTGGTTGACTAAAGTCCCTGCTTGGCTCCGCGAAAGCGAGCAGGAGGATGTGCGCAAGGCCCACTCATTCCTCGTGGCCCGAAAGCGAAACATAACCCAATCGCGCGTCGTTCAAGAAATGAGCTTTGGATTTTGGACCAGCATGCTCAATGGACGCTATGAGCCACTATTCCACAGCATAGGAGCCGCCGTTTTTCCCGGAATGCCGCGGAGTCAGCGCACGAGAGGAAATGCATCCCAGCGCTTCGAAAGCATCCGAACCCTGAGGAATCGCATATTTCACTTTCGTAGAATTTGGAATCGCCCGGATATTCAGGCGGACTACGACCAAATCCTTGAGGCCATTGGCTGGGTTAACCCTCAAGCGCGGCGCCTTTTCCTTCCCGATGGATCCGAGGCGCAATTTGCGAATGCACTCGCCCAAAGGCCGTAATCCCCAAACCGACCCACCACCGTTTCGGTTCGATCTCGCCGGGCGAACCCGCCCCCCACGTCAGTCGAAGACGACGGTCTTGTTGCCGTAGACCAGCACGCGGCCCTCGAGATGCCAGCGGACGGCCTGGGCGAGCACGGTCTTTTCCAAATCGCGGCCCTTGCGGACGAGGTCCTCGACCCCGTGGCGGTGTGTCACCTGCGCGACATCCTGGTGGATGATCGGCCCCTCGTCCAAATCGCGGGTCGCGTAGTGGGCCGTCGCACCGATGAGCTTCACGCCGCGGGCGTGGGCCTGATGGTAGGGCTTGCCGCCGGCGAAGGCCGGGAGGAACGAGTGGTGAATATTGATCACCGGGCGGCCAATCTTTTCCAGGAGATCGGCGGAGAGGACCTGCATGTAGCGGGCGAGCACGACCAAGTCGGCGCCGAGTTCATGGAGGAGCGCGAGCTGGCGCGCCTCGGCCTGCGGCTTGGTCTCGGCCGTCACGGGAATATGGTGAAACGGCAGACCGTAACCGCGCGCCGCGGCGGCGAGGTCGGTGTGGTTGCCCATGATCGCGACGATGTCGCCGGAAAAGTCCCCGGCCTTCCAGCGGAGGATCAGATCGTGAAAACAATGGTCGGCTTTGGAAACCCACACCGCGAGACGGGCGCGCCGGTTGGACTGAATCACCTTGGCCGCCATCCCGAGCGATGCGGCAAACGCCAGGAAATCCGCTGCCTCGCGCTCGCCGACGCCGGCCGCCCCGGTGGGCACCCACTCGATGCGCTGGAAGAAAATCCCCGCCTCCATGTCCCGATGCTGGTCGGCGTGGAGAATATTGCCCCCGCGCGCGAAAATCCAACCGGAGACCCGGGCCACAAGACCGGGTTGATCAGGACCGTGCAGGAGGGCGATGAGCGTGGGAGTGTCCATGGCGCGAGCGTCCGCCAACCCAACGGGAAATCGGCCAACATCCAAGCTCCAACCGATGCGCGATTTCGGCGGGAGGGCCCTCGCGTGGTCGGGGCTGCGGTTGGCTGCGTGGCGTGCTGGGGCGGACGGCGCGGAGAGCCGTCCCTACCGGCAGGCCCGGGCGACTCGGCGGATCAGGGCACGAGCAAGACCTTGCCGGTCGTCGCCCGCCCTTCGAGGGCGCGGTGGGCGTCGGCCGCCTGCGTGAGCGAGAACGTCGCGCCGATGCGCACGCGGAGTTTCCCCGCGGCGATCCAGGTGAAGAGATCGCTGGCCCGGGCGTGCAGCTCCGCTGCCGTGAGCGTGTAGTGCGCGAGCGTCGGGCGCGTGAAAAACAGCGAGCCCTTCTGCGAGAGGAGGAGCGGCGCAAACGGCGGCACGGCGCCGCTCGCGTTGCCAAACGAGACCAGCATGCCGCGCGGGCGCAGACTGTTCAGCGAGCCCTCGAAGGTCGCCTTGCCCACGCCATCATAGACGACATCGACGCCGCGACCGCCGGTGAAGGCGCGGGCCGCGTCGGTGAAATTCTCGCGGGAGTAGACGCACACCGCGTCGGCCCCGGCTTCGCGAGCGAGGGCGGCCTTCTCGTCGTTGCCGACAGTCGCGAGCACCCGGGCGCCGCGGAGCTTGGCGATCTGGGTGAGCAAGAGCCCCGTGCCACCGGCCGCCGCGTGGATGAGCGCGGTGTCGCCGGCCTTCAGCGCCCACGTGTCGCAGGCGAGGTAGTGAGCGGTCATACCCTGCAGCAGCACGGCCGCCGCGAGCTTCGACTCCACGCCCGCCGGCACGCGCACGAGCTGCGCGGCGGGAGCAATCGCCTCCTGCGCATAAGCTCCGCCGGCCGAGACCGTGGCCACGCGGTCACCAATCTGAAAACCCGTAACCCCGGCGCCGATCGCCGTGACGACGCCCGCGGCCTCCTGGCCGACGATGAACGGCAGCGGCATCGCGTAGAGTCCGCTGCGTTTGTAGGTGTCGATGAAGTTGAGGCCGGCGGCCTCCACCTGGAAACGCACCTCGCCCGCCGCAGGCGCAGGGACAGGAATCTCGTCGGCGCGCAGATTTTCAGCGCCACCGGTTTCGTGAATTCGGATCGCGAGCATGGTGACCACCCTCATGCCCCGCACGGCCGCAGGCAAGTCACCGGACAAAAAAACAGGGCGGACTTTAGTCCGCCCTGCTCACGCGTTAAGTGTCCGCGAAGGGACGGACTGATGTCCGCCCCACTTTAAACATCGCTCATCCGACCACGTTGACGTTGCCCTTGTATTTCTGGATCGGGCGCACGCCGACGTGCTTTTCCTTCAGGGCCTTGATGCCTTCGACGGCGGCCATGGCGCCCGTGATGGTCGTCATGATGCAGACGTTGTGAGCATAGGCGGCAGAGCGGATGGCGTTTTCGTCGCGGCGCGGGATCATGCCGGCCGGCGTGTTGATCACGAGCTGGATCTGACCGTTCTTGATCAAGTCGACGGCGTTCGGGCGACCCTCCTGGATCTTCGCGAGTTTCTTCACCTTCACGCCCGCGGCGGCAAGCGTATCGGCGGTGCCACTTGTGGAGTAGATGGCAAAGCCGTAGCCTTCCAGCGCCTGCGCGATCTTCACCGCGCGGGCCTTGTCGCCATCTTTGACGGAGAGGAATACGTTGCCCTTCACGGGGAGACCGGGCTTCGCGGCGGCCTGCGCTTTCGCAAACGCCACGCCGAGATCGTCGTCGATGCCCATGACCTCGCCGGTGGAGCGCATCTCGGGTCCAAGGGCGATCGTAGAGCCGGGGAAGCGCACGAACGGGAATACGGCTTCCTTCACGCACCAATGCTTGGGCGTCTGCTCCTGGGTGAAACCGAGGTCTTTGAGCTTCGAGCCCGTCATGACCTTGGCGGCGAGTTTCGCGAGCGGCACGCCGATGGCCTTGGCCACAAACGGCACCGTGCGCGAGGCGCGCGGGTTGACCTCGAGGACGTAGAGTTCGTTGTCCTTGATCGCGAACTGCACGTTCATCAGGCCGATCACCTTAAGCTCGCGGGCGAGTTCGTGGGTGGCCTTGCGGACAGTCGCCAGCATGGAGGCCGGCAGCGTGTGCGGAGGCATCACCATCGCGGCATCGCCGGAGTGCACGCCGGCAAACTCGATGTGCTCGAGCATACCGCCGATCACGGACATCTCGCCGTCGGAGATGCAGTCGACATCGAGCTCGATCGCGTCCTCGAGGAACTTGTCGATGAGCACGGGCTTGTCGGGCATCACGTCGAAGGCCTGGCGCACGACGTTCTTAAATTCGTCCTCGCTGTAGACGATGAACATGCCGCGACCGCCGAGCACGAAGGACGGGCGGAGCAATACCGGGAAGCCGATCTCGTGGGCAGCCTTTAGCGCATCGGCCTCGTTCATCGCGGTGCGATTCGCGGGCGACTTCAGGCCGGTCTTGTCGAGAATCGCGGAGAACTGTTTCCGGTCCTCGGCGAGTTCGATGCTCTCGGGCGACGTGCCGATGACGTGCACGCCGTTTTTCTTGAGCGCGGTGGCGAGATTCAGCGGGGTCTGACCGCCGAACTGCACGATCACGCCGTCGCACTTCTCCTGCTGATAAATCTCCAGCACGTCCTCGAGGGTGAGTGGCTCGAAGTAGAGGCGGTCGCTGGTATCGTAGTCGGTCGAGACGGTCTCGGGATTCGAGTTCACCATCACGCTCTCGTAGCCCATCTCGCGCAGCGCGAAGCTCGCGTGGACGCAGCAGTAGTCGAACTCGATGCCTTGGCCGATGCGGTTGGGACCGCCGCCGAGGATCATGATCTTCTTCTTGCCGCTCGGCTTCATCACCTCGTTCTCGTCGCCGTAGCTCGAGTAGTAGTAGGGTGTGAAGGCTTCGAACTCCGCGGCGCAGGTATCGACGAGGCGGTAGGTCGTATTGACGCCGCGCTTCTTCCGATCGGCGCGGACGGTCGCGAGGTCGCTCTTGAGGATATGCGCGAGCTGCACGTCGGAGAAACCAAACTGCTTCGCGCGGCGCAGGGCGTCGGTATCGACGGTGGCGAGCGTCTGTTTCGACAGCGCCTGCTCCATCTCGAAAATCTGGTGGAGCTGCGTGAGGAACCAGCGGTCGATCTTGGTAATGTCGAAGACGCGGTCGACGGAGTAGCCGGCCTTGAAGGCGTGGCGGATGAAGTAGACGCGTTCCGCGTTGGGCGTGCCGAGCTTGGAGTTGATGATCTTCTCCTCGACGGGTTCGTCGTGACCGTGTTTGCCGCCGCCACCGAAGCCGCGGGCGCCGGTCTCGAGCGAGCGCAGGCACTTCTGCATCGATTCCTTAAACGTGCGGCCGATGGCCATCGCCTCGCCGACGGACTTCATCGCGGAAGTGAGCGTCGAGTCCGCGTCGGGGAACTTCTCGAACGTGAAGCGCGGGATCTTCGTCACGACGTAATCGATCGTGGGCTCAAAGCTCGCGGGCGTGAGGCGCGTGATGTCGTTGCGCAGCTCGTCGAGGGTGTAGCCGACGGCGAGTTTTGCGGCGATCTTCGCGATCGGGAAACCCGTGGCCTTCGAGGCGAGTGCGGAGGAACGCGACACGCGGGGATTCATCTCGATGACGACCTGGCGGCCGGTGTCGGGATCGATGGAGAACTGGATGTTTGAGCCGCCCGTCTCGACGCCGATCTCGCGGATGACGGCAAACGACGCATCGCGCATCGTCTGGTATTCCTTGTCGGAGAGTGTCATCGCCGGGGCGACAGTGATCGAGTCGCCCGTATGGACGCCCATCGGGTCAAAGTTCTCGATGGAGCAGATGACCACGCACTGGTCCTTGTGGTCACGCATGACCTCCATCTCGTATTCCTTCCAGCCGAGGAGACACTCTTCGACGAGCACCTCGTGCACCGGGGAGAGATCGAGACCGTTAGCGCAGATGCGCTCAAATTCTTCCTTGTTGTAAGCGATGCCACCGCCGGAACCGCCGAGGGTAAAGGACGGGCGGATGATGAGCGGAAACACACCGAGGAACTCGGCCGCGGCGCGGGCCTCTTCCATCGATTTTACGGTGCGCGATTTCGCGACATCGAGACCGATCTTGAGCATGCACTGTTTGAAGATCTCGCGGTCCTCGCCCTTGGTGATGGCCTCGGGCTTAGCGCCGATCATCTCGACGCCGTATTTCTGGAGAATGCCGGCCTTGTTCAGCTCCATCGAGAGATTCAGCGCGGTCTGGCCACCGAGGGTGGGCAGCAGCGCGGACGGGCGCTCGGCCGCGATAATCTTCTCCACCATCTCGACGGTGAGCGGCTCGATGTAGGTCACATCGGCGAACTCCGGGTCGGTCATGATGGTGGCCGGGTTGGAGTTGATCAGAATGACGCGGTAGCCCTCCTCCTTGAGCGCTTTACAGGCCTGGGTGCCGGAATAATCGAACTCGCACGCTTGGCCGATGACGATCGGGCCGGCGCCGATGATGAGGATGGACTTCAGGTCAGTGCGTTTGGGCATGAGCGTAGATTTCGGCGAGAGTTGAGAGCGCCGAAACGCGCGGCAAGCGGGAAAGCGGAACACCGCCGGGAAACGCCGTCACCGGACTTGCTCAACGATAGAAGCACCGCGGCCGTTGCCAAAATCCCCGCCCTCCGCGGGCATGGTTCGGACCTATCTTTACCCTCTCATGCTCGCCCTCCTCACGCTCGCCGTCGCCCTCCCCTCCTTCGATCTGGCGACCTACGAAAAACCGCGCCTCGAAAAAGCCGCCGTCGTCGCCCTCGCCGCCGAACCCAAGACCATCGTCGCCGCCCGCAATCCCCGCAGCGCCGGCGGGCTCCACGATTTTTCATCCGAGGGCGACTACTGGTGGCCCGACCCGAAAGATCCTGCCGCGCCTTACGTCCAACGCGACGGCCTGACCAACCCCGACAACTTCGTCGCGCATCGCCAGCTGCTGCTGGCGTTTGTCCGCCACTTCGGCGTCCTCGCCGCGACCTACCGGGTCACGGGAGACGAGCGCTATGCCGCCGGCGCGGTGAAGCACCTCCATGCTTGGTTCGTCGATCCCACGACAAAGATGAACCCCAATCTCCTCTACTCGCAGGCCATCAAGGGGCGCAGCACCGGCCGCAGCATCGGCGTGATCGACACGGTGCATTTCGCAGAAGTCGCCCTCGGCGTGGAAGCACTCCGCGGCTCAAAATCCCTCTCACCCGCCGAAGATACGGCTGTGACCGGCTGGTTTCGCGACTACCTCACCTGGATCCGCACCCACCCCTACGGCGTGGACGAGAGCAACGCCAAGAACAACCACGGCACGTGCTGGACGCTGCAGGCGGCGTGTTTCGCTCGCCTCGTGGGCGATCAGGCGGTGCTCGCCGAGTGCCGCAAGCGTCTCACGGAGATCCACCTGCCGAACCAAATGGCCGTCGACGGCAGCTTTCCGCAGGAAGTCGCCCGGACCAAGCCCTACGGTTACTCCATCTTCAATCTTGATGTCATGACCGGCCTCGCGGTGGCCCTGTCCACCCCGACGGACAACCTCCTAGCCTACACTCTTCCTGATGGTCGCAGCTTGGTAAAGGGCGTCGCCTGGCTCGCGCCCTACTTGGCCGACAAAAACGCGTGGCTGAAGGAAGTCCGCAAACCGTCCAGCCCGACCGCCGCCCAGGCCAACTCCAAAGACCCCATCAAGCCCGACGTGATGTATTGGGATGACTGGCCCGTGCGCCAGCCGTTGCTGATCTTCGGCGCGCTCGCCAGTGATCACCCGCAACGCACGGCCTGGCTCGCCACGTGGAAATCGCTCAACCCCGACCCGACTGTGGAGGAAATTATCCGCAACCTGCCCGTGCGCCAACCCGTGCTTTGGCTGCGATGAGCCGCGAGCGGGGACAAGTGGCGGCGGAATACCGCCGTTTCCCGCCTTCGGGAAATTTGAGTTTGCATACCCCCGGGGGCACCCGCTTCCTTCGCCCTTCACGTTCTCTCCAATCCTTTACCAAAAACTGTCATGGCTGAACTCGTAGGAAATGTCTTGGTGGGCCAGTCCGGCGGCCCCACCGCCGTCATCAACGCCAGTCTCGCGGGCATTATCGCGGAGGCGCTGAACCATGAGCAAATCGAAGAGATCTACGGCACGCTGAACGGCGTGCTCGGTATTCTCCAAGAAGACCTCATCGACCTCGCATCGGAGTCTCAGCAACAGATCCGCGCCCTCAAGCACTCGCCCGGCGCCGCCCTCGGCACCTGCCGTTACAAGCTCAAGAAGCAGGCCGATTTCGAGCGCGTCCTCGAGGTCTTCAAGGCGCACAACATCCGCTACTTCTTCTACATCGGTGGCAATGACTCGCAGGACACCGCGGACAAGATCTCCAAGCTCGCCCAGCAACAGGGCTACGAGCTCCGCGTGATCGGCGTGCCGAAGACGATCGACAACGATCTCCCCTCCACCGACCACACCCCGGGCTACGGCAGTGTGATCAAATACATCTCCGGCGTCGTCCGCGAAGTCGCCGCCGACAACGAGGCGATGGGTCAGGGCGATCTCGTTTCGATCATCGAGGTCATGGGTCGCTCGGCTGGCTGGATCGCCGCCGGTGCCGCCCTCGCCAAGCGCAAGGATCACCCGCACGATCCTCCGCACCTCATCTATCTCCCCGAGATTCCGTTCGACCAGGCGAAGTGCTTGGAAGACGTGAAGCGCATCCTGAAGCGCGAGAAGTTCTGCCAAATCGTCGTCGCCGAAGGTCTCGTCGACAGCGACGGCAATTACGTCGCGGCTGATGCCGCCACGGACGCCTTCGGTCACGCCCAACTCGGTGGCGCCGGCGATGCCCTCGCCGAAATCATCGGTTCCAACATCCCCGGCGTGAAATGCCGCGTCGCCAAGCCCGGCCTCATCCAGCGCTCCGCCGCCACAGCTGCCTCCAAGACCGACGTCGAGGAAGCCTTCATGGCCGGTGAAGCCGCGGTCGAAGCCGCCATCGACGGTCAGACCGACAAGATGGTCACCCTCCTCCGGGGCGATAAAGAAACCTACACCTGTGAGACCGGCCTCGCGCCCCTCTCGGATGTCGCCAACTCGATCAAGAAACTCCCCCGCGAGTGGATCAACGAAGACGGCACCAGCATGAACTTCCAGTTCCTCCGCTATGCCCAGCCGCTGATCCAAGGTGAAGTCACCGTCCCGCACGACAACGGAGTGCCGGTCTTCGCGAAGCTCGACAAATCCCGCGTGGACAAAGTCCTCCCGGCTTACGAAGTCTGAGCGGAGTCGAACCGAAACTAATCTCAAAGGCCGGTCGCAAGACCGGCCTTTTTCGTGCCCGGTGGCGACGCGCCCGAGAGAGTGGATTGCTACGAGGTGAGGCAGACTGAAGTCCGCCCTACTTCAAACACGCTGCGAGCAACCGATCATGCACGTCGGTCGCCGCGATGGACGCGTCTCCCGGCAGCGCGCCGGTCCCGATCAACACCGGCCACTCTGCTGAATCCGCCGGGCACGTGCCGTGCGAACCTTTCACGAGCGACGGATCGAGCGAGATGAGGTCCATGAGGGTGCGAAAACCGAGCGCCTTGCGCAGAAGTTTTCCCGCGACCTTCAGCTTCGGCAGCGCGATCTGCGGATCGATAAATAGCTCCACCGGGTCGTAGCCGTATTTGCGGTGGATATCGACACAGCGCGCAAAGTCCGGCGCCTTCGTGTCGTCGTCCCAATAGTAGTAAGTGAACCACGCGTCCTCCGCCGAAAACGCTACCAGGTCGCCCGATCGCGCGTGATCGAGTCCCTCCGCCCGCTGCCCCGCGGCATCGAGCACGCGGGTCACGCCGTCGACGCCCTCGACCGCCGAGCGCACGGCGCCGAGGAGCGAGCGGTCGTTCACGTAGATGTGTGCGATCTGGTGATCCGCGATCGCGAAGACCTTGCTCGCGCCGCAATCCATCAACTCGAGACCGAGTTCTTCTTTAATCGTGATCCAACCCTTCGCGCGAAACACGCGATTGAGCGCGATGGAGCGCTTCACCGCGGTGATCCCGTATTCCGACAGCACCACGGAGCGCACGCCGCGCTGGGCGTAAAAGTCGATGAGCCCGCCCGCCACGCGGTCGATCGCGCGATAGTCCGCCGCCATTTTCGGATCATTCGGCCCGAGACGCTGGAGGTTGTAGTCGAGGTGCGGCAGATAAACGAGCGAGAGGTCCGGCTTGTGCCGCTCTTCGACCCATTCGGCTGAGCGTGCGATCCACTCCGATGATGCAATGCCCGCCATTGGCCCCCAAAACGCCGGAAACGGAAACGGCCCGAGGTCGGCCTTGATCTCGTCCCGCATGCGCATCGGATGCGTGTAAACATCGAAGACCTTGCGCCCATCAGCGGGATACATCGGACGCGGCGTGATCGACCAGTCGGCGGTCGCATACATGTTATACCACCAAAAGAGCTTCGCGCAGGTGAAGCCGGGGCGGCGCTCGCGGAGCGTTTCCCACAGTTTCTTCCCCTGCACGACGTGATTGGACTGCTTCCAGAACTGATGCTCTGCGAGCGTGCGGTCATACCAACCGTTGGCCACGCAACCATGCTCCGCCGGCGGGCAACCCGTTAGATAGGTGCTCTGCGCCGTGCAGGTCACGGCCGGCAACACCGGCTTCACCCGGATGAGCCCGCCCTTCGCCGCCAACGCCGACAGCCGCGGCGTATCCGGCCCCAACACTCGCGGGGTGAGTCCAACGACGTTGAGGATGGCAGTGCGTTCAGCCATAGCGCTCGCGCAACTCATCGAACGCCGCCTTCACCACGACGCCGTCGATCTCGTGAATCTCCAGCCGCACGCCGGGCGCGCGGATCATCGGGATGCTCAAACGACCACCGAGGTGTTCGCGGAACTCCTCCAGTCCATCGAGCATGTCCTGGCGTCCCGTCGCGCTGCGAATGTGCTTCACCGGCGCGAACAACTCGAAGCCGAGTCCGTGGATCACGCCCAGGATCTGCTCAGCCATCGCCTCCGGCAACAGTCCCGTGCGGCGCGCATAGATCACGTCGATCGCCATGCCCACGGCAACCGCTTCACCGTGGCTCACCCGAAACTCGGAGAGTTGCTCCAACTTGTGCGCCGCCCAGTGGCCGAAATCGAGCGGTCGCGCCGAGCCACGCTCGAATGGATCACCTGCTGTGGCGATGTGCTCCATGTGCTGCCGCGCGCTCTCGCGGATCACCGCCTCGTAAGCCTCCGGCTCAAACTTCGCCAACGCCGGCACGCGTGCCGCGATGAACTCGTAGAACTTCGCGTCGCGGATGAGCGCGACCTTTACCGCCTCGATCAACCCCGCGCGTCGGTCGCGCACCGGCAGACCGTGCAGGAACGAGAGATCGTTGATGATCGCGTGCGGCACGCCAAACGCGCCAAGCCAGTTTTTCTTCCCGAAGAAATTCACCCCGTTCTTAACGCCCACGCCACCGTCGCCCTGGCTGAGGCTCGTCGTCGGCAGGCGCACGAGCGGAATCCCGCGATGCGCCGTCGCCGCCGCGAAACCCACGAGGTCGAGCACCGCGCCGCCACCGACCGCGACGACATACGAGTGCCGGCACAGCCCCGCCGCCTCGATGGCCTGCCACACGGCTTCAAGTTGGGAAAAGTCGTTCTTGATGCGCTCGCCGCCCGGCAACGCCAACGGCGCCGCCGCGAGTCTGAGCGAGTCGCCGCGTGCCGCGAACCACTGCGTGATCTTCTCCGCAAAGCCCGGAAACGCCGTCTCCAGCCCCGCATCCCACACGACGAGCGCGCGGACATTTTCGCCGGGCTCCCGCGGCGTCAGCGTCTGCGCGAGCGTGAGATTTTCCGGAGCGAACACATCGCGGGTAAAAATCAACCGATGCTCATGCAGGAGCGTGATGGGGAACGAAAGGTTGGGCGAAGACTCGGCCATGGAGGGGACGGAGAGTTAGCCGGGAAGCGTGGTGCGACGGCAAGGATGCATTCAGGCGCACGATCAACCCGCCATGATATTTCCTGACTGTGAGACAGAGAGCGTAAACGGCCGCCTTTCACTTCCAACCACGTTAACGCCTGAAATTTTGAAGTCTGAAAAAGCCTGCAACTCGATCCACGCAAAACCTCGGTTCGACCTCGAAATCTCCAAGAACACCACGTCGATGGTAGCGAGAATCTGCCGTTGATCGACCCAGTAGGAAAACGCGAGAAACCGAGAGTCATCTGACCAAACAAAGGAAGCACCTACCGGCTCGATCTCGGCTACTCTCGTTTCCGCGCCAATCTTCGACTTGAGAGTAATCCTCCCAACGGATGGGCCTCCCATTCCTTTCTCTCCGCCCATGAAATGCGCCGTATGGCGGCCGTCAGCACTGACACGCCTGACGTCCCATTCGAAGAGTGAGGTAGCTTCGTTCATAGGTCGTGCCGCTAACTCGACGCCGCGTTCCGCTGTGCCCACTTCCCGAGCGGCACGGACGCGACGCAGCACGCGGCCGGAATCCATGCGGCACTCGCGAGCAGGGCGAGGGCGTCTACGAAGGGGATGAAAGCGAGCATCTTTCGGACGATCTTCGCGAGTTTCTCCGCGGGGGCGCCGGGGTGGTATTCGCGGCGGGCAAGCAGGCTCAGGACGACGATGTAGACGAAGAGCGCGACGAGCCACGCGATGAACGTGCTGGTCATGGTTTGGCCGGGGAGCGTCGCAAGCGTAACGGCGAGCATCACGCGGCAGCCAGCCATCAGGAGCACGGAGCCGGTCCAGCGTTTGTGGAGCCAGTCGTAGAGGAGAATCACGGCACCGAGGCCGGCGGCGGCGAGCGGCGAGGCGCCGAGGAAGACGAGCAGGCCGAGACCGAGTGCGAGTTGGAGGCCGCCGACCAAGCCGGCGGTCGCGCGGGCGATGAGGCCACGCGGGATGGCGCGTTCGGGGCGGTGTTTGCGGTCGAAGCCGGCGTCGAAGACGTCGTTGAGCGTCGTGCCGCCAGCGTAAGCGAGGCTGCCGGCAAGAAACGTGAGCACAAGCAGGCTGGGCGCCGGCCACGTGCCGACGGCGGATCCAGAGAGCACAAGCGCGGCGAGGACGTTGCTCCAGACAGATGGGAAATTTCCGGCGCGGGCGAGGTCGAGCCAGAGGCGGAAGGAGGAGACGGATGATGAAGGGAGGGCGCTCATCGTAGCCCGCTTCGTGAGAAGCGGGAGGTTCGTTCGCTGCGGGTAACGTCGGTCCCTGCTCTCACGAGCAGGGCTACGGGAGAGAGGATCATGTTACGCGAGGCCACGGGCGGCGAGCGCGGCGAGGGTCCAGTCATATTCGCTCACCAACTGGTCCTCGATGCCGACCCGCAGCGCGGGCGGGAGGACTTCCCACGTATAGGTTTCCATCTCGGCGTGTTGGCAGGCGGCGGGATGTTTTTGCATCCAATCGAGCGCGCCGAGCAGGTGGTCGCGGGTATCGCCAAACGGCGCGCCGGGCGCGGCGTGGAGCGGGAGATGGAAATGCACGCGCCATTCGTCGTCGGGTCGCGAGGGTGCGGTGTCGGCAAGGGCGTCGGGGAGATCGACGTAGCGTTGGCGAACGACGCCCGTGGCGGGATTACCCACGACGACTTGATGGAGATAGGTCGGCTCGACGAAGGCGGCGAGTGCGGCGCGGCCGGCGACGTCGGGTTTCACGCGGAGCGCGGAGCTTAGGTGGATCTTGCTCAGGCGCAGGCCGGCGGCTGCGAGGCGGTCGAGCGCGGCGGGCGCGGACTCAAACTCCACGCCGAGGTGGCAGCAGTCGTAGTTCACGCCGACGCGGCGAAGAAGGCCCTCGGTTTCGACGGCGCGGTCGCTAGCGCGCCAGCCGTTGAAAAAGTCGACGGTCTCGGGCGTCGTCTCAAAATAGCAGCACGGCTCGGGCTCTAGGCCGAGGTGCAGATCGTGGCCGGTGCGCGCGGAGAGTTCGGCGACGTAGCGACCGATGGCGGTGACGTTGGCGAAGATCGCGGCACGGCGGGCGGGGTCGTCGTTGGTCCAGCCCTTGAAGGAGCCGGGCACGGTGCTGACGCTGCCGGAGACCCCGGCAGGGACGAGTTGCGCGATGAGATCGAAGAGGCGCTGCGTGTAGGTGAGGCGCTCGGACGTGGACCAATCGGGCGCGTAGACCTGCTCCTTCACGCGCGTGCCGTGGAAGCTGCCGTAGGGAAATCCGTTGATCGTGAAAACGTAGCAGTCGTGCGCGTCGAGCCAGCGGCGGAAGGCGGCGAGCGAGGCGGGTTGCGCGAGCTCTTCGGCAGCGCGGGCGCCCAGACGGAGGCCGATGGCGTAGGGTCGGCCGGGGGCGACGCGGCGGCGGACGACGAGCGTGTGGCGCTCCAGCGTATCAAAGGTCTGCGCCCACGTTTCGCCGCGGTGGACGTTGGTGCAGTAGGCGAGGTGGAGGCCGTGGTTGAGTTTCATCCGACGAGAGGTGCGCGCGGACGGCTCGGAAAGCCGTCCCTACCTAGATTTTGAACTTCGGGCACTGCGAGAGGAAGCGGACGGGATTCTGGTAGAGCACCTGATCGACGAATTCGGCGCTGTGCCCGCGCCGGCGCATCTCGAAGGCGGTCTTCGGCACGGCGAGCGGATCGCTCACACCCCAGTCACAGGCGGAGTTGAGCCAGATGCGGTCGTGGCCGGCGGTTTCCAACATATCCACTGCGCGCGGCGGCGAGGATTTGGAATCGGGGTAAAGCGTGATGCCGGCCCAGAAGCCGCGATCAAGGACGTAGCGCACGGTGTGCTCTTCGACGTGGTCGATGATCACGCGGCCCGGCTTCACGCCTTTGTGCGCGAGGAGGAGGTCGACGATGAGGCGCGTGCCTTTGAGCTTGTCCTCCAGGTGCGGCGTGTGGACGAGGATGAGCTGGTCGTGCTTCACCGCGAGGTCGACGTGTTGCTCAAGGACCTTGAGTTCGTTGCGCGTATTGCGGTTGAGGCCGATTTCGCCGATGCCGAGGACGTTGGGCTTGGCGAGAAACTCGGGAATCATCGCGAGGACGTCGGCGGCGAGGGCGAGGTCTTCGGATTCCTTCGGATTGATGCAGAGCCAGGAGAAATGAGGGAGGAGAAACTTCGCCGAGCGAGCGGGCTCATACTCGGTGAGCTGGCGGAAGTAATCGCGGAAGCCGTCGACCGAGCTGCGGTCATAGCCGGCCCAGAAGGCGGGTTCGCAAACGGCCTGACAACCGGCGGTGACCATCGCCTGATAGTCGTCGGTCGTGCGGCTGACCATGTGGCCGTGGGGCTCGATGTAGCGCATGGGGAAAGGGAGAAGTTATTTTTTCTTCGCCGGCTTCTGCCAGGCGCCGAGGGCGGCTTTGCCGGTGGAGACGGCATCGGGTAGTGTCGTCGGATCGCTCAATTGTTCGAGGATGCGGCGGGCGCGCTCGGGTTTGCCGTCGACGAGAAGTTTGGCGGCTTTGCGCAGCGCGACACAGCGGAAGTCATCGGCGGCGCCGTAGCGCTCGACTCGATCAAGAAAGGCGGCGACCTCAATGAGCTTGGCGCGCACGGGAACAAAGCCGTGATCGACGAGCGCACGCGGGGAAGCGGCGGCGGGCAACTGACCCGGGGAGCGTGGGGAGCGCGTCTTGGGCATGGGCGGGAGGCGTTGAAAAGTCAGATTAGAGAATTCAGGTCAAAGTATTCTCCGGGCCGCGGGAGAAATCAACCGACGGCAGGAACAAAGACGCCGAGAGGGGGCCCGACGTTGCATTCCTGAAACGCAACCGAGCTGAGCCCACGCACGTCCTTTACCCACCCACATGAGTCGCCCCGTCCATCCCGAAGACGTAATCCTCGTCAACACCGCCAACCGCGCCGTCGGCCGGGCGGAAAAGCTGGCGGCTCATCGGGCGGGGTGGCTACACCGGGCATTTTCCATCTTCCTGGTGGATGAACGCGGACGGGTGCTGCTGCAGCGACGACATCCCGCCAAATACCACTCGGGCGGCCTGTGGGCGAATTCGTGTTGCGGTCACCCGCGACCGGGCGAGACGACCCTGGCGGCGGCGAGACGGCGTTTGGGCGAGGAACTTGGCGCCACGGGGCCTCTGCGGTTTGGTTTTCGGACGCGCTACGCGGCAGAGCTGGCAAGCGGCCTAAAGGAGAACGAGATCGTCTACGTCTACTTCGGTGCAGCGCCCGCTGGGCTACGACCGAATCCGCAGGAGATATCGGCCGTGGAGTGGATATCACTGGCGGCGCTGAAACGCGCGTGTCGGCGCGAGCCAGGAAAGTATGCGTTTTGGCTGAAGCACTATCTTGAGCGGCACGAAGCGGCGGTGGCGCACGGCGTGGCGGAGGCGCGAATCATTCGTTCACAATCGCAGCCGACGCGATCCAACCAAACCGGCTGACGCCAGAAGAGGACTCGGACGTCGCCGAGCGATTACGGAATGCGGAGCTGACGGCCAATAACGAGGTTATTGTCCTCACCGAGCACCTCACGGTTGGCCACCAGGATCTCGGCCCAGCGACCAGGCGTGCCGTAATACTGCGCGGAGATCTTCGAAAGAGTGTCACCGGCAGTAACGGTATGATAACGCGCACCGGGAACCTGCGGACGGGCCGGAGCACTGGTGGGTGCAGCGCCGGTGGGTGCAGTCGGCGCAGGAGAGGGCGCGGGACCGCCACCCGGAGGCGCGACGACAAAGGTAGCCGTAACTCCCGCGCCCGGCGGACGAGGAGTCGTGCTGGCGTTGGCACTTGCCGTCGCGGGAGTGCCCATCGTCGGGGTCGCAGGCGGGGAACCGACAGTGATGGTCGTGGCCGGGCGGGCCGAGGCGAGGCGGCTCTTCAGCTGCGCATTTTCCTCCGAGAGGGAGGTGGCTTTGGCTTGGACCTGGGCGAGCTGCTCCTTCAACGAACCGGCTTGGGTCGCCGCGGCTTTGAGAGAATCATTTTCATCACGCAGCATCTTGGCGCTGCCGAGGGCGGCAATCAGCTGGGCCTGCGTGTCAGCGAGTGCTTTGGTTTCAGCCAGACCAGGAGTCTTCGCGGCAATCTCGGCGGCCGCGAGCTGACGCTGCAAGGTCGTGCGTTCGGTTTCGAGCGTAGTGACTTTTTCCTGCAGGGACGTGAGCTGGGCGCGCAGTTCGGTCTCGGCAGCGGGTGCGATGCTCTTGGCTTCGCCGGCCGACGCGGTGCGCTGCGCGGATAGGGCGGAAATCTTGGAATTGGCGCTCTCGAGCTGGGTCTTGAGCGTGGCCGCATCCTGCTCGGCGCGGGTGCGCGACTCTTTTTGCGCCAAAAGGTCGGTGTTGAGTTGGTCGAGCGCGGCGCGGATCTGCTCGTTCTGGCCGGAGACCGTTTTGACGTGCTCGGTGAGGGCTTTGTTTTCGGTGCGGGCATCCTCGACTTGGCGGCGAAGCCCACCGACCTCTTGCTGCAGTTCGGTAAAATTACGGAGTGAAACGGCGAGTTTCTCCTCAGTGCCGGCGAGCTTGGAACGAAGGTCCGCTACTTCGGCGGGATTGGCCACGGAACCGTTCGCGCGGCTGGATTGGAGCTGGGCATAGCTGGCACGGAGGCTGGCGAGCTCCTTGGCCGTCTCGGCAAGTTTGTCGGTCAGGCGGCGTGACGTATCCCCGTCCGACGTGCGATTCTCGATCGCGAATCGCAAGGCATCGCCTTGGGCGCGGGTGAGGGCGAGCTCCTGCTGCAGGATTTTCTTCTCCGTCCGCAGGTCCGCATTCTCCTTCAGCAGCTTGTCGTCGCCAATAACCGTCGTCGTGGGCTCGGGAATCTTCCCTACATGGACATAGCCACAACCACTAAGCGCAAGCACGGCAAATGCGGCAGGGAGCGAACTAAGACGGCGGGGGCACATCAGAAAACACAACTAGTCGGAGGACATTTCGGAGCAACCTTTGTTTGTAAAAATACGGATGCTACGGACCACCCGGGGTGTTATCCTCATCCACCCCAAGGCTTCGCCAAGCCGGTGCAAAAATCAGGGTATGCGAAGCACGCGACCGACGACGAGGTCGCGTTCCGTGCGGAGGACATCGCGATTGGCGGCGAGAATCTCCGGCCAACGGCTGGCTGTGCCGTAATAGCGAAGAGAAATCTTGGTCAGGGTGTCGCCATTGGCGATGGTGTGCGAACGGGCCGCGGCCGCGGCGGCCACCGGTTCAGGCGCGGGGCGCGCCGTGGGAGCCGTGGCTGGTGCAACTGGAGCCGACGACGCCACCGGAGGCGCCGGACGTGTCGGAGCGGACGTTGCCACAGCCGGGGCCGGCTTGGCCGCGAGCGCGGCAGCGAGGTCGTCGCGCTCCTTGGTGAGGGCGGTGTAAGAACGAAGAGACATCGCGAGCTTGTCCTCGGCTTCTGCTTTGGCGGCGGCGGCTTTGGCGAGCTCCTCCTTGGTCGCGGCAGCTTCGGCGAGACGGGTCGTGAGGGCAGATTTGTCCGCCTCAAGCTGGCGAATGCGCGCCTCAATCTCGGGCGTCGTGGACAGGGCTGGCTTGGCCTGTATGGCGGCCAAGCTAGCGGCCAGATCGTCGCGCTCCTTCGTCAATGCGGAGTAGGAGCGCAGGGACATCGCGAGTTTTTCCTCCGCCTCAGCTTTGGCGGCGGCGGCGCGGGATGCCTCTTCCTTCGCGGCGGCAATGTCGGCCAAGCGACCGGATAGCGCGGCCTTCTCCGACTCGAGTTGACGAATGCGGGCCTCCAGATCGCGGGCGCCATCCTTGGCGGCACCCGTGGCGGCCAATGCGGCCTCGGCTTGGGCGAGACGCTGAGCCAGCGCCTCCTTTTCTTTCGCCAATTTCGCCGCGGCGTCGGATTGCTCGGCCGCCGCACTCGCTGACCGCGTCTTGTCTTGCGCCAGCGCATCACGTTCAGCGCCAGCCTGACGCGCGGCCGCTTGCGCCGCCTCAGTTTGCGCGCGAGCTGCTTTGGCTGCCGCTTCCGCCTGGGCCAACTTCTCGGCCATCGCAGCCGACTCCGACTGGGCAGCGGTTGCTTTGGCAGCAAGGCCGCCCGTGGATTCGGCCGCAGCGCGAAGTTTCTTTTGGGCATCATCCGCCGCAGCTTGGGCCTGCGCTTTCGCGGTGGTCTCAGTGGACAGGGCGGCTTCCGCCTGACTCACGCGAGCAGCCAAGGCGGCCTTGTCGGACTCCAACTGGCGAAGCCGGGATTCCAAGTCGCGACCGGTGTCTTTCTGCGCGGAAGCTGCGGCGAGAGCCGCTTCGGCCTGAGTGAGGCGCTGAGCGAGCGATTGTTTCTCTGCCGCAAGGCCGCCGAGTGTCGCGGAGTGCTCGGCGGCTGCCTTCTTCAATTCGGCTTGGAATGACTCAGCCCGGCGCGTCTCAGCTTCGACTTGAGCACGGAGTTTTTTTTGCGCCTCCTCGACGGAAGATTCGGTCTGAGCGAGACGAGAAGTCAGGGCGGCTCGCTCGGTCTCGGCCTGTCGCAAGCGCGCCTCCAAGTCGCGAACGGACGTTTGGGCAGACGCGGCCGAGCCGGCGGCAGCTTCCACCTGGGCAAGCCGTTGCGTGAGGGCCTGCTTCTCGGCCACAAGGGCGGCGAGCTGCTTCTCCGCCTGCCCCACAGCCTGCACGCGAGACGCCGCGTCTTGCTGGGCGGAATCGAGCCGGGCAGTCAGCTCAACGCGCGCCTTCTCCGCCGCGGCAAAGGCATTCCGGTTGCGCTCGGCCTCCGACCGGGTGGCGGCGAGGTCTGATTCCAACCGGGACTTCTCGGCGGAGTAGCGTGCCGCGGCGGCCTTGGCGTTTTCCACTTCCTGAGCCGAGCCCGCCTTATCGGCGACCGAAGCAGCGAGTGCTCCCTCCACTTTTTCGAGGCGCGCGGTGAGTGACGCCGCCGCTTCGGCCGAAGCGGCGAGTTTCTTCTGCGAGTCATCGCGCTCCGCCATCGTCGCGGCGAGCTTGGCCTGGAGCGAGGAAACCTCCTGGGCAAAACGGGCGCTGGATTCCTGGGTGGTGGCCGAAAGGCGGGACGTGAGATCGGCGCGGGATTTTTCCGTCTCAGCGAGGGAGGCCCGTATGCGGTCGGCATCGGCGCGCACGCTCGCGAGCTCGGACTCCAAACGCGTTTTCTCAGCGGAGCCACGGGCGGCGAGCGCCTGGGCGTCGGCAATGGCTTGGGCAGCGCTGTCTTTAGCCGCAACGGCGGTAGCAAGGGAAGACTCCGCTTTCTCGAGGCGCACGGCGAGTTGATCACGGGCCGCGGCGGCGAAGGCAGCTTGCTCGCGGAGTGCCGCAATTTCCTTGGCCGAGCGTGCACCCGATTCACGGGAGGACGTTTCCAGCTGCGCGGCGAGATCGGCCGCCCGCTTTTTCTCCCCAGACAGCGCCGACGCGGACTTCTCGGCTTCGGCGCGGACCGATTCCAACTCCGCGGCGAGACGAGTGGCGCGAGTCTGCGCTTCGCCCGCCGCCGCAGCGCTCGATTCAGCCTGGTTGAGACGCGAGGCAAGTTCGGCGCGGAGTTTTTGGACGTCGGCGCGGGCGGTTTCGAGCGACGCGGCCAATTCGCCGGCCTGCTTTTGCGCCTCACCCGTCGTAAGCGCAGCCGCTTCGGCCTTCGCTGCCCGACCGGCCAAGGCATCGCGCTCGGCGGTGAGCTGGACGACGGTGGCGGTCTTCGCCGCAACCAGGGCGGCCAACTCGGTGTTCTTCTCCTGGGCAGCGGCGAGATCGCGCGTGGCGACAGCGGAGCCTTCGGTGCGCGTGCGCTCCAGCGTCGCGAGGGCGCTGCGGGTCTTTTCCAAATCGGCCCGCGCGGCATCCAACTCGGAAAGTTGAGCAGCGGCTCGCGCTTGCGCCGCCGACGCGGCGGACTCGGCAGTATTCAGTCGAGCGGTAAACTCGCCCCGGAACTTCTCCGCTTCGGATTTCGCGGCAAGAGCAGAGGCCAACGCAGCGTCGGACTGAACAAGGCGGGCGGACAGCTTTTCGCGCTCACCAGTGAGCTGGGCGAGCGATTCGGCTGTCGCAGACTTTTCGGCGGCTCGCTCGGCGGTCAGCGTCTGCAACTGCGCCCGGACACGTCCGAGTTCATCCGCCGTGGCGGTCGCCTGCGTGGCGAGGGCGGAGTCGGATTGCGTGCGAGCGGCGAGTTCGGCCCGCGCGGTGGCAAGGGCGGTCTCGGCCTTGGCTTTGGCCGCCGCGGACTCGGTGGCCAGCGATTGGGCGGCGGCCAATTCGTTGCGCACGGCGTCGAGTTGAAGTGCGAGTGCCGCGGCTTTCGTCTGAGACTCACCGGTGTTAAGGGCGGCGGATTCAGCCTTCGCAAGACGAGCGGCCAGATCGTCACGCTCGGCACGCAGCGAGGTAAGCCGGGCGGCGGCGGCCTTGCCGGCGGAATCACGCTCCGCAGCACTCGCCGAGAGCGCAGACTCGGCCTGAGCGAGACGCTCCGCGAGCGCAGCGACGCGAGTCTTCTCGGCCGTCAACGCAACCTCCGCCGCCGGGGCGCGGGCGGCGTCGGATGCGGACGCCCGGAGTTTCTTCTGCGCCTCATCCAACGCGCTCACGGCGGTGGCGAGCTGACCTTTGAGGGTGGAAATCTCCTCGGCCGATTGGGCGGCCATGCGGGCCCGGGCTTCGTCTTGGGCGGAGGCCGAGGAGTTGAGCGCAGTCTCAGCCTGTTTGAGGCGCGCAGCGAGAGCATCACGTTCGGATGTGAGCGTAACGAGCGAAGCAGCTTTAGCCGACGCGGCGGACGCCAGCTCGGTCGCCGCGGACTTCTCAGCGGCGAGCGCGGTGCGGGCCTGATCGAGTTCGCTACGGACCGAAGCCAACGTCCGCGTCGTGGCCTCGGCGGAGGCTGATGAATCGGCGGCAACAGCAGAAAGCTTTTCGCGGGCGGCCTGAAGTTCGCGCCGAGCCGCGACCAAATCAGCTTCTCGGGCAGCCGACTCCTGGCGAGCAGCCGCGAGGTCGCGGGAGAGTGAGTCCTCGAACGCGCTCGCCGTGGACTTGGCCATCGTCTCCGCCTTCGCCAGACGGGCCGCCAACTCAGTCTTTTCGGCGGTGAGCCGGGTGACCGCGTCGTCACGCGAAGTCGTCGCGGTGGCAAGATCGAGCGCCTTGGCCTTTTCCGCCGCGAGAGCGGTCTCGAGCGAGACGAGCTGAGTGCGAAGCTGGACGAGCGTATCGGCGGTCTTGAGTTTTTCCGCGGCGAGCGAGTCGACCTTGGCGAGTGCCTCGGCGAGTGCAGTGGCGCTCGTGCTGGCGGCATTGGTGGAGGCGGCAGCTTGGGCCGTGGCGGCGGCGAGTTGCGCGCGGAGTTCGGTAAGCTGCGCGCCGGTCTTAGACTGGGTATCGGCGGTAGCGAGCGTAGCGGCCTCGGTTTGCTCCAGCCGGGTCAGCAGCGTGGCTGTGGTGCGATCGAGGTAGGCCCTCAGCTCAGCAAGCTCAGAGCGGAAGCGCGGCGCATCTGCGTCCGTGCGCGAACCGGAGGCACCGGCGCGAGCAGTAAGGTCGTCAATCCGGGCGCGGGCAGCGGCGAGTTCGGCCGAGGCGGCCTGCGCCGACTGAAGGGCCTGGGTGCGGGCGGAAATTTCCGAGGAAAGGGCCGACTGGGTTTGGGCGAGGCGCGAAGCCAGATTTTCACGCTCGGCATTGGGTCGGAACAGCGGCTCAGAGCCGTCGGCCAACAACCCAGATGAGGTCGCGCCACCGGACGCGTTGGCGCTTTGATTGAGGCGGGCGGCCAGCGCATCGCGTTCGGCCGCGAGCCGGGTGACCGTGGCGGCAGTGCGACGCTGCTCCTCGGCGAGTGCGACGGCTTGAGCGGAGGCGGTAGCGGCGAGTGTCGAGGCCCGCGTGCGCTCGTTGTTGAGCGCCAATCGAGCCTTCTCGGCGTCGGCACGGGCCGCGGCAAGTTCGCGCGACTGGAGAGCCAAGGCGTTTTCAGCGCGGATGAGGGCGGGAGGCTTAGCTGCGCCGGATGAACCGGCCGCAGGTGAGGAAGAAGGACCGAAAACGGAGCTGCCACCGGAGGAGGCCGAGTTTCCGCCCGCTGAGGCACCGGCGGAGGTAGGAGCGGAGCGATTAATCGCGCCGGCACTGGTGACACCGGCGGTAACGGCCGCAACGCGGGCGGAATTGCGCGCGCCACCGGCTCCGGCATTCGACGTCGAAGAGGGCGCGGCGGCAGAACTAGGAGATGCAGCGGGGGCAGTTCCGGCAGTTTCGGCGCGGGCGGCCACTTCGTTCTGGGCCTTGTCGATCTCGGAGGCGAGGTGAGCGGAGCCATGATCAGGCTTGGCGTCGTCACCCGTGGCCGCCGGTTGCGCGTTGGGATCAAGATCAATGCGGTTGCGCGGAGCGGGCATCGCGGAGGGATCTTTCGCGCGGGCGGAGTCCTGCGCGGGCAGAAGGCCCTTCTCGTTGATCTTTCTCGCCATCGCCTCGATCTGGCGTTGCGCGACTTCGGGCGGGACATTGGCCGCGAGGCGTATGCCTCCGGCAGCGGGCGCAGCTCCGGCCTCGCCTGGACCGGCTGGAGCGCCAGGAGGAGTTTCGCCCGCCGGGGTGGCACCGGCAGCGCCGGGGGCGGCAGCCTTCGCACCCGCCGCGGTTCCAGCTCCCGGGGCACCACGGCCAGCGGGGCCAGCACCAGTTCCACCGGCCGCAGCGGGAGCATTGCCGGCCATCGCAAGAGAGGCACCAACCACGACTCCTTGAGGCGCCGAAGATACCGGATTCGCAGGCGCTTCAGACGTTTTCGCGCGGAACAGCGGAATGATGGGTTCTTCGGTTGGCTCTTCCGGTGCGGGTGGCGAAACGGGAGTAGACACAGTCGCTACTTCGAGCGCGGGAGGCGCAACAGAGACCGGGGCGGCCACCGACGGCGCACTGCTGGGGGTGGCAGACGTGGCAGCAACAGGAGGGGCAGTTACGACCGGACGTGGGGGGGGTGGCGGCGTGATGACGCCGGACCGAATTGCGGCGACTCGCTTGGTGCCTTCGACCAACTGCGCGTTGGACATCGTGCCTAAGAGGCGTTCGAACGCCTTGCCCGTGCTGCCTTTCTCGGAGGCCAGAGAGAGCCACGCAAACCCTTCGATCGGATCGGCCTTAACGCCGCGACCTTCGGCGTAGGCAAGTCCAAGGTTGTATTGGGCAATCGCGTTGCCGTTGGCGGCCTTGTCGCGCAGCTCGGCGAGATTGAATGAGTCGCGCAATACGTCGCGACTGACGGGCGGAAGCGAGGATTTACGGGCGGGAGCAGTCTTGATTGCCGGAGTCTTCGTCGCCGCAGGGGCAGCGGCCGAATCGGAGTCGCCAGGGGCAGTAACCGAGGTAGCGGGCGGCGCCGGCGCAGGTGTCCGCTCAGATGCCGCCGACTCGGCCGCAGGAGTGCGGGCAAGCGGGGTGATGAGCAACAACGCGAGGCGGGCGAACTTCATGAGCAACGGTATGACGACCGTAGTGCCCAAAGGCTCCGATACAACTCGCGAAGTTACGCATCAGCCGGGCCGAAATCGACGGCCGCAGAAGGGGCCATCGCTACGGTTTCACGGCCGCCAACACGGCAGCGGGGGCAAGTCGCACCTTGAAATCAGGATCAGAATGCGCGAATCGAACAACCCCATCACGACCGACGACGAAAACGGAGGGAACCGGGAGCCATGCACCCTCGGCAGAACCCGGAATAGAGGCGAGAGGCACGCCCTTGGCCCGGTAAGATTTTTCGTTGTCGGCGGGCATGCGAAACGCGACTCCGAAGGCGGAAGCAACGACCATGTCGCGGTCAGAAACCAGTTGGTAAGAAAGATGATTCTTCTCGGACATTTTGGCGAGGCCTTCGGCGGTGTCGGGACTGATCGCGACAATCTGGGCTCCGGCGGCGAGAAGCTGAGGCTCGATTTCGGCCAGAGCGGCAAGCTGACGGTTGCAATAGGGACACCAACTACCCCGATAAAAAACCACGACCGTCGTCTTAGCGGCGTAGAGCTTGGCAAGATCGACGGCGGTGCCGTCGGCAGCACGAAGAACGGCAGTAGGAGCTCGGAAACCGGGCGCCAAAGGACGAACCTCCGTGGCTTTGGCCGCCAGAGTCGCGGCGCTGGCGGCGGGCGGCTCAGACGCCCGCGAGGCGGCTAACAACAAACAAGACAATGAAACCGCGAGAAGCGACAGGCGGACGAGAAACTCGCCGACAGCGCGCACTACAAACGAGATTGGTGAGCCAAGCATGCCGGTCAGAGCACGACCCGACCGGCAATATTCCCGGAAAACTGTAGCGATCGATCAGGCTTTCGCCGCCTCGCCCACGGACACATAGGGTTCTTCGCGGAGCTCAGGGGCGCGTTTTCCGGCGAGGAGCTGCCACCAGACACGCGCGCTCGCGAGAACGACGACCACGACGAGAATCAAAAACGCACCCGTAACGACCGCGTCGACGCGATTGTTGAAGAGCTGGGCCGTCCAGAGCTTCACTTCCGCGGGCGTGCCACCGGCGGCGAGCTTCACCTCGAAGTTGCGCGCGAGGGCAAGGAAGCCAAGGGGCGCGGGGCTAAAGATCTTCATGAGGCCGGCGCTGAGCGTGACGGCGAGGAGCCAGCAGAGCGGCGCGACGGTGACCCAGATATAGCGCGTGCGGCCCATCTTGATGAGGACGGTGGTGCCGAGGGCGAGGGCGAGGACGGCGAGCAGCTGATTGGCGATACCGAAAATAGGCCAGAGGGAGTTGATACCGCCAAGGGGATCGACGACGCCTTGGTATAAGAAGTAGCCCCACGCGCCGACAAAGAGCGCGGTGGCGAGAGTGCCGGCGCCGGTAGACTGAGTGTCGCCGAGCGGCTTCCAGATCGTGCCCAGGAGGTCTTGCACGATGAAGCGGCCCACGCGCGTGCCAGCGTCGATCGTGGTGAGAATGAAGAGCGCCTCGAACATGATCGCGAAGTGATACCAGAGCGCGAGGGCAGCCTTGCTGCCGATCACGCCGGCAAACATGTGCGCCATGCCGACGGCGAAGGTGGGCGCGCCGCCCGTGCGTCCGACCATGGTTTTTTCGCCGACGCTGGAAGCGAGCTCGGCCATTTCGGTCGTGGTGACCGGGAAACCGAGGGCAGTGACCTTGGCCGTCACGACTTCGGCCGTGCCGGCCATGTTGATAGCGAAATACTCGCCGGGCTTCATGGCGCAGGCGGCAATCAGGGCCATGATGCCGACGCACATCTCAGTGACCATCGCACCGTAGCCGACGGTCCGGATGTCTTTTTCGCTGCCGAGGAGCTTGGGCGTGGTGCCGGAGGAAATGAGTGAGTGGAAACCAGAGATGGCGGCGCAGGCGATCGTGATGAAAACGAAGGGAAACACGGGACCGGCGAAGACGGGACCAGTGCCGTCGATAAACTTGGTGAGCGCGGGCATTTGCAGCGTGGGCGCGAGCACAATCACGGCGATACCGAGCGCGACGACGGTGCCGATCTTCATGAACGTGCTGAGGTAATCGCGCGGGGCGAGGAGCAACCACACCGGGAGGACAGAGGCGGCAAAGCCATAACCCATGATCCACCACGCAAGCGTGGTGCCGTTGAGAGTGAGAAATTCTTCGAGTTTGGTGCCGTGGAGAAACTGTCCGCCCCAGACGGAAGCAAGCAACGCGGCGACACCAAGGACGCTGATGATGGTAAGGCCCTTCCCGCTGTGGCCAACTGAGCGCATACCGAGGCCCATGAAGACGGCGATGGGCATCGTGCAGGCGATCGTGAAGAGACCCCAAGGGCTCTCGGCGAGGGCCTTCACGACAACGAGGGCGAGGACGGCGAGGAGGATCACCATGATCGCGACGATGCTGATCAGCGCGAGGGTGCCGGCAAAGGGGCCGACCTCGTCGCGGACCATTTGGCCGAGGGATTTGCCGCGGCGGCGAGTGGAGCAAAAGAGGATGACCGAGTCATGCACCGCGCCACCAAGTGTGGCACCGATGAGCATCCAGAGCATGCCGGGGAGGTAGCCGAATTGGGCAGCGAGGACAGGACCGACGAGCGGACCGGGGCCGGCGATGGCGGCGAAATGGTGGCCGAAGACGACCCACTTGTTGGTTTTGACGAAATCGCGTCCGTCGGCATTGACCGTGGCGGGCGTGGCGCGGAGTTCGTCGAGCGTCAGGACCTTGGCCATGAGCCAAGCGGAGTGGAACCGGTAGCTGACCGCGAAAACGCAGAGCGCAGCGACGACCATCCAGAGAGCATTCACAGGCTCACCGCGGGACCACGCGAGGATGGCGATCGAGACGGCACCGAGGGCGGAGACAGCGCTCCAGCCAATGATGCGGGCAAGGCCAAGCGGAGAGGACGGAGCAGGGGCGGCGGCAGAACTCATGGTCGGATGCAGGGGTGACGGATAAATTGGGCAGTGGGCCGGAGTGGCGCAAGAGTGAGCACTAAACTTTCGTGTGACCGTGCCGATATTCCACTTTGGATTCACCACGAAACCACCATGCAACTGCACGGCAAACATGACCGCCATCGGGATTTCACGGGGCATACCTTGTCCCCGAATCCGGATGAACTCACGCTGCGCGCTACGGCGCTCGCGGTGGAGCGGGCCGAAAAGGCGTTGAAAGACGGGCAGTTGCTCACACCCGGCGAAGCGCTGGCTCTGGCCGGGACAAGCGAGGCGCGCAAAGACGAGACGCTGTATTCGATCGCGCGTGCGGTGGCGTGGGAAACGGGCGCCAACCCAGACGAGGTGTTGGCGCGTTTGGGAGCCGCGTTTCCCGAGATGACCTGAGCCGGCGCGACGCGCCTAGACCACGGGGCGGCCTCAGAGCGAAACCGAGTAGCTGACGTTGTATTCCCGTCCGGAGTCGGTGCGCCCAAGGACGGTCAGGAGATTGCGATTGAAAGCATTGCGGACACTGAGGCCGACAGAGTGGCTGATCTTGCCGCGCGACCAACCGTAACCGGCACTTAGGCTGACGAGCGTATAGCCGGGATACTCGAGGTATTGGCGGGAGGCGTTTTCATAGCTCGCAACGAAGCTGCTGATGAAAGTGGTCGTGGCGGCCACGCTCAGGCCCTTGAGCTTGCCCTCGCCAAAAGCATAGCGCTGCGAGAGCGCCCAAGAGAGCTGCGGAAAACGGGAAAGCGGACGCGTCAGCTCCTCGGGGAGATCGGGCGAGCGGGTAGTGACGGCGCGCGTGCCGGTGATGCGGGCACTGAGCGTCAGACGTGGCAACGGTGTGGCCTGCACCTCAACGGCGGTCCCGGTGAAGCGCTCTTCGCCCGCGGCCACGAGCTGGGGCTGAGTTTGGGCGGCGTCTAGAATGGGATCGTTGTAGAGCGGGTTGCGCCGGGAGATGTTCTGATTGCGGTAGTCGTAGACGAAGATCGTGCTAGTGAGACGGCGGTCGAAGAACAGGAGTTTGGCGCCGCCCTCGTAGCCGAGCGTGGTCTCGTTGCCCTGGACGCGACCGGTGCGTTCATCGACCCGCGTCGAGGGCTCGAACGCAGTGCTGGTATTGGCGAAGACGAGGACCCGGCCTTTGATGAGGATGTAATTGCCCCCGAGATGGCGGGTAAACTCGCGGGTTTTGTCGTGCACCCGAGCGAGAATCGGGGCGATGCCGGGGCGGCGGTCATTGACATCGACTGTAACGAAATCCTGGCGGACCCCGGCCGACATGACGAGGCGGCCTTTGGCCAAAGCGAGGCGTTCGCTCAGGACGATGCTCGTGTAATCGACGACATCAATGCGGTCGGTGATGAGCCGTGAGTAGGTCGCGGGGGTGAAGACGGGGCGGAAATAATTGGGAGCGGCAGGATCGAAGGTGCGCACATCGGCCGGCAGGAGAACGGTGCGCAAAGCGGTGGGCAGCGCACTCTGGGTGCGGTGGAAATTAGTGTGAGCGTTCTCGACCGAAAACGTGACCTTGTGATCGCTCTTCGCGAGCGCATAGCGGCCGGTGATCTCGGCCTCCGAGGCGAGCGAGCGGAACGGTTGCTCGGTGTGGATGGGTTCGCGGATGCCGCCGAACTTGCGAAGATCGAGGACATACTGCCCCTGGGTCCAGGAGTCCTGGTCGAGCTCGCGCATAAAACCCTGAATCGCGCCGCGCACGCTGTAGTGACGGCCAAGCTGGCCTTCGACTTGGAAACTGGCACTGGCGACGCGTTTGCGCAGGCCGGCATTGGGGCCGTAGGCGTTGAAGCCGGCCAGCGGACGCCAGGGGCCAACTACTTTGGCGGTGGCAGTGGGGCGATACTCAGGGACGCCGGGGAAGTAGTTGCCGATGCGCTCGTCGTAGTCGACCTGGACCATGGTGCTGAACGCGCGGTTGATGCGCCAGATCACGGCACCGTTTACTGTGTAGCTGCGGTTGAAGGAATATTTCTCAGGTCCGAAACGCTCCGTGTAGGCAAACGCGACACGGTGCCAGGCGTGCTTGGGGTTGATCACTCCCGTGGACTCGAAGCCAGTGCGGCGCTGGCCGCGCGTGGAAAAACCGGTATCGATCCGATTATAACGGCGACCGCGCGGACGGGCGGTGACGAAGTTCTGGATGCCGCCTGGGGCGGACTTCCCGGTGACGGAGACGGTGGGACCCTGGATGGTCTCGCTGCTGCCGATGTTTAGGACTTCGGGGATGCCAACCTGGGTGAAACCGTTGCGGAGCTTGGGCGTGGGAAAGCCGCGGAGGGCGACGCGACTGATGCCGGCGGCGATGTCGGCGGGGCTGGCGCCCGAAGCGAGGGCCAGCTCGATATTCAGATCAGTCGAAAGCGCCGTATCCGTCGGCTCACCGGAGAGGAAATCGTTGGAGAACGGCGGCTCGCCCATCTCGATCTCCGGTCCATCCATGCCGGTGGGATCGTAATCGGGCTCCTCATTCTTGTCGTCGACCTTGAAAGCAGAGAGCTCGATCGGACTGTCTTTGGCAACCGCCGTAGCCAGGGGCGAAGGTGCGAGCGATTGGAGCGGTCCCCCAACTGTAGCCGAGGCGGAAGCCTCAGGAGCGACTGGCGCAAGTTGCCCCAGCGCGGTTGATACCGAGAAGAGGAGCAATGAAAGGCCGAAAAGCGGACGATGAACCAAAAGGGGTGACACTGGGGCAGCTGCGATCTCGCAAAATTTAGGGGGAGGTTCGGACGGAGGAACAAAAAACAGGCCCGGGTGATTTAACACCCGGGCCTGGAAGTGACGCTTAACTTGCGACCAGATTACGGCAGTTCGTAAATCTCGATAATCGCAATGCCAGCGGTGCCGTTCGCACCGGTGACTTGGGCCGAGTAATTACCCGGCGCGAGGCTCACGATCATCGCGGCATCAGCGTTCGTTGAGCCGAGAGCAAAGGCACCCACCTGCGCCGAGGCCGCTTCGATCGCGGCACGGTCGGGTGAAGTAGTCCAATTCGAGTTGGAGGCGACGGTCACGCCATCCTTGATGATGCTCAATTGGGGCTGGGTGAGAGCGCCCGTCACACCGAGAGCGGCGAGAGTGGGGCCGACGCCACGGATCAACACGCGCTTCGGCACCGAGCCCGAGACTACGATACCAGCGATCAGCGTGCTGTCGCCGGCGCCCGTGCTGGCGCGGGTCGAGATGTTGAAGAGCTTTTGACCCGCCGCAGGAGCAGAGAGGTCATAGACTTCGGCGAGTGCTACACCGGGGGTGTTATTCGCGCTGCTGATGACTGCGGTATAGGCTCCGGGAGCCAGCGTCGCAAAGATCACGGAGTCGGCCGCTGTGGAGCCGAGCGCGAATGCACCAGCGCGCGTGGTCGCAGCTTCGATGGCAGCCGTGTTACCCGCGGTGGTCCAGCCAGTGTTGGTCGCGATGGCAGCGGCGGTTCCGGCGCGGAAGAGCTCAAGTTTCGGAGCCGCGAGGGCGGTGGCGACGCCGAGCGTGCCGAGTGTGGGTCCGATCGCTCGAATGAGAACCGGCTTCGATTCCTGTCCGGAAATCACGAAACCCGCAATGGTGACGGAATCGCCGGTGCCAACCCGGGCACGAGTCGAGATATTGGCGAGACGTTGGGCAGCCAGGACCGTATCGCTGGCACCGCTGAAGGCCGTCGTAGCCGTGCCCGAAGTCACGGAGGCCGTGACCGTGGACGTGGCGGGAGCGAAGGTGGCTACAATGGACTGGCGGGCAGTCGACAAAGTAACGCGATTATTGGAGTCCACCGCGCCAAGACCACCATCGGCCGTCGCTGATGTCTGAACCAAGATGAACGCCTGGCCATTGGGTGCAACGATCGCGTAAATGGCCGAGGAGGTGTTCGCGGCGGCTCCTTGATAGAATCCGGCCGAACCGAGCCCAGATCCCACATCGCTCGAGCGTGTGCCCGAGAGGGAAGCGCCGTTGATTCCGATCACCGTGCCGGAAATATCACCGCTGTCGGCGATCGAGCCGCTGATGGCGACGGAGCCCTGCACGAGACTAAATGTGCCCGTGTCGCGCACATTCAGGTCGCCGTTGCGGATACCGGTGAGCGAGCCGGGAACGTAGGCAAGGAAGACCGCGGAGTTATCCGGACGAACGTAGAGGGCAAAATTACCGAGTGAGCCGCCAAAGGAACCCGTGTAGTAACCAGCGTAACTACGACGAACCACCGTGACTGCGGCGGGCGCAGACGTCACGGAGCCGACCGAATTGGTGACGACAACGTCGAAATTAGTAGAGTCGCCGAGTTGAGCTCCCGAGAGGGTATAGGTGCCACTGGTGGCACCATTGATGGGAACTCCGCCCTTGCGCCATTGGTAGCTCACCGCGGTAGCCGAACTTACGCCCACAGAGAGTGCGGTAGAAGAGCCGACTACGACCGTGCGCGGCGCAGGAGAGGAGGTGATAACCGGAGCCGAAGCCGCCGAGACGATGGAGAGCTGTGCGAGCGAGCTCACACCACCACCGACACCGTTACTGATGATGACATCATAGTTACCGGCGTTCACCGCTTGAACATTCGTAAGGGTGAAGTTCGGCGAAGTCGCTCCGACAACGTTAGTGCCATTCGCACGCCACTGATAGGTGGGAGCTGGAGTGCCGGTCGCAACGACCGAGAAAGTCACCGTGCTGCCAGCCAGTGCCGTTTGGGAACGGGGCTGGGTGATGATAGTGGCCTCCGTATTGATCAAGAGTCCTGCAGCAGACGAGAGAACAGATCCGGCAGCGTTGGACACCGAGACCGAGTAGCTGCCAGCGCTGCTGGGTTGAGCTCCGGTCAAGGAAAGCGTGGAGGACGTGGCGCCGGCGATCGCTACGCCGTCTTTCCGCCATTGGTAGGCAATCGGAGCAGTGCCAGTAACCGTAACGCTAAAGTTGGCATTCTGACCACGTGCAATCGTGCCACCCACCGGCTGAGTAGTGATTGCCGGAGCAATCACCGCAGGGGTAACCGTGAGAACAAAGTTCTGGGAGGTGGTCGCACCGTTATTCGCCGTAATTGCGATGGCGATCGGAGAACCATTCGTGTCAGGCGCAGTGCCGCTCAGAACACCACTTGTCGCGTTGAGGCTAAGCCACGAGGGTAGTCCGGTAGCACTAAAGGTCGGAACAGGGTTACCCGTGGCAGTCACCGTGAAGGATCCAAGTTCAGTCGCGCGGAAGCTCGCGCTGGCTACACTCGTGATCACCGGGCTGGCGATTACCGTGCTGAGCGTAGCCGCATCCGAGTTTGCATCCGGGCTGATGAAGTTGCTCACGAATACCCGGAACTGGTCTCCGTTCATCGCAGCCGTGATGTTTGAAACCGTGAGGGTGGTAGAGGTAACTCCGCTGTAAGTCGAATCCGAGGGAAGGTCCACAAAATCGGTGGAACCGTCGGCCGGCTTACGCTGCCACTTGAAGACCGAAGGAGCAGGAGAACCAGAAGCGGTAACCGTGAAGGTCGTGCTGCCTCCGGGCGCAACCGCCTTGGCGGTGGGCTGGGTGGTGATCTTCGGTGCAGTGACCGCGCCACTGCGGCGAACCGTGCGATTTTGGGAATCCGCAATAAAGAGGTTGGCTGAACTATCCACCGCGATGCCGCTCGGCTGACTAAAGCGTGCCGACGAACCGGTTCCATCGACAGAACCAGAGGTGCCAGCCAAGCCAGCCAGCGTGCTCACTTCACCGGTCGTCGTAATCCGACGAATCGTGTGGCTGAAGGTGTCGGCGACATACACGGTGCCCGTGCTGTCGACCGCGACGCCATTAGGTTGATTGAACCGGGCAACGGTAAGTGCGGCGCCATCGGCGATACCAAACGAACCTGCGGTGCCCGCATAAGTCGTGGTGGTGTTGCCCTGATTTACCTTACGAATCGTCGCGTTCGTGGAGTCGGCAACATAAACGTTACCGACGGAATCGACTGCCACAGCTGTAGGATAGGCGAAACGCGAAGCGCCCAAGATGCCATCCGCAGATCCACGGACACCCGCCGAACCTGCCATCGTTGACACCGTGCGATTCGGAGCGATACGGCGGATAAGGTGATTGTAAGTGTCGGCGACGTAGACCGTGCCACCAGAATCAACTGCCACGCCGAAGGGATAGGTGAAGCGTGCATCTGCACCCAAGCCATCTGCAGATCCAAGCACACCAGGCGAGCCGGCGAGCGTCGATACGCTGTTACCCGAGGTGATCACGCGGATCGTATGGTTGTTGGAGTCCGCCACGAAGATATTTCCAGCGGCATCCACTGCGATACCCGAAGGTCCGTTGAAGCGGGCATTCGAGCCGGCGCCGTCGGCGTTGCCGGCGAGACCAACCGAGCCAGCAATCGTTGAAACAACGCCGTCAGACGAAATGCGACGAATGACGTGGGCCGACGGATCGCTCACGTAGATATTACCCGCCGAATCGACGGCGACCGAATTTGGATTCGTGAAATGAGCTGCGGCTCCGACGCCATCCAAGGTGTCGCCGGCACCGACCGTGCCCGCGATGGTGGAGATGATCGTGCCGACACTAACCGTGAGCGTGGCGGCGTTACTGGTCGCAGACGCAGGACCAGAATTGACCGTATTGCTGGCAATACATTGGAACTGATCGCCGCTCATTCCCGTGGTCGAGTTCGTGACCGTCAGAGTGGCCGTCGTAGCACCGCTATATGAGCCACCGTCGGTAATGTTACTAAAACCGCCGCCGCCCGCGGGCTGACGCTGCCATTGATAGGTTGGCGCCGGAGAACCGGTCGCGACCACCGTGAATGTCGCAGTTTGGCCAATCGAAATCGAAACGTTGGCAGGATGGGTCGTGAAGGCAGGGAAGGAGCCTGCTGGCGTCACGGAGAGGCTAAAGGCCTGATCAGAGGCCGCCCCATATCCGTTGCTGGCGCGAATAGTGAAGGTAAACGGCGAACCCGTATCATTGGTGGGGGTGCCCGTGATCGCACCGGTCGTAGAATTGAGCGAGGCCCAAGGCGGGAAGGTGCCGGAAATCACGGTGAACGTGGGCGCCGGTGAACCGGTGGCCTGAACCGTGAAGCTGTTGGCGGTATTGAGCGCAAAGATCGTGCTCGCCAAACTGGTGATCTGCGGTGCGACCGCTACGGTCAACGTGGCGGCAGCGGATGTCGCAGCCGAGCCAACGCCATTGCTGACGACCACTTGGAACTGATCGCCGTTCATGCCCAGCGTGGCATTTCCGATGGAGAGGGTAGAACTGGTCGTGCCAGAGTAGGTGCCAAACACATCGGACAATTGCACAAATCCGCTCGTGCCACCTGCGTTACGATACCATTGATAGGTGAAGGAGGAAGGGGTGCCACTTGCCACCACCGAGAACGAGGCAATACCTCCGGGCGTAACCGTCGCATTTGCGGGCGGCGTGGAAATCACCGCGCCGTTTTGCACAGTCAGCGTGAAGCTCTGGGTGGAGGCAACGCCCACTCCGTTGGCGGCTTGGACCGTAAAGACAAAGGGAGAGCCGGTATTGTTGGTCGGCGTGCCCGACAACGCACCGGCCGTCGACAACGAAGCCCAAGGTGGGAAGGAGCCGCTGATCACGGTGAACGTCGGAGCTGGTGAACCCGTTGCGACGAACGTGAAACTCGCCGGGGAGTTTACCGCCACCGTCGTCGAAGCAGCGCTAGTGATCGAAGGCGCAAGTTGCACCGTCAACACGGCGGGAGTCGTGGAGGATACTGCACTACCAACGCCGTTGGTGACCGTGGCACGAAACTGGTCGCCGCTCATTGCGAGCGTCGCGTTCGTGATCGTCAGAGTCGAAGTGCCGACACCGCTGTAGGTCGAGTTATTGGAAATCGCGGCAAATCCCACGGTGTTAGCAGCTTGGCGCTCCCATTGAATGGTGGGGGTCGGATTGCCTCCCACCGTGACCGTGAAGGTCGGATTCGCGCCCACTGCAACAGACACATTGGCGGGATTCGATACCGTTGGGGCAACCGCGGCGCCAGCGGAGCGGATTCGGTGATTGGTGGTATCCGCGATGTAGAGTGTGCCGCCCGTGCTGGAACCGAGGCCGGTCGGGCTATTGAACCGCGAGCCCGTTCCGAGAGCATCAATGCCACCGGAAAGACCGGCGCTACCCGCAATCGTGGTGACGGACTGGCTCACCAAACCGATCTGACGAATCGTGTTATTACCCGTGTCAGCGACAAAGAGATTGGTGCCGTTTACAACCAGTTGGTTCGGGCTCTTGAAGCTCGCTGAGGAGCCAGTGGAATCAACACTACCACCGACGGTGCTGGCCGTGCCGGCATGAGTGGTCACCACGCCGCCACCCGCGATGACGATTTTGCGAATCGTATGGTTGCCGGTGTCCGAGACATAAAGATTGGTGGTCCCCTCGGCGGCAATCGCACCGGGGTTCTTGAAGCTGGCGAGAACGCCCGTCGCATCGGTGGAACCCGCACTGGCTGCACCAGGTGTGCCGGCGAAATTCGCAATATCACCGGTCGCGATCGTTACTTTGCGGATCGCATGATTGCTGGTGTCCGCGACGTAGAGATCCGTGCCGGAAACGGCCAGGCCGAGCGGATTGTTGAGACGGCCGGTGTTGACCGCGCCTATCGCGGCGCCAGAGGTGCCAGGAGTGCCGGCGATCGTCGTGGTGACGCCTGTTGCAATCACGATCTGGCGGATCACGTGATTGAACGTATCGGCGACATAAACATTCGTTCCATCGGTCGCGACACCCTGAGGGAAATTGAACGTAGCCGAGGCGCCAGCCGTAGCGCCGACGACCGCAGCTCCCGGCGAACCAGTGCCTGCAAGGGTGGTAACTACGCCGGCGGCAGTCACCTTGCGAATCTTATGGTTGTTGGCATCCGCCACATAGATGTTACCCGCGGCGTCCACCGCGATGCTCGCCGGAGAATTGAACAATGCTGCGTTTCCAGTGCCGTCCGCACTGCCCGACTGGATCGACGGGCTGCTACCTGCCAATGTGCTGACCGCGACCTGCGCCAACGCAGAGCCGGCGCTGAGCACAGCGAGGACGCTGCACGCGATTACCTGACGCGTAGCACGCGACCAATTTCGCAGAACTCCTTTACTGTGAGCGGAGGTAGGGGTCTTCATGACTTTTGAGGATTCAATTTCGTGGATCATTACGCTTTCGAATAAATGCTGTGACTGAGAAATTCCCGGCTTTAACCGCCATGCAGACACGATCTTGCACGATGGCGCAAGCCTTGATCATCTCGGATTCGCCAATAGTTCCAACTATCCAAGGCACTGGGTGGACCGGGGAATCCGAGCAGAGTGACGTAGGTTTCGGAAAAAAGTTTTGGGAATGATCTCCGCCTTGGTTAAATTTGGCCACCCGTCCTGTGCCGAAATGACTGACGATCGGCTCGACCGAAGCGGCTAAAACGCTTTCGTCATCGCACCCATGAAGAAGAAATCCACCCGCCCCTCGTCTCCCGTTGCACTTGTTACCGGTGCAGGCAGCGGCGTTGGCCGTGCTGTCGTCCAAAGATTCGCCGCCGAGGGCTGGCAAGTCGCTCTCGTCGGACGTCGAGCCGACGCGCTGGCCGAGACGATCAAGCTCGCGCCCGCTTCTTCGCGCAAAAACCTCGCCACCTTCGCCTGTGATATCGGCGATCCGGCCGCGGTCGCAAAAATGGCCGCCGGTGTGCTCACCCGCTTCGGCCAGGTCGATGCCTTCATCAACGCCGCCGGCACTAACACGCCCCGCCGCAGCTGGTCCGAGCTCCCGCTCGCGGCTTATCACGAACTCATGGCCGCCAATCTCCATGGTCCATTTCATTGTGTGCAAGCACTCCTCCCGGCGATGCGCGCGCGGCACACCGGGACATTTGTGTTTATCAATTCCGAGGCTGGTCTCAAAGCCAGCCCCAAGGCCGGTGTCGCCTACGTCGCCTCGAAGTTCGGCCTCACGGGTCTCGCACAATCGCTCAACGCCGAGGAGCGGCCCAACGGCCTCCGCGCCTGCTCGATCTTTCCGGGCGACATCGACACCGACATTCTCCTCAAACGCCCCGTCCCACCCGGACCCGAAGCCCGCGCGAAGATGATGCAGCCCACCGACATCGCTGCGTGCGTGTGGCTCGCGGTTTCGCTGCCGCCGCGCGCCGTCGTCGAGGAACTCCTCGTGCGTCCATTGTGAGACTGTGATCGGCATCGGCGACTACGACACTCCACCTCTCTTTATCCGCCACTCTCCCGCACGCTTTCACGCACGCTTTACTTCCCATGCTCCGTCTCTTCTCCACCCCGACCGGCCTCGTCATTGAAAACAACGGCACCCATTTCGCTGCCCCCACCTCGCTGACCTTCGACGCCCTTTTCACGTCCGCCGATCCACATGCCCTCCTCCACGGCGCGCTCGCGAATGCCACTCCGACCGCCATCCCGACACCGGCCTCGCTGCTTGCCCCGATCCGCTCGCAAGAGGTCTGGGCTGCTGGCGTCACCTACTACCGCAGCCGCACGGCCCGCATGGCCGAATCGAAAGACTCCGGCGGCGGCACCTTCTACGACAAAGTCTACGAAGCCGACCGCCCCGAGATCTTTTTCAAGGCCACGCCGCACCGCGTCGCCGCGCCCGGCACTGGCGTGCGCATTCGCTCCGATTCCAAATGGAACGTCCCCGAGCCCGAGCTCACGCTCGCGATCAACGCTGCCGGTAAAATCTTCGGCTACACGCTCGGCAATGATATGAGCTCGCGCGACATTGAGGGTGAAAACCCCCTCTATCTCCCGCAGGCCAAGGTCTACGACCGCAGCGCAGCCCTCGGCCCCTGCCTGGTGGTCACAGATACGCTGCCCACTCCCGACGCCGTTATTGCCATCGAAATACGCCGCGCCGGCACCACGGCTTTCGCCGGTGAGACCACCGTCGGCCAGATCAAGCGCCCCCTCCCCTCGCTCGCCGCGTGGCTCTATAAAGACAACGCGTTCCCTGCGGGCGCCTACCTCATGACCGGCACCGGCACCGTCCCGCCCGACTCGTTCACGCTCCAGCCCGGCGACGAAATCCGCATCACGCTCGCACCGGTCGGCACACTCGTGAACTACGTCTTGTAGCGCGCGACCGCCGCACGGCCGACGGACCGTGTCATAATCTCAGGAAAAAAGAGGTGGTCAGCCTAATTGGCCACCAAGTCTGCCAGGATGTGCGGATGAATCCGTCCATCTGCACCCGCCCCGTCCCCTCTTGGCCGCACCAAGGCTGGTGCCATGCAGCGGCCATCGACCTCGAAGCCAACTCGAACCGTGAACGAAGGATGATCCGGCCCGCAGGCTAGCGCGGAGCCCGTCATCCCCAATTCTCACCCTCGTTCCACGCTCCCGCCGCCGGCTCCACGCCCCCGCCATGCCCATCGTTCTCCTCCATCCCATGTTCACCGCGATCCGCGGCCGCGTCGGCGACGTCGTCTTCAAGACCTACCGAGACAAAGTCGTCGTTACGCGCGTTCCCTGCTTCGCCCACGTCACCGCCAGTCCGGCGCAACGCGCGCGCCGCGATCGCCTGAAAGAGGCCACCGCCTTCGCCCAGCGCATCTATGCCAATCCCAGCGCCAAAGCCTGCTATCTAAGTGCTGCAAAACCGCTGCGCCGGCAGGCCTTCCGCCTCGCCGTATCAGACTATCTCCGTTCCGCGTCCTGTCGGGAGGCCGCCGCCCGCATGGCCGCCGCCACCGCGATTTCCCGCCCGCCCATCATCGACCCGGCGCCCACTCCCGCGAAACGCCCCACCAACTCCCCGCGCCCGCCAGCAAAGAATCTCTTCGCCCCGATCATCACAACGCCCATAACACCACCGCGATGCCCTCCACCCCCGACGCCACGCCCGCCGAAATCTCCGCCGCCGTCACGCGCGCTGCTGCGGCTGCCCCCGCCTTCGCCGCCCTCGCCCCCGCGACCCGCGCCGCGTTTCTCGAAAAAATCGCCGACGAACTCCTCGCCCTCGGCGACGCGCTCCTCGAGACCGCCCAGCGCGAGTCCAACCTCCCGCGCGCCCGCCTCGAGGGCGAACGCGGCCGCACCATGGGCCAGCTCCGCCTTTTCGCCGCCGTCGTGCGCGACGGCTCTTGGGTCGATGCCCGCGTCGATCCCGCCCTGCCCGACCGCAAGCCCCTCCCGCGCCCCGACGTCCGCCGCGCGCTCCAACCCATCGGCCCCGTCGCGGTCTTCGGCGCCAGCAACTTCCCCCTCGCCTTCTCTGTCGCCGGGGGCGACACCGCCTCGGCCCTTGCCGCGGGCAATCCCGTCATCGTCAAAGCCCACCCCGCGCACCCCGCCACCAGCGACCTCGCCGCTGCTGCGATCACCCGCGCCGTCGCCGCGTGCGGCCTGCCCGCCGGCGTCTTCTCGCTCGTCCACGGCGCTTCGCCCGAGGTCAGCCTCGCCTTGGTGCGCGCACCGCAACTCGCCGCTGTCGGCTTCACCGGCTCCGCCCGCGCCGGCCGCGCGCTCTTCGATGCCGCCGCCGCCCGCCCCTCGCCCATCCCGGTGTTCTCCGAGATGAGCAGCGCCAACCCCGTCTTCGTCCTACCGGCAGCCCTACGTGAGCGCGGCACGCAAATCGCCGAGGGCCTCGTCGCCTCCTTCACGCTTGGCGTCGGCCAGTTCTGCACGAAACCCGGCCTCGTCTTCGGCATCGCCTCACCCGAATGGACTGCCATCGCCGACACCGTTGCCACCCGCGCCCGCGCCGCCACGGCTGCGCCGATGCTCCATACCGGTATCTCCGAGAGCTTCACCCGCGGCGTCGCCGCCGTGAGCAACGTCGAATGGCTCTCGACCACGCCCGCCGCCGCGCACGTCGCGCGCACCGACGCCGCAACGTTCCTCGCCCACCCCGAACTCGCCCACGAACTCTTCGGCCCGTTCACGCTCCTCGTCACCGCGCGCGACGCCGCCGAAATCCGCACCCTCGCCGCCTCGCTCGAAGGCCAGCTCACCGCCACGCTCCACGGCACGCCCGAAGACCTCACCGCCGCCGCCGACCTCGTCACACTCCTTGCCCAACGCGCCGGCCGCGTCCTCTGCAATGGCTTCCCCACCGGCGTCGAAGTCACGCACGCGATGCACCACGGCGGCCCCTACCCCGCGACGACCGACACCCGCTTCACTTCGGTCGGCACCGCCGCGATCTTCCGCTTCGCCCGCCCGGTGTGTTACCAAAACTTCCCCGACTCCCTGCTCCCCGATGCATTGAAAAACGCGAATCCGCTTGGGCTACTCCGCCTCGTGGACGGGAAGCCAACAAGGGATGCTCTCTAAACTTGCGCCCCACCTTCACGATTCTAACTTCCCGCCATGCCCGCCACCCTGCCCGAACTGCTTCGACTACCAAAGAAACGCCGTTTGGAAATCGCCGAACGTCTCTGGGCCTCGGTTGAGAGCGAATCGGAAACGCCAGTGCCCGCCACGCACCGTGCCATCCTAGACAAGCGCCTCGCATCTTATCGTGCAGGGAAATCGAAAGTAATCACCCACGCGGAATTGATGCGACGACTGCGTTCGTCGTGAGCGCCAAACCCGTAGTCGCCCTCTTCGAGGTCGAAGCGGACTTGGAATTCGCCAAGACTTACTATTCCTCATGGCAGACCAACGGGGCTGAGCGGCTGCTTGAAAAATACGATGAGACTGTCGGAGCAATTGAGCTGACCCCGGACGCCTACCCTCGGAAACATGGTGCCATCCAAAGGGCTATCCTGAGGCGTTCGTTCTACCTCGTGTATTTCATTCAGGAGTCCGACCGATCAGTCGTCTTGGCCGTGCTGGATGGCCGGAGATCACCCCGAGAAATTCGCCGACTCGTCGGCTTTCGCCGGTTGTTACCGCGCCCCGGCACAGATGAATAGCACACGGTAATTTCCCCATGCCCTCCCTCTTCGACTCCCCCGACTCGATCTACACCCTACGCACCACCGCCGCCGGCCCCGCGGGCTCGCTCCCGCTCAACGCCGCGACACTCCCCGGCATGGCCAGCGGCGACCTCTTCGGCATGACGCAAAACGCCGGCATGGGCTGGTCGCCCGCCGCGCTGCTCGGGAAACAATTTCTCATTCTCTCCACGCAAGGCGGCATCCGCGCGCCCGACGGCTCGCCGGTCGCACTCGGCTACCACACCGGCCACTGGGAAGTCGGCCTGCTCATGGAGGAGGCGGCGCGCACGTTCACGGCGCACGGCGCGATTCCCTTCGCCGGCTACGTGAGCGATCCCTGCGACGGCCGCACCAACGGCACCGCCGGGATGCTCGACTCCCTCGCCTACCGCAACGATGCCGCCATCGTCTTCCGCCGCCTCATCCGCTCGCTTCCCACGCGCCGCGGCGTGCTCGGCGTCGCCACCTGCGACAAGGGCCTCCCTGCGATGCTCCTCGCCCTCGCCGGCTCGCCCGACCTTCCGACTATTATCGTCCCCGGCGGCGTCACCCTCCTCGCCGAGGAAGCCGAAGACACCGGCAAGGTCCAAACGCTCGCCACACGTTTCGCCCGCGAGGAAATCACCCTCGAACACGCCGCCGAGATGGGCTGCAAGGCCTGCGGCTCGCCCGGCGGCGGCTGCCAATTCATGGGCACGGCCGCCACGAGCCAGGTCGTCGCCGAAGCCCTCGGCCTCACGCTCCCGCACGGTGCCCTCGCGCCCTCCGGCGCCGAGATCTGGCGCGACCTCGCCCGTCGCTCCGCCCTCGCCCTCCTAGAACTCGAAAAGGCCGGCACCACTACACGAGATCTCCTCTCCGCCGATTCGATCCACAACGCCTTGGTCACGCACGCAGCGTTCGGCGGCTCCACCAATCTCACACTCCACATCCCCGCCATCGCGCACGCCGCCGGTCTCCCCCGCCCCACGGTCGACGACTGGGCGCGCATCAACCGCTCCGTCCCGCGCCTCGTCGACGTTCTCCCGAATGGCCCGAAGCACTACGCCACCGTGCAGGTCTTCCTCGCCGGCGGCGTGCCCGAGGTGATGCTCCACCTCCGCGACGCCGGTCTGCTCAAGCTCGATGCCCGCACCGTCACCGGCCTCACCCTCGGCGAAAATCTCGCCTGGTGGGAAACCTCCGAACGCCGCGCGCGCCTCCGCGCCAAGCTCACCACCCTCGACGGCATCGACCCTGACGACGTCATCATGTCGCCGACGCGCGCGCGCGAACGCGGCCTCACGAGCACGATCACGTTTCTCCGCGGCAATCTCGCCCCCGAAGGCGCACTCGTGAAGAGCACCGCCATCGCGCCCGACGTGATCGGTGCCGACGGTGTCTACCTCCACGAAGGCCCCGCCCGCGTCTTCACGACCGAGGCCCGCGCCATCGCCGCACTCAAATCCGGTAGCGTGAAAGCCGGCGACACCATGGTCCTCATCGGCCTCGGCCCCGGCATCGGCATGCCCGAGACATACCAAATCACGTCCGCGCTCAAATACGTGAAGGAAGGCAAACGCATCGCCCTCGTCACCGACGGCCGTTTTTCCGGCGTCTCCACCGGCGCCTGCCTCGGCCACGTGAGCCCCGAAGCGTGGGCCGGCGGCCCCATCGGCAAAGTCCGCAACGGCGACCTCATTCGCGTCCGCATCGACACTCGCAACCTCGAGGGCTCTGTCGATGTCCTCAACATCCCGGACGCCGAATTCGCCGCCCGCCCGATGCACCCCGACCTCGCGATGGACCCACGCGTCCCCGCCGACACCCGCCTGTGGGCCGCACTGCAAAACGCCAGCGGCGGCCCCTGGGGCGGCTGCGTTTACGACGTCGACGAGATCGTGAAACGCCTGAAATAGCACAGCAGTTCCTCCGATTCCCAAAGCCTTCACCCGTTTCTGCGCTCAACCGGCAACGTTCGCCTGCTACCTCGTCCCCATGAAACGCCTTCTGCTCCTCACTCTCCTCACATTCTGCCGCGCCTTCGCCGGCGAGCCCGTGTCGCTCGACACTGCCATCGCCAAGGGTGACACCGTCGAGGTGCAGCGCCTGCTTGCTGCGCAACCCGAACTCATCCGCACGCCCGGCGCCGGGAAAATGCTCCCGCTCCATCAGGCCATTCTCCGCAAGAAGGCCGATATTGCTGTGCTGCTCCTGGAGCGCGGCGCCGACGTCAACGCCCCCGATCCCTCGCTCCGCACCCCGCTACATCTCGCCGTTGAGCGTAGCGACGCCGCGCTCGTCAAAACCCTCCTCGCCCGCCACGCCGAAACCACCGCCCGCGATCGCACCGGCTGGACCCCTCTCCATCACGCCGCGGCCAAGGACAAGCTCGAGCTCGCCCGTCTCCTCCTCGACGGTGGGGCCAAGCCCAATTTCCTCAGTGAGCTCGGCGGCACGCCGTTACACGAGGCCGCCGCCGGGGCCAGCGCCGCCATGGTGCAACTCCTCCTCGACCGGGGCACAGATCCCGCCATCCGCTCCAAGCCCGGCGTCACCGCTCTGGATCTCGCGCGCGAGTTCAAGAACGCCGCGGCTATCGCGGTTCTCGAAAAAGCACAGAAATAATTCAGGTAACTGGCGGCGCGGCGCATTGGCGGCGCCGCCCGCCCAGACTCACAGAAGCTTCTTCCCGTCGGCCACCGGCGGAAGGGTCACGCTGAGCAGCGCGGCCAGCGTCGGCGCGAGACTTTCCATCCCAACCGGCTCGGTGTGCACGCCACGCGCCACACCCGCGCCCCAAAACACGATCGGAACGTGTGTGTCGTAGTCGTAGGGCGTCGCGTGAGTCGAGCCGCTGGTCGGCTTAATCATGAAATACGGCTTGAGCACAAACACCACGTCGCGCCCGCGGGCCGCGTTGTAGCTTCGGCGTAGCATCGCCAGCACCTCATCACCCGCCGGCTCGGCCGCGAGAATTTCCTCCCGCGTGAAGGATGTGGCCACAGAGGGCACGGTCAGCAGGGCCGCTTTCACGACCGGGGCGACCGATGCAACCGCAAGTTTCTTCACCGCCAAGGCCGCCGGGCGCAGATGGTAGGAAAAGTTGTCACGCACAAACCACCGCTCGCCCGCGGGCAATTCACCGAAGGCCGTGTCCAGCGCCTTGTTGATGGCCGCATCAAGGTCGGCGGTTTTCACGCGTGCACCGCCACGGGTTACGTCACGTTCGGGCAGCGGCGCCACACCGTGGTCAGCCGTAAGCACGACTACGCAATGCGCGAGACCGACTTCGCGGTCGATCTTGTCCAACAAGGCGGCGAGCACGCGATCCAACCGCAACATCGAGTCCATCACCTCGTGGCTGTCGGGCCCATAGTTATGGCCGATCGCATCGACTTGGGAAAAGCTCACGCCGAGCAGATCGATTCCCGCGTGCCGTCCCAGCTGTTCCTCTCCAATTGCACGCTGCACGAATTCGCCCAATGCCTCCGTGCTGAAGGGTGAATTTTCGTAGGCCGTGAGAAAGGCCGCCGAGGTCGCGCCTCCTGCCGCCGACATCCGCTTGGGAAACACCTTGGTAAAACCACTGCCCTCATACTCGCCCGCCGCATCGTCGGGTCCCTGGACTTTCTCGTAGATTTCCGGCGCGAGCAACCGATCCCAAATTTTCCCGAACGCGCCCTGCGCCCGTTTCTCCTCGTTGAAGGCCACGACCCAAGCCGGCAACTCTGTCCGGTAGTGACGGGAGGTGACAAATTTCCCGGCCTCATCCCAATACGCCGAGTCACCCAATTTTCCGCCGAGCAAAATCGCCGCACGATCCTTGTTCGACGCGGTAAACACTTTGGCTTTGTCGCCGTAACGTTGCTTGAGCGCATCACCTACCGTGGTCGCCGAAAAATTCCCGGGGGACCGACCCGTCTTCGCCGGATTGGCCGCCGCGACCGGCCCCAGCTCCGCCGGGTTGATGCCCACCAACGGCGAATCGCGATCCTCGACTGAATTCACCTGTTCCCACGTAGCGCGGTCGAGCCAATCGTTGCCGATGACGCCGTGGACGTTGGCGTGGACGCCACTGAGCATGAGCGCATGGCCGGGGGCCGTGTGCGTCACCGCGTGGCGGTAATGTGCGTTCCGGAAATCTGCTCCGCCTTCGAGCAGGCGCTTAAATCCGCCTTCGCCAAAATAGGGCCGAAAGCGCACCAGGTAGTCGGCGCGTAGTTGGTCGACTGCGATCACCACCGCGAGTTTTGGCGGCACAGCCTCCGCCGCGCGAGCGACGGAACAGGCGAGCAGGACAAAACCGAAGGAGAGAGAGCGCGTGATCACGTGAGGGAGAAACAGGGAGAGTGCGGGCACGAGACAAGTCTCGCCGAGCACAAAGACGAACGTGTGACGCAAATGTCACGCCAACGTCGCACAGCGGAGGTCAACGAAGGCTTCACCGCTTCCCCGCCGCTACCATCGCTTCATCCACGCTTCCCAGCCCGGACCGTGATCTCCGCCGAGTTGCCTCACGCGCGACGAGGCTCGCACGGTCGCTTCCATCAGGTCCGCGATGACGTCACCGATATAGCCGAGCGCGCGGCGAAAATGCGCCTGCTCCGCAAGCTCAACCATCTGCGCATAGTTGAGTCCGGTGCTGCGGCGAATCGTTTCACTGCACTCCGGCTTGCCGTCGGCGCCGGGAGTGAGCGCTACGGCCGCGAGCTCGTCGCGCGCGTGTTGCGCGCACCATCGGCGGTTTTCGGCGAGGACGGCGCAGAGTAGCGGTTGGTGCGCCGGCTCCCAAAGGTCGGGAAACGCCGCCGCGAGCCGGCCGCGTTTTTCGGCAATGCGCATATAGTGGAGCTGCGCGGGCTCGACGGGCGTCGCGGCCAGATCGGCGAGGAGCGCAGGCCAGTTGAGGTGAAATTCTTTGATCCCGATCTCGTGAAACGACACGAGATCCTGGATCTGACGGTTGCGCGGCGTGTATTTCCCGTCGAGCAGGTGCAGCTCAAGGCCAGCGCGCTGCGATTTGATCAGGCTGTCACCCACAACATGCACCATCCAGCCGAGCACGTAGGCGAGGGCGCGCTCGCTCGGTCCGAAAAAATCGAGCGTGTCTTCCAGCACCGCGGCGAAATACGTGTCGAGGCGATCCCACGGAATGGCATGATCGCGCTCGGCTTTGGGCCAACCAAAGACGAGATGCGCGCGGCCGTAGAACTTCTCGTGAATCTCCGTCGGCCGGTAGCCGCGTCCATCGTGCTTCAGCACCCACGGCCGCACCGCGCCGCCAGTGAGCGGACTTTTTTCCAGCGGTGCCGTGCCGAAGCCCACTTCGCGCCCCGTATCGACGCACCAGGCCTCGGGCATGACCTGGATGTCGCTACCCAGATAAGCGCCCGCGAGGAAGCTCGGGAAGTTGCGCGTCGCGATCGCCGCGAGACCCACGCCGCGGTGCGCGGCCGCTTTCGCGCCGAGCACCGCATAGAGCGAATGGCCGACGATCCCGCTCATTTCTTCGCAGGCGCAGGCGCGGGGAGCGCGTCATTCGGCTCCGGCCTTGGCTCAGACTCACGTTGGCTCGTGGCCTTCACCGTCTCGCCATCGGACACGACCTGCACATTGCCATGCCACGCGGTCACGTAAACTTTCGCACCGAGCGCGCCAAAGACCCTGTGTGCACGCGTGCCCGGCGAGCGGGGATTGGGCGTGTTGGCATTGCCCGGATAATCCGCCAGACACGAGGCGACCACGATCTGGGCCTGCGTCCACTTCGGGAAATTCGTGCCGGGATTGAAACCGTGGTGCGGCGCGGTGAGCACGGTGGTTTTGAGGCGCTCGGGTGTCACGGTCGCCTTGAGGTGCCCCTCGAAGCCGCCACCGTAGCAATCGCCCGGAAACAGAAAAACGTTCTTCCCGTGCTGCACGCGCAGGACGATCGAGTTCTGATTAAGCAGACCGTGCTCGGAGATCTTTTTCGGATCGGCCGTCGTGCCGAGAAACTCCGCCGGCGGCGACAGCACCTCGACCGTCAGCGAGGGATCCCAGTCGAGCACATCGCCCGCCACCACGGCGTGGTAGTTGCCGCCCTGTTTCTGCGCGGTAGCACGCAGTTCGGCGGACTTGGCCGCAGCGGCCTCGTTGAGTGGGTAAACGCCAACAGTCTGCTGCGCGGTAGTGCGGATCTTGAGATAGCCTTCGGTCTGGCCGCGGCCGGTGTAGCCGTTGTCGACAAACGAGCGGACCTTCCAGTTTTCCAACAGCCACGGCGCACCACCGTAGTGGTCGCCATGCGGATGGCTCACGGTGATGCCCACGATCTCCGTGAAGCCGCGGGCCTTCAGAAATGGCGAGATCGCGTCGCGGCCCGAGTCGTAGGCGGGCTCGCCGCCGGTTTTCGCCGCCCGCGTGCCGCCGGTATCGATGAGAAATACTTTACCCGCGGGTGTCTCAACCACGACAGCGAGTCCATGGACGGGAGTATCAAGCCACGTGACAGTGAGTTTGCCGGCATCCGCCGCGAAAGCCGCCCCGGCCCACCAAGCCAACAACGCTAGGCGGCGGCAGTGCGCGAGCCCGATTCCGATGCAGGCGGGGCGCGTCATCATACGACCCAGCCACCGCGGTATTTATCGCGCGTGAGCCATTTCGAGCTGCCGCCGCTCGCGAACTTCTTCTTCACCGGGTCCCACTTGGCGTTGGCGCCATAGTGGTAGGCGAAGTTCATCACGTGGCAGGCGACGACGCTGCTCGCGCCGACTTCGACGTCGCAGATCGGGCGCTGGCGGGACTTCACGCAGTCGAGGAAGTCCTGGAAGTGGCTCTTGCTGTTGTAGAGCTTCACCTTCGCGTCGGCGAGATACTCGCGCTCGGTGAGCGTGACTTCGCGCTCCATCGACGTTGTCTTGTCGACCTCCTTGTCCCAGAATTTGTGCACTAGCTTGCCGTCCATGATGAGCTCGAACTTGCCGCGGTTCACGTGGCACTCTCCCTCGGTGCCGATGAAGGACACGCCCTTGCCCTTCACGTGCGTGAGCACCGTGCCGTCAGCATAGACGAGCTGGGCGCCGCGCTTGGCGGTCTCCCAATTCTGCGGCGCGCGCACCTCGACGGGGCCGTTGCCATCCATGCCGAGCGCCCACTGCGAAATATCGATATGGTGCGCGCCCCAGTCGGTGATCATGCCACCGCCAAATTCCCACGTTTTGCGCCAGTTCGGGAAATTGTCGTGCACGCCGCGCGGGCAGAGGAAGGGACTGTAACCCACGAGCGGGCCGGGGCCGCACCAACGATCCCAATCGAGTCCAGGCTCAACCGTTTCAACCGGCTCTTTGTAAGGCGTGGCGGGATCGCCAAAGGAAACATTGATCGTGCTCACGCGGCCGAGCACGCCGTTGCGCACGAGTTCGCACGCGACCCGAAACTCCTTGGACGAACGCTGCTGTGAGCCGACTTGGAACACGCGGTTGGCCTTGCGCACCTCCTTCACGAGTTCGACGGCTTCATGGACGTTATACGTGAGCGGCTTCTCGCAGTAGACATCCTTGCCCGCGCGCACGGCGGCGATGGCGATGTAAGCGTGCCAGTGGTCGGGCGTCGCAATGACGATGATGTCGATATCCTTGCGAGCAATGACCTCGCGGAAATCGGTGTAGGCGATGCACCCCTTGTAAGTCTCACCGGCCTTTTTCGAATAAGCCTCGTCGACACGCTTCTTCGCGGCCTCGCGGCGCGTGGTGTCGACGTCGCACACGGCCACCACCTCGACGTCGTCGCGGTTGATGTAGCTGCCGAGGTGGCCCTTCATCTGTTTGCCCATGCCGATGCAGCCGATGGTGAGGCGTTTGCTGGGTGCGGTCTCAGCCGACCAGACGCGGCTGGGCAGAATAAACGGCGCGGCGGCAAACAGCGCGGTGCTTTGGAGGAAACGGCGGCGGGATAGGGTAACGGGGGGCATGGCGAAAGGCTGCAGAGCCCAGACGCGTTTGGGAAGCCCGCGTTACCACCGGGCCCCAAGGTGTTCACCCGAAATCAAAAGGAGCCGCGCACGCCGAAGGACCAGAGCGAATCGTAGTAGGTGCGTTGCCGGAAGCGGGCGATCTCCGGCGTAGCGGGGCCATAGATCTTGGTGTCGTTGGGCGTATCACTCACGTTGCGCAGTGCGAAGAAGAGGCTCGTCCGCTTGGTCAGGTTGTAGTCGCCCTGGACGTCGATGAAGAGAAGCTTCGAGGTCCAGTTGAAGGTGCCGGCTTGAATGCTCCGGCCGGTGAGCGGATCGCCCCGGCTGAGTCCGCGGTAGTTCCAATTTGCCCGCACATTGAATTTCTCACGGGTGACGCTAGCGCCCCAGTTGAAACTGCGCGGCACATAGCCGGAGAAATTGGCGTTGTCATCCCCCGACGCGCGCAGCGCGGTGGCATTGGCAAACACCTGCACCCCGCGCGCCCAGTGCGGGAGAAATTTGAGCACCTGCTTGTAGTCAAACTCGCAGCCGGTCATCCGCACTTTCCCGGGTAAGTTATACTGGGTCGAGACGTTGAAGCGGCCGTAGGCGACCGGATCGATGTCGTAAAGCGAGAGGAACTCGGGCGTGGCGCCAAAAGTGGTCGAGCCGAAGAAGTTTTTGAAATCGCGACGGAAGGCCCCGACCGAGATCTGGCCGACGCCTTCGAAGTAATACTCCAGCCGCACCTTCGTCGTATTGGCGCTCCACGCTTTGATGCCGGCGTTGTTGACGGCGATGGTCGCGGTCGACGGCGCGGTCTCGGGATCGGGCAGTGTAACGCCGTTCACATACTGCGCGAAGTTGGGGCGACCCACCGAGGTGTAAGCGGCAGCCCGGGCGATGAGATTTTCGCGGACATTGTAGCTCGCATTGAGACTGGGAAAGAGCCGGAGGTATTCCTTCTGGGCGCGCGCGCCGCGTTCGATGAAGGTGAGCTGGGAGTAGGCAAGGCCGGCGTTGGTGGGCACGACGAGCAACGGCGCGCCGTTGGCCGCACGCAGGATCTGGCCGCTCGCGTTGCGCTGGTAAGCGCCGGTGGGATCCGTCAGCGGGCCCTCTCCTTCAACGTTGGTCTGCTCGGCGCGCAACCCGCCCACCAGCTTCAACCGGCGATCGAGGAGCGCGACGTCTCCACGGAGGTAGGCGGATGTGATGGTCTCAGTGGCGAGTTTCGAACCGGTGACCTGTGAGCGGTAGAGGGCATTTTGGTCCGTGGTCACCTTGGCGGGATTGTCGCGGTAGTAATTATAGGCCTCCTGCGTGCTGACGTATTGGATTGAAGGAAAACCGAACGGGGCGGTGCGCTGCGAAAACACTTCGTCGAGGAGCGCGGCCGAGTTTTCGCGGGCCAGGGTGTAGGAGGGCGTGGTCGCACGGTTGTCGCGGATGGACTGGCGCACGTCGACGCCGCCTTTGATCACCAGAGGCGTGCCGCCGAAGTTGAGACCGCGCGTGAGATTGCCGTAGGCGCTGCGCTTCACGTCCTGGGTCCGACTGGAGGTGCCGTTGCCGGTCGAGAGCACGTAACTGTTGAGGTTGTAGGGATCGACCACAGCCCCGGTGGTGCCATCACGCACCATGATGCGGCCGGGCCGGAGATAAAATATATCGTCGAAGTCGATCGTCACATTCTGACGGATCGACGTGACGTTGTTCATGTAGCCCTTGTCGATGCTGCGAAAGGTCAGCTCCTCGTGGGACAGTGCCGCACCGCCCTCCCAGCGCCAAATCGGCCCGTTGTGCCGGTAGGTGAGCATCGGCATATACTTCAGGCGCGAGTGGTGCCGCGACTGCGAGGCCTGGCGAATCTCGCCGCGGCCGGTCTGGCCGTGGGTAAATGTCGTCGCGAACGCCGTCGGGTCCACGCGCTGCACGAGAAAGGTGACGTTGCGCTGGTTAAGCGGCGAATCGTAGAGCGCGTATTCGAGTGCGAACGAGATCCGGTCCGCTGCCGAAAACTTGTAGTCAATGGTCGCGCCGAGCGAGCGGCGCTGCGTGTGCTTGCCGCCGTCCTCGACGACGTAGTCCGTGAGGTAGGGTTTGTCCGGCGTGGTGTCGGGATACTGTGTCGTTGTCGTCGCGGCGGTGATTCCATTCGTGGCGGAGCCGGCGCCGCGCCACGTGTTGGCCGAACGCTCCTCTTCGGTATATTGCTTCGTATCGGCGCCGGTGAGCGTGAAACCGAAGCGGTCGTTGACCGGCTTAATGTAGGAGAAATCGAAACCGGGATGCACCTTGCGCGTTTTCACCCAACGTGGTCCGGGCGTCTTCGCGAACGGATCTTTCTCATTGTCGCGCATCATGAAAAACACGCTGTAGCTCGCCCGCGGCCGGGCGTAGTCAAACGCGCTGCGCGGCACCATGTTCACCGAACCGGCGAGCGCCGAGCCCGGCGATTCGGGCGTGGGCGAATGGATCACCTCGATGCGCGACATGTTGTTCATCGAGATGGTGTGGAAATCGACATTCCGCGTGGTGCCGCCACCCGAGACGGTCGACAGATCGAAGCCACCGATCGTGATCGGCACGTATTCCGGCGGCACACCGCCCATTGAGATCGAGCGCGCCGCGCCGCCAATGAAATCAATCGTGACCCCGGGGAGGAACTTCAGGAAATCGCCGACGTTGTTCTCCAGGACCGCGCCGAATTCGTCCGCCGAGAGGACGTTGACCATATTCGAGGCGAAGCGCTGCTCGTTGATCGCAATGGCTGCACCGTCCATCTGCTTCGCGGATGCGACGACGAAGTCGGCGAGTTTCACAGTATCACCGGTTGCCGAAGGCCCCATCATCTGCCCCTCACCGCCGAGACGAAAATCGCGCTGCAGCGCGGTGTCGGGAGCCACCGTGAGCATCTCGGTGAATTGGTCGAGTCCCGTATAGAACACGCGAATCCGCACGGCGCCCACCGGCACCTCCGCGAGCCGAAAGCCTCCGCCGGCATCGGTCAGGACCTCGATCGCCGTGCCCTCCACCGTGACGCGCGCCTTGTCGAGATATTCGCCCGTGCGCAGGTTGAGCACGCGACCCGTGATCGAGCCGGTCCGAGCCGGAGCTTCCGCGGCGACGAGCGGCCAGAGCCCCAGCAATAGACAGCACAATAGAGAGCGAATGCGGTTTCGTTTCATGACGAGGCAAGGAATGGTGAAGCGGGCAAGGACGAGACTGCGCCGATGCGCCGGACGGATGCAGGGAGAGTCAAGGAGGCGCCATCTTGGAACTAGTCAGTTACAAAGCAACGGCTGCTCCGTTACATCGCGGCGACAACCGGCGCTGTATGCTCCAACCGTGGAATAACCGGCCTGCCACGTCTTTTGATCTATTTTGCAACCGCTGCTGTCGCCGGTAGTCCAGCGCGGTAATTGCCGACGGCCTCGCTCGTGCGGAGGGCCCGCGTGTAGACGCGCAACGCGCGGATCGAGGGCGCGATCTGCAGAGTCGGCGCGCCGTTGGCCGAACGGAGCGTGGGACTGAAGCGCCCCCAGCCGAACTGCCGCTCGGCACCGCCGTCGTGGAGCACGCCGTCGACGACGAACGTGATGATCTTCGGACCGCCGTCGACGGTGATAACCACGTGGTGCGTCTTCCCCGCGGCGAGCGCGCCGCGGTCGCACTCCCACGCGCTTTCTTCGCGACCGTCGTTCAGCACGAGGCGCAGTGTGCCGGCGGCGGTCGTGACGACGTGGAGGCCCCGGCCGGTCGCGGTGCGGTTATCAAGGAGGATTTGGCCGGGCGTGAGAGCGTCGAGCTGGACAGTGAAATCGAGGCTGAAGCCGGCGCGCATGTCGCGATCGCCGTGATCCGGCCGACGGGTGTCGCGGGTATGCAGCGCCGGCAGCGCGGGCATCGGCACCTCCGGCTTGAGGGCGGCCTTCGTGACAAGATTTAGCGCGCGCTGGGCGGTCGCGACCGAGCGATTGTCGAATTGATTAAATAAGCCGTCCACGAGCGCGGCGGGTAACTCGTGCACGCGACCGATGTTTTTCTGGGTTTCGGTGAGGAAGAATTTCCCGCCCTGCTCGACGAGATCGGGATAGCTCATGCGGATGAACGGATCGTCGTCGTAGAGGGCGATCTCGGGCTGCGACCAGTGGATCACTTTGCCGCCGGGGCCGTCGCTCTCGACGCCAGCAATGAGCCAGGCGGGATTGCGGTCATCGTAGGGGTTGCCCGAGCGCCCCGTGGTATCGGCCTGCATCTGCGCAATGACGGCGCCGCCGTGGTTGTGAAACCAGTAGAGGAATTTTCCGTTGCCCGTCTTCCAGACGAAGTTGGCGGCGCGCGGGTGCTTGATCCGCGGACCGCCCGGTGAGTAGGCCGCATAAGCGGGAGCTGTCCACGTGTGGCCGCCATCGCGGCTGTAGGCGCAGGCCGGCCAGCCGTCGACCGTGCGATAGACGCAATAGAGCGAGCCGTCCGAGAGTGCGACGACGCTCTGTTCCTCGGCCACGCGGCCGCCGCCGGTCGGTGTGCGCAGGCCGACGTCGCCGTCGGGCAGAGTTTCGAAAGCGATCTTGGCGGGATCGCGCTCGGTGAGGATATTGCGACTCCGCCAGAACGCGCCCTCGGACTGCGCGAAGAACCCGTTGCCCATTGCACCGACCTTGTGGATCACGCCGAGTGCGGCATCCGGGAGGAGCAGCGGACGGCCGACATTCCAGAAAAAGCGCAGGCTGCCGCCGTAGATATTGGCGCGATCGGTCGCGAATTCGCGGATTGGGACCTCATAGCGCTGCGACGACCACGAGCGGCCGTGATCGTCGGAGAATTTGAAGACATAATGACCAAGCGAGTCGACGCGCTTGTAGGCACCCTTGTCCTCGCGCTTCACCTCGGGGACGCGGTCGGTGTTGTGATTGTAGAACGCGTAGACGCGGCCGCCGGGGATCTTGAGCAGGACCACATAAGAGGCCTCAGGGCCGTTGGCCGGCTCGATGTCCACGGCGGGCGCCCAGGTGCGCCCCTGATCCTGGCTGCGCATCGACACGACGTGCTGACCGGTGGCGCCTTCAACGCCCGTGCCGGTCGTGATTGCGCAGAGCCACGCGCCGTCGTCGGTTTGCACAATGTAGGGCTGGTCTGCGTAGCCCTCGCTGGGGATGGGCCAGCCGTTGGCGAGATGGCGCGGATCGGGAATAGCCGGGACCGCCGCGGGGGCTGTGGCGCCGAGTGCGGCGACCGCGAGACCGGGCAAAAGACAGAGTAGAGGAAGCAATTTCATTAGAGGAGGCGCATCAACGGGCGAAGACAGACACCGGCTCCCCGCCACCAGGAATCGGGAAACGCAGCGCGTGCCGCTTGCCCTCGATCGTCACTTCGATCGTAACCCCCTGCGCATCGTCGGTGCGGCGCGCCTCCCACGTGGGCGCGGAGCCGGCGCGAGCAGGCACGAGCACAGTGACCATACCCAACTCGCGGCGGAGCTCAGTCGTGCCGGCTTCGGCGTGCCACTGGTTGGGAAAGTCTTTGGTGGGCTTCGGGACAAAGCCGTCGGTCTGCGTAAACGCGAGCGGCACCGGCGACAGGTAGCGCACCTCAAGAGTGGCCTTCGGCTGCGTCACGCCGAGACGGGCATTGGCCGCATCGATGGTGAAGGCGCCGAGTGCGTGCAGCATGAAGGAAAACTTCGCGGGCTGCGGCGCGGCGAGTTCGTCGTAGAGAACGATGAACGGCGCGGGACCCTTCACGAAAACAGCGTGGCGCACAGCCCGCGTGAGCTTGCCGCCGTAAGCGGGCGTGGCGTCGCCCGCCACGTAGTCGTAGGCAGGCGTGAAGCGCTCCTGCACGATCTTGCCGGTGGAGGTCACCGAGTGAGGGATCTGCCCCTGGCCGTTGACGAGCACGGCGTTTTGCGCGCGTGTGCTGTGGACCCAGTCGTAGTGGAACTTGCTGCCGTGAAGATCTCGGTAGGTGCACGCGACGAGGAGCGCTTCGCCATAAGCGTTGAGGAGAAAACCGTTTTGCGCGTTGTGTCCGTGGCTCTGGGTGCCGAACGGACTCGCCTTGAGCGCGAAGTGCACGTCGTCGCGGCTGTCGAGGAGCGTCGTGTGCAGACTCGCGATGCCGATGCCGTGAAACACCTTCGACTGCGGGATGTCGGTGGGCGGTTTGGCCGCGGGGAGCGGCGGGAGATTGGCGCGGTAGAGGAAGCCGAGCACGCCACCGTTTTCCTTCATGCCGCCGGCCTGCGTCCACCAACGCCAGTGGCCCGCATTGCCGCCGTCGCCACTCGTGCTCCGCGCGCGGAGGTGATACTCCATGAAGCTCGGCGGCGTGAGGCGGTTGAACGAGAGATCGCCGAAGCCGGCGTTGGGTGAGTTCGGCGGCGAGAGATACATCGGGTAGTCGCCGACTTGGGCGAAGAACGGTTTTTTGAGGCCGTCGAGGTCGAGCGCAGACTTCGCGACCTGCAGCCACCAGACGGCTTTCGACTGATAACCGCTCCAGTAACTCACGCCCTCGTGCCAGCCGCCGTCGTCGTCGGACCAAACGGGATAGCAGGAGAAGAATTTGTTCACCGCATAATCGAGCCACTGCGGCGCCTCGGGAATCTCGTCGAGCCACGCGATGCCAGCCTCGGAGATCTTGTGCCACACGCGGTTGCCGTGGCTGTTGAAGGGACGCTGGAGATGGCCGACGCCTTTTTGCACCTCTCCGCTGTTCCACGCCTCGATCACGCGGGCGCGAAATGTCGCCTGAATCTTCGCCCGCTCCGCGGGCGTAAACATGTCCCACGCCCAGTCGTAGGCGCGGGCGGGACGGTAGAGCAGCGGTTTGCCGGCCTCGCAGTTGAGTGTGAAGTTCGTCGTGCCCTTCGGGTCCCACGACGCGAGGTGCAGCACCCAACGGCGCGCGGCCTCGCCGTAGGTTTTGTCGCCGGTGAGGAGATAGACGAAGGCGATGATCTCAGCCTCCTCGCAGGCTTTTTCCGTCTGCACGCGGTTTGGCCACCAGTATTTGATCAGCTCGGCATTGTTCTTGTCGCGTGCGGAGCCCAGGTGCTCGGGCTCGGGTGTGGGGCCGGCCTTGATGGCGGCATCGGCGGCTTTCTTGAGCGCGGCGAAATCCTTCGCCGACGTCGTGCGAGCGAGTTCGCGGAGACGCGGGACATCGTCGGGGCGGAGGAAGAGTCGCGGGTGGCCCGCCGGGACTTTCGCCTTCTGCTGGGCGAGCGTGGGCATGGGCAGGACCGCGGCATTCGCGGGCACCTCGACGCGGCGAGCGATGCTCCACTCGGAGGCGGCGCCCGTCTTATCGGCCATCCGGTAGCGCCAGAAATACGTGCCGAGCGCGACGGCCCGGTCGTGCGTGTAAGTCGGCCACGCGACGCCTTCGACGGTCGTGGTGTCCGCGGCGGGAAACTCACGGCTCGTCGACCACTGGACGGCGTAGGTCGCGGCGGCGGCGGGCGCGATCCACGAAAACGTCGGCGGATTGAGCGGCACGCTTGCTCCGTCGGCCGGGCGGTAGCCCCACTCGTCGGGCTTGGCGGGACGTTGGTCGAGCGGAAGGGCGGCGACAAGCCGGGCCGCTGCGAGCGCGCAGCAGGCACCGAGCAACAGACGGGGCAGTTTCATAGGGGAAAGGGGCAGTTGACTCTGAGGACGATGGAAACGGACTCAGGTTGCGCCCGCCTAAAGTTTACGGGCGGTCAGTAGGAACCCCACCGCGCGCTAGCTAATGAGCTGTTTGATGACGTGGCCGTGGACGTCGGTAAGACGGCGGTCGATGCCGTTGTGGCGGAAGGTCAGGCGCTCGTGGTCGAGGCCGAGTTGGTGGAGGATCGTGGCGTGGATGTCGTAGACCTGCGTGGGATTGGCGCGGTCGAGGGGCTTGTAGCCGAAGTCGTCGCTGGGTCCGTGCGTGACGCCACCGCGAATGCCGCCGCCGCAGAGCCAATTGGTGAAGACGAAGGGATTGTGGTCGCGGCCCTTGCCGCCCTGCGACGACGGCATGCGGCCGAACTCCGTGGTCCAGAGGATGAGCGTATCCTCGAGAAGGCCGCGCTGCTTGAGGTCCTGGATGAAGGCCGAGGCGCCGCGCGCCATGCCGAGCGCCAGCGGGCCGTGATCGCGCAACACATCCTCGTGCGAATCCCAGTTCCGCCGCGGAAAGCTGTTGTCGTTACCGCTCCAGACTTGCACGAAACGCACCCCGCGCTCGAGCAGGCGGCGCGTGGCGAGGCACTTTTGGGAAAAGTAAAACGCCTCCTCGTCGGCGTTGATTTCCTTCGGCCACACCTGCGGACCGCCGTCGAGGCCGTAGAGTTTTAACACGTGTGCGGGCTCGGCCTTGAGATCGAGCGCTTCGGGCGCGGCGAGCTGCATGCGCGCGGCGAGTTCGTAACTGCGGATGCGCGCGTCGAGACGCTGGTCGTCGCCGCGCGTGGCCGCGTGGTTTTGATTGAGCCGCGCCATGAGGCGGTGCGCCTCGGCTTCGCCGGCCGACGTGATGAACTCCCCCGACGCGTGGGGAAAAAGGTCCGCGATCGGCGCCTCCGTGCCGGGAAACACCATCGTGCCGCTGTGCTGCGACGGGAGGAAGGCGGCGTCCCAGTTCTTCACGCCGTTCGAGGGAAAGCCGCGGTGATCGGGCAGCACGACGAAGGTGGGCAGGTTGTCGTTCAGCGAACCGAGGCCGTAGCTGGCCCAGCAGCCGGCACCGGGAAAACCGGGAAGTTGAAAACCCGTCGTCTGCAAGAGCGTGGCCGCGCTGTGCACGCCGGACTTGCCGACCATGTTGTGGACAAACGCGAGGTCATCCACGACGGCGCCGAGCGGGGCGACGGCGTCGCTGAGCATCTTGCCGCACTGGCCGTAGGGGCGGAAATCCCAGAGGGGGCGCAGCCACGGGCCGAGGCCGTTTTGAAACGTCTCCACGGTTTCACCAAAGTCGCTGGGCTGGCCGTGGCGTTTGATCAGCTCGGGTTTGTGATCGAAGAGATCGATGTGGCTGGCGGCGCCGGCCATGAAGAACTGCACGACGCGCTTGGCCTTCGCGGGATGGTGCAAGCGGCCGCCGACGGGGAGTTCGCCGGCGAGCGCGCGGTCGTGGCCAAGCATCGCCGTGAGCGCGAGACCGCCGAGACCGCCGCCGGATTGCCAGAGGAAATCGCGGCGCGAAATCTTCCGCGGCGCCGGCTCCTGACGATGAAAGGGGGAATCGTGGCTCATAGTCAGTCGACGAAGGCGAACTCGTTCAAGTTGAGCAGCACGCGGCAGACCGCCGGCAGGCCGTGCATCCGCGCGTAGGCGGCGAGTTCGGCGTCCTCGGCGGCAGCCGGCGCGCGGCCGAGGGCGAGCGTGTAGGCGTGCGCGGCCTGGCGGGCGGAGTCGGGCTGCTCGCGTTGCACGCGGGCCGCGAAGTGCTGCGCCTGCGTGAGCATGAATCCGTTGTTGAGGAGCGCGAGGGCCTGGAGCGGCGAGAGGCTCTCGTTGCGTTTGTCGACGCGCATGGAGGGATCGGCGCAGTCGAGCGCGGTCATCCAGGGCTGCGTCTGCGAGCGCACGACGAAGCGGTAAACGGAGCGGCGCCAGGTCGCGGCGTCCTCCGGATCGGCCTTGTCGTAGAGGTAGTGCGGCGAGTGTTCCGGGCGCTCGATCACGAAGTCCTGCCAGCCGGGTCCGCCCATCTTGAGATCGAGCGTGCCGCTCACCGCGAGCACCGCATCGCGCACGGCCTCGGCTTCGAGTTTGCGGCGATTTTGCCGCCAAAGGAGCGTGTTGCCGGCGTCGCAGCTCTCCGCGGTCGGATTGGCCACGACGGCCTGACGATAGGTGGCGCTCGTGACGATGAGGCGATGCAAGGCCTTGAGCGAACCACCACCGTCGCGGAACTCGGCGGCGAGCCAGTCGAGCAGGGCGGGGTGTGTCGGCAAACTGCCGTTACGGCCGAAGTCGTTGGGCGTGTCCACGAGGCCGCGGCCGAAGTGATACTGCCACACGCGGTTCACCATGCTGCGCCACGTGAGCGGATTCGCTGGGTCGGTGAGCCAGCGCGCAAGGGCCGCACGGCGGTCGCCTTCGGACGCGTTCTCGGGCAAAGCGAAACGCGCCGGCGCAAACGTGAGCGCGGACAACGTGCCCGGGCCGACCAGTTTGCCAGGCGCGGTGACCTGCCCGCGGGCGAGGAGGTGAATCGGCCGCGGGCGCCCGCCGTCGGGGCCTGTGCCAGTGAAGTTGCCTTTGCCCGTGTGAATTCCACCCGCATAGACGGAGTCAGGTTTGGGCAGGGTTTTGATTTCCGCGGCGAGGGCCGCCGCCGTGGCCTGCAGCGCGGCCCGACGCGCCTGCGTGGGTTCATCGGCAGTGCGAGCGAGCAATTCATCGCGCTCCCGCTCGAGCGTGCGGCGGTCCTCGTCGGTCGGAGCCGCGGGCGCGAGGCCGTCGGTGAGATTGGTTTTCTGCCAGCGCGGTCCGGCCTCGATGGAGTCGAGCGCCGTCACGGGTTTGCCGGCCGCGACGTTTTTACCCGCGCGGTCCGTCACTCGCAGCTCGGCGAGGGCGAACATGAAATCGTTCTTACGCGGCGCGAGCTTGGTGACCGTCACGCGCACGTAGCGGCCGGCGATGCCGTCGTCTTTGCTGCCGCCGGTCGAAAATGGCGTGAGGCCGGGATTCGGGAAATCGGCCATGAACGTGAGCTCGTAGCGGATCCAGAGGAGCTTCACGTCGCGGCGAAACTCGGGATCGTCGCTAACCTCGACTTTGAAGCGGACGGGGAAACCAAAGCCGGCGCCGATGCCGTTGAAGTCGTCGACGGCAGGGAGCAGCCACACGCGGTCGATCTCCACCGACTCGCCGAGGTCGACCTGCACCCATTTCAAGGTGTCGGCGGTTTTGGAGAGGGCACTGTGATAGCCGCGGCTGATATTCGGTCCGCTCCCCGCCGCACCCGCGGCCAGTTCTTCGAGACGACGGTTCAGCGCCGTGTAGGCCGGGCCGGCCTGCGCGCGGAGCGGGGCTTCCAAGGCCGCGAGTGCGGCGGCGTTGTCGCGTTGCTCGCGTTTGAGACGGTTCGCGCGCGTCTGCACGGCGGGATCGCGGTAATACTCGCGGTCGGTGCGGTCGAGCGCGGCGAAGACGGCGTGCAGGCTGTAGTAATCTTCCTGCGAGATTGGATCGAACTTGTGCTGGTGGCACTGCGCACAGTGCACCGTGAGGCTGGAAAACGTGCCGATGGTATTCGCCACCATATCGTCGCGGTCGAGGTGACGCGCGATCTTTCCGTCGATCTTCGACTCCGGCAGCTCGGCGTGGCCGATGAAATCCCATGGCCCCGCCGCGATGAAGCCGAGCGCTTCGACGCCATCGACGGTGTCGGGAAACAACACGTCGCCGGCGATCTGCTCCTGGACGAAGCGGGCAAAGGGTTTGTCGGTATTTAGCGCGCGGATGACGTAATCGCGGTAGGGCCAGGCGTTGGTGCGCAGCTTGTCTTTGTCGTAACCGTGCGTATCGCCGTAGTGGACGACGTCGAGCCAGTGCCGGGCCCAGCGTTCGCCATAGCGCGGCGAAGCGAGGAGCCGGTCCACAAGGCGCTCGTAGGCCGCGGGGTCGCGGGCGGTCTCGGCGACGAAGGCCGCAATTTCCTCCGGTGTGGGCGGGAGACCCGTCAGGTCGAAGTAAAGCCGGCGGCAGAGCGTGCGTGCATCGGCGGCGGGCGCGGGCGTGAGGCCGCTGGCGGCGAGTTTTTCGCGAATGAACGCATCGATCGGGTGCGCCGTCATGGATGGTGGCGGCGTTTTGACCATCGGTTTGAGCGACCACCAGTCGAGCGGATCGGCCACGGCCACGCTGGCGTGATCGGGCCAGACGGCGCCGGCGTCGATCCACGCTTTGATCTTCGCGATCTCCGCAGCCGTAAGTGCCTCGCCCTTCGGCGGCATGCGCTCGTCGGCGTCTTCGCTCGTGATGGCCTTCACCAACGGACTGGCCGCCGCCTTTCCGGGCAAAATATTGGGTGCGCTACCCTCGCCGCCGGTGAGCGCGACGGATTTCACGTCGAGGCGGTAACCACTCTTCTGCTTCTCGGGACCGTGACACTTGACGCAGTTCGCCGCGAAAATCGGCCGGATATCCCGCTCGAAATCCGGCGGAGCGGCGACCGCGGCGGCGGACGTCATGAGGCAGGCGAGCAATAGCAAACGGGGTTTCATCAGCGGGGGCGCAGCGCGGAGAGTGGTGTTGGACACAAGAGCGCGGCGCTTGTCCAGAGACGATTCCGCCGCGCGCGCACTTCGCCCGTCTCAGTTTCTTGCCAGTGAGGTGCGGGCTTTATGCCCGCCAAGGCATGGCGGGGGTAAACCCCGCCCCACAACAGATGGCGACGCCTCCACTTCGCCCTTCCCGCGCGGCACGGCGTGCGGCATCGTCACCGTCCAACCCCACCCCTTCATGTCCACGTCATCTTCCGCGACCGTTCCGGCTGCCCCACCCTCGCGCCTCGCTTCCCTCGATGCCTATCGCGGCTTTGTCATGCTGCTCATGATGGGCGAGGTGCTGCGGCTGCGCCGTGTGGCGGCAGCGGTGCCCGACAGCGAGGTGTGGAAGTTCCTCTCATTTCATCAATCGCACGTCGAGTGGGTCGGCTGCTCGCTGCACGATATGATCCAGCCGTCGTTTTCGTTTCTCGTCGGCGTCGCCCTCCCCTACTCGCTCGCGAGCCGCGCAGCCCGCGGCGAATCGACGGCGCGAATGATCGGCCACGCGTGGTGGCGCGCGCTCGTGCTGATCCTGCTGGGCGTTTTCCTCCGCTCGACCTCGCGCGACTTCACGAACTGGACCTTCGAGGATACCCTCACGCAGATCGGCCTAGGCTACGGTTTCCTCTTCATGCTAGGGCTGCGTCCGACGCGTGATCAATGGGTCGCATTCGGCGGCATTCTGCTCTGCATCTGGACGGCGTTTGTGCTCTGGCCGCTCCCACCCGCGGATTTCGACTACGCGAAGGTTGGCGTAACCGCAAAGTGGTTCGAGACAAACGGCCTCACCGGCCTGGCCGCCCACTGGCAGAAGAACAGCAACCTCGCGTGGGCCTTTGATACGTGGTGGTTGAATCTCTTCCCGCGCGAAAAGCCCTTTGCGTTCCACACGGGCGGTTACGCGACGCTCAGCTTCGTGCCGACGCTCGCGACGATGATCCTCGGCCTGATCGCGGGCGGCGTGCTCCGCAGCGACCGTGCCCCCGGAGCCAAGATCCGCTGGCTCGCCGCGGCGGGCGCCCTCGCGCTCGTCGCCGGCGCGACGCTCGGCTGGCTGGGGATCTGCCCGCTCGTGAAACGTATCTGGACCCCGAGCTGGGTCTTATTCAGCGGAGGCTGGTGCTGCCTGTTGCTGGCGCTGTTCTACTTCGTGGTCGATCTACGGCAACGCGGGAAATGGGCGCTTCCTCTCGTGGTGATCGGCGCCAACTCCATCGCGGCCTACCTGATCGCGCACCTCTTCCAGAGTTTTCTGGAAAAAGCCCTGCTCACCCACCTCGGAGTCGGCGTGTTCCAAGTGTTCGGTAAATCCTACCAACCGCTGCTCCATGGCGCCGCCACCCTCGGGTTGATGTGGCTACTGCTCTACTGGATGTGGCGCCGGAAGTTATTTCTTAAAATCTAACCGAGGCGCCCGCGGACGGGCGCCTCCCCTGAACGCCCTCGACTCAGAAGCGTCCGCTCACGCCGCACGTCACCGTCACGCCCGGAATGCGATACTCCGAAATATTGTCAGCGATCCCCCGGTAAAATACCTGCGCTTCATTGAAGATATTGCCCACATCCACCGAGAAGCTGACGGCGGGGCGGAATTGATAGGCTGCACCGATATTCACGACGGTGCGTTCACGGGTGTATTGATTGCGGCCCGAACCGGTGGCGGTGAAGGCGCTGACAAACTCTCCGGTGCGGTTAAGGTTGATGCGGCTGCCAAACTTCCGATAGCGCCAGCTCAAACTCAGGTTGGCCGTGCGGGGGACAAACCCGGGGACCTCGCCGGTGCGGCGCGTCGTGGTGGCGGAGCCAAAGTTACCCTGCGTCGTGAGGATCGTGGTGTTGGCCGACAAGCCCAGCCCCTTCAGAAGTCCGGGCAGAAAAGTGAACTGCTGCTGATAACTAAGTTCCCACCCCTGCACCACCGCCGTTCCGAGGTTGGCCGTGGTCAGAATAGAAAAACCGCTATACTCGCCGTTGTAGCCGTTGTCGGGGCCGGAGCCGACAGTGCCGGCGAGTTGCCCGGTCACGAAGTAGTCCTTGATCGTCTTGTGAAACCAGCTCGCGGAGAAACTGCCGACCGGCTCGAAGTAATACTCCAGCGCCGCATCCCAGCTTTCCGCGGTCTGAGGCTTCAGGCTTGGGTTGTTGATGGTGAGCGTCTGGGCGGTCTCGTTGACGGTCTCGTTCGGCAGGAGGTTGGTCATGGGCGGGCGCCCGAAACTATTGGACCAGCTGAGGCGGGCCTTGAGGTTGGGCCGCAGGTCCTGAGTGAGGTGCACGCTCGGAAACGCCTTGGTGTAGCTCCCGGAGCGCTCGCGCCGGGTGTTGGCGTAATCCTTCCGCGCCGCAGCAACCGGATCTGCGGCCTGCTCGGCCGCGGTGCTCGCCACCCGCGCCCGCACCCAGCCCGCACTGTCGTCATCAGTATCCTCAACCCGCACGCCCGCGATGAAGCCTGTCTTACCCACCGTGCCCTGCGTCATCAGGTAGGCCGCCTTGACGGTCTCGAGCACCTGACGTGTGCCGGTGTATTTGGAGGTCTCGGCGAAATAGACGTCGTCCCGCCAAAGCGCAGGGTTGACCGGCTGACGGCCCACACTGATGGCATTGGCATTCCAGGCCGGGATGTTGAGCCCAGTCTTATGGTCGCCAAATGTTTTGATGGTCGGGTCTGTGGGAAGCTGCGCGGAGTTCGTGCCGGTGAAAATCGAGCGGCGGTCGCGGTTCACATCGGCCGCCTTTTCCTCACGGTAGCGAAACCCGGTTTTCAGGAACGCGGAAAACTCCGTGGGCAGGCGGTAACGGGCGTTACCCCGCAGCTCGCGCACCTCGTGCACGTTGGTGGAGTCGGCGAAATTCAGGCTGTTGGGGCGGTAGCTGGCGGCATTGCTGATGTCCGGACCGCCATTCTGGATGAAACGCGGATAGAGATCGGACTGGGTGCGATCGAGAGTCCAGCCGATGCCCGTCACGCGGTTCACCAGCACGCCGCCGTCACCGCCGCCGCCGTTGATGTGGTCGAGACTCGCGACCGCGTTGTAGTCGAGTTCGAGGTGACCGAAGGTGTGTTCGCCGCCGAAGTCGACGTGGCGCTGGCGATGGAAGAAATTAGACATCTGCGACGTGATATCGATCGTCGAAGCCGCGACCGGACGCACCTGGGTGATGCGGGAGGTGAAGCCGGGAATTACACCCGAGGTGGTGGCGTTGGGCACCACGGTCTGACTGCCAGTGAAGGCGCGGAACAGGTAGCGCAGCCGGAAGCGCTCAAAGGCGTCGTTGTAGATCAGGTTGAGCGAGAACTTGGTGTTAGCCGACAGGCGGAAATCGAACTTAGTGTTCACGCTCGATTGCTTGCGGTTGTTGTAATTGTCCTGCGTGCGGTAGTCCCAGACGTAAGCCGGGGTCGCGACGGTGTCTTGGAAATCGCGCGTGGTGCTGAAGAAGCCGACCGCCTGTTCGCTGTAGAAAAGATTCACAGACACGCCCAGGTTGCGCCGGTCGCCGAGCACATCGAAGACCTCCTGGTAGCCCACGTTGAGCAGCGGGTGGAGGCGGTGCTCCTCGCGCAGCGGAATCTGCTGCGTGCCGGACGGAGCGAGGCGGGCGGAGACATTGTAGGTGACGCGACGCTGCTCCTTCATGCTCAGGGTGGAGCGGCTCTTCAGATTGACGGTGCCGCCGAGGGAACCCGCCTCCTTGTCGGGCGTGTGGCCCTTGGTGACCTCGAGGGCCTCGAACATCGAACCGGTGATGGTATGAATGCGGGTCGCGCGCGCCATGCCGCCCTGGCTGCCCATCAGCGCGCCGTCGATGGTGATAGTATTCATCGCCGGCGGCATGCCGCGCACCGAGAAACCAATGATATTTCCCTCGTCGCTCAGGCTGCCGGCGACTCCAGGCAACAGGACGGCGAGTTCGCTGGCGTTCATGTTCGGGAGATTCCCGTAGGCATCGAGCGCCACGACGTCCTTCTTGTTCGTCGCGTTGCGTTGGGCCGTGAGCGCCGCGGCGTTGCCCTCGCGCTCACCGCTGACGGTAAATGCCTGCAGTTTGTAGACGCCGGTCGTCAGGTCGAAGTCGCGGATCGCGCGCTGCCCAGCAGCGACATTGACCGTGAACTTCTGCGGATCGAGCCCGAGATAAGTGGCGACGATCTCGTGCGCACCGGCCGGCACATCATCCAGGAAAAAACGGCCGGTTTCATCAGTGAGCGCCGTGAGGCGCAGCGCCGGCAACTCAATGCGCACACCTTCCAGAAAATTGCCGGTCGCGGTATTGCTCACGTTACCGGCGATCGAGCCGGTCGCGGCAGCGGCCAGCGCCCGGGAACCAACGGCGCCCGCGAGCACGCAGACGAGGAATAGGAGTGCACGGACCACGGTGAAGACACGGGGATGTTTCATGGGGCAAGAGGGACTCACCGCTCACGTCGGCAAAAGGACGCAGGCGATCGAGTGGGGTTGGGGATTCAGGAGAAAAGACGCAGGCCGCCGGCCTCTCCGCTACAAAATTTTTCGAAAAAATAAAGGGTGCGACATGGCTCCCCATCCGTCCCAACTGCCCGGCTCCGCGACATTTCGCGTGCGCCCGGAGCCGCCCGCCCTTTTTCTGCCTCACTCCCCTCCCCCATGCACCTTCGCACGCACTTCCGTCTCGCCCTGCTCGGAGCCGCCCTCTTTGCCTCGGCTGCCGCCGCCGAACGCGCCCCCAATATCCTGATGATTCTCGCCGACGATCTCGGCTGGGCCGATCTCGGCCATGACGGCTCGCAGATCGACACACCGAATCTAGACCGACTCGCCAAGGACGGCGTGAAACTCACGCACTACCGCACCTCCGCGCCCATGTGCTCGCCTACCCGCGCCGCACTGCTGACGGGCCGCTACCCCCACAGCGTCGGTGTGCCTGAACTCGCCAGCCCCGACGTCCGCGGCAACGTCCCCATCCTCGCCCTGGATCACGCTGCCATCACCATTCCCGAGGCGCTGAAGCCGGCGGGCTACCGGAGCAGCCTCGTTGGCAAATGGCATCTTGGCCACGCCAAGGAAAACTGGCCGCGCACGCACGGATTCGACGAGTTCTGGGGCTCGCTGATAGGCACGCCCGGCTTCTGGCGCCCAAAGGAGACCTATCACAATGAAACTCCCATCAAGGTGACTGGCTACTACACCGACGAGCTCGCCGCCAAGGCCGTGGAGTTCATCCGCCGCGACGCCGCGGCCGCAAAGCCGTTCTTCCTCTACCTCGCCTTCAACGCTCCCCACTACCCGCTGGAGGCGCCCGTCGATCTCGTGCAAAAATACCGCAAGCGCTTTCCCGACCGCGGCCTGTTCGCGATCTATGCCGCGATGGTCGAGCAACTCGACACCGGCATTGGCCAGGTGCTCGCGACCCTCGATGAACTGAAAATCTCGGACAATACCCTCGTGGTGTTTACGTCAGACAACGGTCCCACGGCCGAGTTGAATTCCTATGGACCCGAGGGAGCGGACTACTCCAACGGACCGCACCGCGGCTACAAATTTGGCCTGACCGAAGGCGGCACGCGGGTGCCCTTCCTCGCCCGCTGGCCCGGGAAAATTCCCGCAGGCACCGTGCGCGCCGGGTATGCTGTGACGATGGACCTGCTCCCGACCTTCCTCGATGCCGCCGGCGTGAAACCAGCCGCCGGCCACGAGATCCACGGCCAGACACTCATGCCACTTTTCCGCGGCGAGCCTTTCGCCCGGGCTGGCGCACTGCACTGGGAAAACCAACAGAACTACGCCGTGCACGACGGTGACTGGAAGCTCGTCAAACGTGCATGGGAACCCAAGGCCCGCCTCTACCGGCCGGCCGAAGATATCGGCGAGGACAGAAATCTCGCCGACACCAATCCCGCGAAGGTCGCCGAGCTAACTGCGCAACACGAAGCGTGGCGGAAACGCTATTACCCGAAAGCCGTGCCACCCGTCGCCAAGCGCACGCTCGGCAATTTCCCAATCACGCCGCAGGATCCGTGAGGACGGCTACGAGTGGCGGGGCGGTTTGGAGACAAACCGCCCTACCTCGAACGCGCTCCGCGGTCAAGGCGCGGTCTGCACCTTAACGTCGGTCACGGGTTTGCCTGTGGCGTCGACGAAGCGGACGCTGCCCTGCCAGTTGTTTTCCTCGTTTACGACTTTGAGGACGAGGACGTTGACGCCGGCCTTGAGGGTGACTTTTTCGGCAGAGTCTTCGGCACCCTTTTCGAGCGTGCGGGTGTCCGTGAATTTCACGAGTTCCTTGCCGTTGAGGTAGACCTTACCTTGGTCGTTGCTGTTCATCTTGAGCGTGAGGCCGGTTTTTTCGACAGGCGCCACGACGTAGGCGACGGCCCAGCCGGCGACGTGTTCGCTCTGGGCGGGGTGGAGTTCCTTGAAGTCGATGTAGAAATCCTTGGTGGTCGTCTTGCTCCAAGTGAGCTCGGTGGAGCCCAGCTTTTGCACGGCGCCGTCCTTGGCCGCGGGCTGCGCTTCGGTGGCAAACTGCTTCCTGTCGATTTCGTCAGCCCCGGAGCTTTCGCCGATGGGATACGGCGCGAGGATGAGCCAGTCGCGGATGTAGCCCTCGGCATCGGGCTTGCCGTTTTGAGCGAGTGCCGTGGAGCCGGTGACGACGAGGACGGTGAGAGCGGACAGGAGCGGGGTTTTCATACGGGGAAGTGCAGCGCGGGATTATTTCTTTTGGGCGAGGAAGTGCACGAGGGCGGCGAAGTCTTCGAGGGAGAGCGCGTTGGCGAGGCCCTCGGGCATCATTGAGGTGGGGAGATGTTTGTCCTCTTTCACGTCGGCGGTGAGCACGGTGGACACGGCGCCGGTCATGTCGCGCAGGACAATCTTGTCCGCGGTGGTTTCGCTGGCGAAGCCGGTGCGGACGGAGCCGTCCTTCATGGTGAGCATGACGGTTTGGAAGCCCTGCGAAATCGTATCGCTCGGGCGCAAGATCGCGGTGGCGATCTGACTCGGATTCATGATGGAGCCGATCTGCCCCATGAATGGTCCGAGGGCGGCGCCGCCGGGTTGCAAGGCATGACACGCGACGCAGCCCTGTTGCGTGAAGAGCGCTTCGCCGCGGGCATGGTTGGGTTTCAATTTTTCGACGGCGACAATGATGTCTTCGAGAGCGGTGGTCGCGACGGCGCCTTTTTGTGAGGCGATTTTCGCGAGATCGATGGTCGGAGCTTTCTCGGTGGGCGGGGCCACAAGGCGGGTGCCGAGTTTGGCGAGACCGAGCCGGTGGGAATCATTGAGGCGCGCGAGGAAATCGAGCTGGGCGGGCGTAGCGTGCGCGACCTCGGCTTCGAGGACGGCGGCGATGCGCGGTGAGGCCGACCATGTCATGGGCTTGTAATACGGTCCGCGGGTATCGGGGCGTGTGGTCCACCACGTCGTGCCGTCGAAGGGAGTCTCCTGCTGATAAAGCCGGGCGAGCGTGGTGAGGAGTTTGGCGCGCAAGGCGGGTGCCATGTCGGGCGTGAGTTTCGCAAGCAGGCCGTCGACGACGGCGGGCTCGTGCAGGTAGGACAAGGTCCAGAGAGCCAAGTCTTCGTTTTTCGTGCCAACGGCGGCCAGCGCTCCGTCAACGGCGCGGAGGCGCATCAGCGCATGGGCAGCCAAGTGCGGCAGCACGATGCCGGAATTGGGAGTCGCGTGACGGGGGGCAAACGACGCGGTGGGGGATTTGAGCGGTGGACCGCTCGAGACGAAGAACTCGACGGAAACCTCGGCGCCGCTATCCGCCGGAGTGCGCGCGCGGGCGTCAAACTGACCCGCGCCGGGCGGCACGAGATAGGTGACGTAGGTCGTGCCCTCGATGACAACGGCGGGGCCGGAGGGACCGCGTTTGTTTTTCTTGCTGGCCTTCGCCGCCGCCTCGGCCTCGGCCGCACCGACCGCAGCCGGGACGGCTTCCACGGTGGCACGACCGGCGATGGGCTGGAGCGAAGCGAGGGTAACGCGGCTGCGGTCTGCGAGCGTGAAGTAGGCGTCGAAGAGCGCGAGGCGCGCGGGTTGGGCGGCGTCGGTCGTCGACGTCAGATGAAGACGGAGTTCGTTGCCGGGTTTGGTGGAGAGTGTGACGCGGCTTTCACGTGCGCCCTTGAGCGTGTCTTTCTGCGTGAAGTCACCGTCGCCGCCGTCGTCAGGCTTGGTGAACGGCTCGGCAATGAGCGCGGACACCGCGGCGGGGTTGCCGAGGCGGCCGAGCGCGATGGCCGCGGCGGCGCGTTGGCGCGGCGTGCCGGTGCGGAGAGTGTTGGTGAAGGGTTCGAGCGGGAGTGCGGAATTTTTCAATCGCGGTAGGCGATCGGTGGCGGCACGGAGGGCGAATTCGCGGAGCGGCTCCTCCACGGCGAGGGCGAGGATGGCGGCGGGCGAGGATTCCAACTGTGCGTAGGTGAAGAGCGCGGCGACGCGCGCGGCGAGGGACGGCGCGGTGGATTTCGCGAGGGCAAGGACAGCGGTTTTAGCGGCGGCTGACTCGGCGGGACGGGCGAGGATTTCCTGTTGTGCGTAGAAACGCGTGGTGGCGCTGGCGGAGGCGAGCAGCGTGACGAGATCCGTGAGTTTCGCGGTGGCGAGATCGGGCAACGCGCGGTGCGTCCAGCCTTTTGGCGTGATGCGAGAGACGTAGCCTTTGCCGGGATCGCCTTTGAAGCCGGCCCCGTCCCAAGCGCTCACAAACATCTGGCCGGAGGGATCGACGTCGAGGTCGGTGATTTGGGAAATCTGTGCGAACTCCTCGGCCTTCTGCGTAAACGTCGCGCCGTCGGGCGTGAGACGGTGAAGGTAGATCGCCTTGCGGCCCCAATCAGCCATGAGGGGCTGGTCGTTGTATTTCGCGGGCCAAGTGGGCTCGGAGAGGAAAAACGCGCCGACGCCCGAGCCGCCACCGAGGTCTTCGAGGGCCGGGAGAATCTCCGTGGAGAAATTCTTGAAGAGGCGCGGATAGCCGTAGTCGGCGGACTGGATCAGGTGGAGGAAGCGGATGTTCCAACCACCGCCGTCGTTGGTGTTGCCGCGGGAGAAGACGTTGAGAAACGGATCGATCGCGACGTCGTAGTCGTTGCGGGTGCCAGTGGCGAAGAGCTCGAGTTCGGTGCCATCGGGGCGGACGCGCGCGACGCCGCCGCCCTGCAGCGTGAGCTTGGTGCCATCAGTGCCGGAGGCGTTGTGAAAACCAAAATCGCCGACCGCGATGTAGATCCAGCCGTCGATACCCATGCGGATGCCGTTGGTGGAGTGGTCGGTGCCGCGGTCGTTGATCGCCTTGGCGACGCAGATGCCCTCGATGAGAACTTTCGGCGGGCCGTCGGCGACGCCATCGCGATCGGCGTCTTCCAAAACGACGAGATTCATACCCGTGGCCTTACCGTCGGGGCCGTGGTTGGTGTGGAGGACGTAGAGGCGGGTGCCGATGGCGAGGAGGCCGCGGGCATTGTCGATGGTCGCGAAGAGCGTCGAGGAGTCGGCGACACCGTCCTTGTTAGTGTCGATCAGTTTGACGATGCGGCCCTTGCCGGGGCCCTTGCCGAGGGAGCCGTTGAGATCAACGCCGGCGTAGACTTCGCCCTGGGCGGAGACGCAGAGCGTCGCGACGCACGGCGTGATGTCGGGGCCGGAGAAGCGCGTCAGGATGAGGTCGGCGGGAACCGAGTCGGCGGCGGACAAAAAGCCGGCCAACGGCAAGGTGAACAGGGCAAGGCGCGCGAAGACGGAGGATTTCATACGGCGGGAAAGCGGGGTGCCAGACACGACGGCAAGCCGCGGGGAAAGTCGCGCCCAAAAAGCGGGGCCCGGCGAGGTCGCCTCAGCGCAGGAGGCCACCAACGGCGGCAGCGCCGGCAGTTGAAAGCATCAGCGACCGGCAGGGCGGTCGGCCGTGGATGTCGGTGCGAGTAATCGCGCCAACTCGGTCTCCATTTGCTGGCGCAGACCGGTGGCGGCGGGCGAGTCCATGAGGTTAGTCAGCTCGAAGGGGTCCTGCTGGAGGTCGTAGAGTTCGTTCATGCCGTCGAGTTCGCGATAGCGGATGAATTTATAGCGCTCGGTCCGCACGGCGTCGTAGCCCATCTTCAACGTGCGGGGAAACACGATGTCGGTCGTATACTCGATGAGGAACGATTTTCTCCAATCAGCCGGCGTGCGCGTGAAGAGCGGCAGGAGCGAGCGTCCGTCGATGCCGGACATGGCTGGCGCGCGGGCGAGTTCCACGATGGTCGGAGCGAGGTCCGTGGTGAGAGCCATCCCGGTGGGCTCCGAGCCGGCCTTTACGAGCGGTGGATAGCGCACCAGCAAGGGCAAGCGAATGGACTCCTCGTAGGCGAGACGGCGCTCTTCGCTGAGGCCATGCTCGCCGTAGAAGTAACCGTTGTCGCCGATCACCATCACGACCGTCTGATTCAACGTGCCCTGCTTTTCCAGCTCGGCTAGAATCTGACCGAGGCCTTCGTCGACCGCGGCCAACATGCGCAGGCGGTCGCGGATGGTTTCATCTGGGGTGACGGTTTCCGGCCCCAGCGGCTTCAATCCCGGGATGGGGCGTGCGAGGGCAGGCTTGTCTTTGGGCGGCACCGCGTAGTTGCCGCGACGCGCCGGTTGGGCGCCGGCGTAGAGCGTCCTGTGTCGTTCGGCGGGAATGAAACCGCCCTCGCCGATGGCCTGCGAAGTGCCGTCCGCACTCTGAATTTTATTCGGATGAAGCGCCTTGTGGGACAACATCAACAGAAATGGCGCGGTGCGGCGCTGTTGGATGAAACTCACGGCGCGTTGCGTGAAAATATCCGTCACGTAACCCGGCGCGCGCGCCAGACGGCCGTTTTCAAAAAGTTCCGGGTCCGCCACCTCGCCCTGGCCCTTCATCGAAACCCAGTAATCTAAGCCGGGCCGCGGGGTGGGATCGTTGCCCATGTGCCATTTGCCGATGAAGCCCGTGTTGTAGCCGGCCGCGTGGAGCGACCGCGCAAACGTCGCCAACGTGTGGCTGCGCGGGCTGCGCTCGGTGTTGTCGAGGATGCCGTGGTGGCGTGTTTCCTGGCCGGTGAGGATATTGGCGCGGCTCGGTGAGCAGAGCGGCGTGACGGCGAAGAAGTTTTTGAACTGCGCACCCTCGCGCGCGACGCGGTCGAGGTGGGTCGTGCGCGCGAACGGATGCCCGGCGGCACCGAAGTCGTCGAAGCGGAGATCGTCCACTACGATCAATAGTATATTCGGGCGTGGCTCGGCGGAGACGGATACCGACGCCGCGAGCAGAAAAGCGAACGCAGAAAGGAGCGAAAATATCGTAGGCCTCATGATCGATGGAGATTCTAGTTTTGAGCGACTAATCAGGGAGTGTGCGTGGGACGGTAGCGCAGTTCTTTTGGTTCTACGGATTAAGCGCAACCCATGGAGGACTCCGTCGGGCTCATTGGACCGCCTGGAGCACCGTTGCTGTGATCAACTGGCGCAACCGATTGCGAATCTCGCCGGGGGCCGCGGCCATGAACACGACGGAGAGCTCCTCCTTGGGATCGACCCAGAAGTAGGTGCCGCTGCCACCGCCCCAATTGAAATCACCGGGCGTGCCCAGCATGCCAGAACCCACGGAGGCGCGACGCACCGCGACACTCAGGCCGAAGCCATAGCCATGCACATTTCCTCGGTTCCACAGTCGCTCCAGATTCACTTCGGAGGTCATCTGATCCGACGTCATGAATTCCACCGACTTTCGGCCGAGGTAGCGACGGCCTTCAAACGTGCCCTTCCCTCTCAGCAGTTCCGCGAAGCGTAGGTAGTCGATCGCCGTCGAATAACAGTGATTGCCGCCGCTATCCCGCTGGGGCGGCGTAGTGCGGAGTCGGGCGTTGGTCGGCTCGCCGGTCAATGGATCGGCCTTGAACGGGCGAGCGAACCGGGCCGCTTTGGCGGACGGCACAAAGTAGCCCGTGTCGCTCATGCCGAGTGGCGCAAAAAGATTCTCCGCCTGATAGTCGGCCAGTCGGCGGTTGGTCAGCTTCTCAATAATGGCTCCGACGACGTCGAAGCCCAAGCCGTAGTCCCAACGAGTTCCCGGCTGGTAGTGCAGGGGCAAGCGACTCAGGCGCTCGATCAAATCCGCGTTTGTTCGGTCAACGGCAGTCAGCTCGTAATACTGCCGCTCCAATTCGCTGCCTTTCGCGATTCCGTTGGTGAGGCCCGCGGTATGGCGCATCAAATCCTGCACAGTTGGTTGGCGCCGGGCCGGTTCGGTGCCGGAACCGGTGGTGACCCGCCGGTCCGCGAGTTGCGGTAGGTGGCGCTCCACGGGGTCCTCCAAAGCGATCCGGCCGGATTCGACGAGCATGAGCGTCCCGACGGTGGTCAACGGCTTCGTCAACGAGGCAATCGGAAAGATGGCGTCCTTCGGCATGGGGATGCCACCCGGCTGATCGAGAAACCCGAAGGCTTCATGGTAAACCAACTTGCCGCGACGGGCGATGGCGACGACCGCGCCAGGAATCGCGCCCTGCGCCACCTCGGCGCGGAGGGCGGAACCGATCTGCTCCAGTCGTTCGGCGGAGAGGCCCACGGTCGACGGCGCGGCGACCTCCAGCGCAGCCCCCGCGGTGGCAGCGGAAAACGCGCAGAAAAAAGCCGCCGCTCCGACGAGTAGGTTTTTGGTGATCATCGCGTCCGTTAGAATTTCAGGCCGGCGCTGACATACCAGAGGCGGCCGATGGGATTGTAGGTTGCGAGGTCGACGCCGACGTCACCGCCGAAGGCCTGCGGGGCGGACGGCGGCATCTTGTTGGCGAGATTGTTGACACCGAGGGTGAGTTTCAGGCCGGAGAAGAGTTTCTTTCCGCCCGGGAGGCTGATGTTCTTGAAGGCATAGGAAACCGACGTGTCCCACGAGGTGTAGGAAGGAACCGGCACACGCTTCAGGCTCGTGCTGCTGGCGAAGACGATGCCGCCGGCGCCGAGATCGACGACGCTGGAAATGTAGGTGTTGTTGAGCGTCGCAGACCAGCGATCGCGGCTCCAATTGAGGGCGGTGAACCATTTCATCCCAGGAATGGTGCCCTGGCCTTCGTTGAGGGTAGTGACGTGCCCGGCGTATTCGTAGTAGGCCTGCGTCGGGAGGGCTTGGAACTGGTAATCGAGGAAGAACGTCCCGGCGGTGCTGACGTTGAATTTACCGAACTCAGATTTGGGAAATTCGTAGGACGCCGACACATCCAGCGCCTTCAACCTTTGGCCGGCGATGTTGACGCGGGAGTCGGTGACGAAGACCACGTTGGGCGACACCCCGGAACGCAGCAGTGCCGAAAGTTGTCCGGGCGCGGTGATGCGCGTGGGTGCCGGCAGCGACGGGTCGGGATTGGTGGGGAAATTTCCGATCGCCACTTGATTGATGAAGGGCGAGGCTGGCCCGGATGCGTCGACGCTGCCGAGGATGTTGGCCGCACCCGCCACGCCGACCAGCGAAAGCTGCTTCACCTCGATGTAATCGACTCCGAGCGTGAGCCGCGGCACAGCCTTCGGCGAATAGACGACGCCAAAGGACGAGGTCTTGGCCGTGGACGGCTTGAGATCGGGATTCGCACCGGAGCGTTGTCGGCCGAAACCGGCCACGCCAAACACGGTCTGGATAACTCCGGCGGCGGTGGCGCCTTCCGTGGTGGGACCAAAGAGCGAGAAGAGCGACGGAGCGACGAACGCCTCAGAATACGTGCCGCGGACGGTGAGCTGATCGCCGATGGGACGCCAACGGACACCATATTTCGGGACTCGCGAGGCACCGGCATCGCTGTATTTTTCGTAGCGGTAGGCGGCCGACAGTTCGAGCAAGCGCAGGCCGGGTAGGTCCATGCGCTCACTCGTCACGGGCACGCGAATCTCGGCGAAGCCGGCATCAATGGTGCGGTCGCGGGCAATGGGGTCGAAGAAATTGCCGTTCTGCCAACGACGGGACGTGGGGCCGCTGCTGAAGGAATTTTCATCGGGGGTCCCGACCAGTTTTTCCTGGCGATAGTCGACGCCGAGCGCGGCGCCGAAAGGACCCGCGGGCAGATCGAAGAGCGAACCAGACACGCGGGCGTCGAACTGCGTGAGCCCTGCCTCGAAGATATTGGCGGTCGCTCCGCGGATGTTGTCGAAGACGGAGGGTGAGATCCCCTCGGGACGGGCGAGCAGATCGATCGCGGGCTGCACGATGGAATTGGCCGGGGTGATGGCGGCCTGCCATTGCGCGAGGGTAGTCGTGTTGGCCGGCGCGTTGTAGTTGCGGAAAATCCGCGCGTAACGGCCGCCGACTTGCGGATTGCCGTTTGCATCGTAGCCGCCGGCGAGCGCCAGCTGAAGATTGGGAGCGTAGTATTGGCCGCTGAGTGAATTTTCGAGTCGGTTCGTGTTGGTGTTGTAGCCGGCCTCCCACTGGAGCCGCTCGCCGATCTTTCCTCGGAAACCGCCGACGAAGCGGCGCAGTTGCGCGGAGTTGTCTGCGCGCCGCACATCGGGAGTGTAGCGAAAGGCTGCAAACAGCGCCGAACGGGTGGGATTGTAGGGAGCATTGACCGGGACCGCGGTCGTGATGCCGAGTGCGCCCTGCTGTGACCAGCTGTCGCTCGCCGAGTCCATGGCCTCGACGAACAACTCGAGTCGCTCGGGGATGAGTTTGAGGGTGCTCGCCAGCGTGATCGCCTGCTTGGAAGATTGGATCGTGAGTGTGACGAACGGGGCCAGATCAAAGGTGTCGGCGATCGGCTGAACTGAGGAGGCTTGGTAAATACCGGAGGCAACGAGGGCATTCAGGTCGGCAAACACCGCCGCCGGACCCGTGGTCGTCGCGAGACTGGGGGAATTCAACCCGGGCCGAAGAAACGCCGTGGGAAACGCGGTCGACGACTGGCCCAACGCGCCGGAGATCGTCGCCGACTTGCCGCGCTGCGGATTGGAGAACGGGCGCTCGGACTGGAGCAAAGGCGTGATGCGCGACTGGGAGAAGGAAACCGTGAGACTCATGCGATCGGTAACGGCCCCGGCCACCAGATAGGCAGAGCGCTGGTTGTAGTCCCCGTCACCCGTCGACATCGCGTAGCGCCCGCCCACTTCGAGGCCTTGATAGTCGTGTTTCAGCTTCACGTTCACCACGCCGCCGACGGCATCGGAACCGTAGATAGCCGAGGCGCCGTCGGTCAGGACCTCCATCGACTGGATGGCGGCGAGTGGAATCTGGTTCACATCGACGAAGGAGCGACCACCGCGCGCGCTAGCTCCGCTGTCAGGCAAGCGACGGCCATCAAGGAGCACGAGGGTGGAAAGATTGCGCAGCGAAAGTTGCGAGCCACCGGACGTCGCGGTGCCGCCGGCGATATTGCCATTGGTCGCACCGAGATTGCCGCTGCCCGCGAAGCTGGGCATGCGGGTTTGCACGACTTCAAGGAGGTTGGACCCCAAGCCGGTTCGCTCGATTTCGTCGCGATTGATGATCGTGATCGGCGCCGCCACGGCGTCGGCAGCGGTGGGGATATTGGAACCGGTGACGACGAAGGATTCCAGCTTCACGGTTTCTTTGGCGGAAGGGTCGGCGGTGGCCGGGGATGCTGGCGCGGTCTGCGCAGACGAAGGCGTGGAAGCGGCCAGCCAACCAGCAAGGGAGGCGAGCAGCAGGCGGGGTGATCGGTTCGAGTTGGTCATAAGTTGGTTTTGCGGATCGGCGGACGCCCCCTTTTCTCCGTCGGACGGCGGCCGGGAGGCCGTGCGCGGGCGACTCACCACGATGGCACCAGAGCGGGGCTCGGGCGTGGCCACGAGCGGGGTGCCGGCGAGCAGGCGGTTCATCGCTTCGAGCGGCAGGTAGTCGCCCTGGAGCGCCTTGGTCCGGACGCCGGCAGTCGATGGACGGGAGAAGAGCACCTCCAGACCGGACTGGGCGGCAAACAGGCGGAGGGAATTTTCCGCGTCGTCAGCCGGCAGGTTAAAAGAGCGCCGGCCCACGTCGGCCGAGTAGGCACGGAGGCCCGGCACGCAGAGCAGCGTCAGGAACCAAAGCAGTCGAAGAGGGTGCGTGTGACGCAACATGTGGTGGGAAGCGGACGCAGTGCGTCGTCGTGCACCTCCACGGATGGAGCGGGAAAATCCCTTACGGAAATCGCCGGCGCGGGGCGGCGGATAATTAGCGCGAGCGATTCAACACGAACTCGCTCTCGCCGAGACGCTGGGCCTCGACGCCGTAATCGGCGCGCAGGAGCTGCAGGAGAGCCGGGGCATTGTCAGCGCGCACGACGCCGCTGACGCGCAAATCCCCGAGCGCTGGGGCAGCGAGAGTGAGGCGCACATTGCCGTGGCGATTGAAGAGTTCGACGGCTTCACGGAGCGGAGTGTCGTTAAATTCGAGGCGCGGCACACGCCAAGCAAGTTGCTCGGCAAGCTCTGGCGCGGACACGGCCACAACGGCGGGGGCGGGAGCGTGGGGTGCGAGATCGGCGGGCGCGACGGCGACCCGGGCGCCCTTCGCGACGAAAGCGAGCGGCTGCACCGGAGCCGCAATGGGATCGACGGTGGCGCGGTCGACAGAGACCCGGCCATCCGTGACTAGGACGTTGACGTCGCCCGGTGCTAAGCGCACGGCGAAGGCGGTGCCAACGGCGCGAACGGAGACAGCGCCGGCGATGACGACGAAGGGGCGCGTGGTATCGTGGGCGACCTCGAAGTGGGCTTCGCCGCGCACGATGGTGACGCGACGGATCGCGGGAGAAAACTCGACGCGCACTTGGGCATCGCCGTTGAGCTCGATCTGCGAGCCGTCGGAGAGGAGCTGGCGGGCGGGCTGCGTGAGTGTGGCGGTCGTCGCAAGCGCGGCGACGGCGGCGGGCGGGGAATGCAACAAACGCGTCCACGAGACACTAGCCAAGACGACGAGAGCGAGCGAAGCGGTGGCAACCACCGCGCGGCGACGGAGTTGGCGGCGGCGTTGCACCCGACGCTCGACGGCGGCAAGGACGGCGTCGGCGTTCGCGGTGCGGCCGGGCCAGTCGAGCGCGTGGTCCGGAGTGAGCGGCGGAGTAGACTTACCGTCTTGCATGATCAGAAGCCGGCGTCGGGAGCGTTCAAACCGCGGCGGCGGAGAAAGTCCGCGCAGCGGCGCGTGCCGCGCGCGACCTGCACCTCGACGGTGCGTTCGGAGAGACCGAGACGTGTGGCGACCTCCCGTTGCGAGAGGCCTGAGAGTTTGCGAAGAACGACGATCTCGCGGCATCGGTCGGGCAAGTCGGCGATGGCGGCGGCGACGAGTTCAATCTTTTCAGTGGTGGAGAGCGCATCGGCGGGAGAGGGAGCATCCTCTGCCACGGACAACGCGGCCAAATCCCTTACACCGACGAGCGGCGAGGCTTGATCGTGGCGCAAGAGGTCGAGGGCGCGGTGGCGGGCGATCTTGAAAAGAAACGCGCGGGCACAGCCAATTTGGCGGCTCGCCCGGGCGGTCCAGATGCGAAGGAGCGAATCCTGCACGACATCGTCGACATCGCGCACGCCGGGAAACGCCCGCTGCACGTAGGCGCGCAAGGCACCGCGGTGAGGATCGACTTCCTCGGAGAACCAGCGGGCTTGGTCGGTGTGGGGCGGCATCGCAAACGTGAAGGCAGGCAGCGCGAAAGCGGTGGGCGGTTCAAGCGCGGAGTGGGTGTCGAGACTAACTGCGATAGATCAAACCTCAGGCCGGCGGAGCAAATTCTTTTTAAGCCGACAACCTCCAACGGACCTCCCAATCGTGGAAGCGTAGAGCGCAGCCCATTGAGCCGGAGTGCGAACGCTACTGTGCGATCCCTATTTTCAGTTCACAACCGCTGGTGGAAACGCCACGTGCAGTCACGGGGCGTTACAGGTCGGATGGAATGGCGACCTCTTGAAAGCTAGCGTAGTCTCCCTCAAATAAATACCACTATTGTAGGCCTGCGAGAGAGCGGGCCCGAGTGCTCGGACGAGTGCAGCCCGGCCGGATCTGTTCGAGGCGGTGGCGGCATCGTTCGACCTTGGCGAGGATGCTTTCGACACTCGCGGTCCAGGTGTAGGGCACCGGTTCATCGTTCCACGCCGCGAGGAACTCATCGATAGCACGCTGGACTTCTTCGACCCTGCGGAAGGCCCCGCGCCGGACGGCCTTTTGTTAGAGTTCAGCAAACCAGCGCTCGATGAGATTGAGCCAACTGGAACTGGTCGGGATAAAGTGGAGCACGAAGCGAGGTCGCCGGCGCAGCCACGCTCGGACTCGCGCGTGGCCATGGATGGCGTAGTTATCCAGGATCAGGTGCAGGCCGCGTGGGGGTGGAAACTCGCTATCGAGTCGTCGGAGGAAGCGCAGGAACTTTTGATGGCGATGCCGCGGGTAATGCTCGGCGATCACGCGGCCCTTACCGACATGGAGCGCGGCAAACAGGCAGGTCGTGCCTTGGCGTTGATACTCGTGCGTAAAGGTTCCGCAGCGTCCGCGCTTCAGGGGTAAACCAGGCTGCGAACGGTCCAGTGCCTGAATCTGACTCTTTTCATCTACACACAACACCACGGCATCCTTGGGCGGCTGCAAGTAGACGCCGACCACGTCGGTGAGCTTCTCCACAAACTGCGGATCCCGCGACAATTTGAAGCTCTTCGTTAAGTGCGGCTTGAGCTGATGATCCTGCCAGGCTCGGTGAATCGTGTTCTTGCTGACGCCAACCTCCTGACCCAACGAACGCGTGCTCCAGTATGTCGCGCCCTTGGGCTTCGTCTGCAGGGTGGGTTCGATCCAACCTGAAACCGTAGTCGCCCCAAAGGTCGGTTTGCGGCCACGCCCGGCCGCGACTTGCCAAATCCCCTCGAGGCCTTCGTGGCGCACGCGCTGCCGCCACAGCGCCACCGTCCGCGGATGAACCTTCAGATCAGCCGCGATCTGTTTGTCGCTGCTTCCGCAGGAAGCTTGGCGAACGATCTTTGCTCTCAACACCACCTGCTGCGGCGTCGCTCC
>CANGHW010000004.1 GCA_947453695.1 Opitutia bacterium
GAACAGCGATTGGGTGACCGGTGTGTTTGACCGGGTCGTGGTGGAGCGCGACGCAGAGGGTCGGGTGCGCCGGGCGACCGTGTTTGATTTTAAGACGGACGAGGTCGCCGATGAACGAGCCATGGCGGAAGCGATCCTGCGGCATGCCGGACAGATCAATCTTTACCGTCGCGCCGTGGCCCGCCTCACCGGCTTGAGGGAGGCGGAGGTGGGGGGAGAACTCGTCTTTACCCGGCTGCGCCGCAGAGCCATACTTCCGCCGGGTTAAAATTCGGGCTGGACAGCGTGATGCCCGACTTGCACGTTTAATCTTTAACACTCTTACACCATGGGTAACCTGAAGAAGAAACGTCGTCTGAAGATGAACAAGCACAAGCGCCGCAAGCGCTTGAAATCCAATCGCCATAAGAAGCGCACGTGGCAGAAGTAAGCCGCGGCTACCGCGCGCAGGTCGCTCTCCCCTAGACGATTCTGTCAGTCCAACTCTCCAACCCGCCGTGATCGCGGCGGGTTTTTTTGTGCCCAGGCCTGGCGGTGATCCGCGCTTGCGGGCTCACCGCGGGCGCACACGAAGATGATTTGCCGGGTGGGGAAGAAAGGGAGCACGGGCAGGGTCGGCCAATTTGCCCGCAGTGTTTAAGAAAGGGTAAATGACGGTCAGCACGTAGTTAAGACCTAGGTTTGCACTTGTCATTTCAGAGGTGTTTTAGGAGTTTCTACTCCCGGGTTTGCGATTGCCACGTTCGCATCCCCTTCATTTTTCGAGGAAATACCGTATTTGTTAGCCAACTGTCTCTAGCCGACCACCGAGTAACTCAAAGCGCGACCGCATGCTTTTCTCTCAGAAAACCAAAGGGTTCTTCGTCGAACTCAACGACCATGCGGTGATGTTGGCGCGCACATCGTCGGCAGTGGCGCCATTTACGGTCGAAGACATGCGCGAGTGTCCCCCGGGGGATACGGCTGCGCTGAAGGAGGCGATCCGGCTGATTCAGCCCAAGAAATCGCCCAGCGGTTACCTGCATGCGACCGTCGGCGTGTTTCCCGGTCGGCGTCTGGTCCGGCGGCATTCGCTGGAGCTGAAGCGAATCAAGGAACCAGGCTACATCGCGGAAATCTGCTCCCAGCAATTCCGCATTGAGCAGGACAAGTATTCGCTCGCCCTCCTCAATGCCTCGGATGGCGGGGACTACGATTTGGCGAAGGCATTAAACAAGGATGTGCTGTTCTGCGGCCTGCCCGGCGAGGATGTCGAGACGCTGCAAAATACGCTCCTGAAGTCCGGAATTTATCCGGAACGTCTGGAGCTGGGCACGGTGGCGATGCTGGGAGGCGTGGTGGACTGTCTCTCCTTCTCGAAATCGAAGATCCCAACGCTCGTGTTGGAAATCGGCGCGGACGCGACGCACTCTTTTATCGTCTCGCCCTCGGGCGTCGATGCGTCTCGGCCCATTCCGCAAGGCCTCGATGCAATGGTGCCGATCGTGCAAAAGGAACTCGGCCTAAAGGACGAGGAGTCTGCGCGAAAATTGTTTTACTCCAACACCTTCGACTTTACGGGCATGGGACCGCTCCTGATCAAGCGCCTGCTCAAAGAGCTGCAGTCGTCGATCGGTTTCTACGAAGTGCAAACCGGCCAGTCGGTAGGGCAGGTGCTCTGCACCCAGCTTTCCCCCAAGCTGGCCTGGCTCGACGCGGCCATCGCGGGCTCGCTCGGCATCACGAGTTTGCGCCTCGATCCGGCGCCCTGGCTGCAATCGCGGCAGATTTCGCTGCCCGACGCCCTCGCGAAGAACGCTCAGGACATCCGTTGGTTTGGTCTGCTCGGACTGATGGCCCACTACCACAACGCCCCCCAAGAAAATGCTGCCGTTTCTGAAGAAAAAAAGTGAGGCGTCGGCCGCGCCTCTCGTGCCGCACTGGCACCCGAATTTCCGCAGCTTTGAAAAGCTGCCGGACATCAAGGTCGTGCGCACGGCGTTCTTCGTCACCGGCGCATCGATTACCGTGGCCGTGGCGCTGTTGATTTTCTTTGGCGTGCAGGAATGGCAATTGCGCGGCTTGCGCACGCAGATCGCGGATTGGCAGTCGCAAATCGACAAGAACAAGCCCGGCAGCGATCAGGCCGTGGCGCTCTACAAGAAATTCCAGGCGGAGGAGGCCCGGCTCATCGAGATCGAGGCCTTCTTGAAGTCGAAGCCCATCTTGTCGGACCTCATGATTCACATCGGGCAGACCCTGCCGACCAATATGGCGCTCGATGGACTCGATTTTCGAGACAACGGCCTCATGCTCCGACTCACGGTGCGAGGCACGTCGGACGCAGCGCTCGGCTACGCCACGAATTACCTTGAGCAACTCCGCGGCGACAAACGCCTCGCGACGTTCGACGAGTTTACCATCACCACTTCGACGCGCAACCCCTCCACGGGACGCCTCGCGGTCGAAATGTTCCTGCGTTATCGCCCGGCCGCCGGAGCTCCGGCCAAGAAGTCATGACCAACGAGGAATTCGTCTCTTTCATCCGGAAAAATCCGATCAGCATCGGCTGCGGCGTGTTGTCCCTCTTGCTGGCCGGGGTGAGCTATTGGCGCAGCGGACAAGTGCCTGATTCGGAGGCGGAACTGACCCAGAAATCCGCGGAAGGCGAACGCTACGCGGCCAATCTGAAGAACGCCAACCTGCTCAAGGAGCAGCATGAGGCGCTCGTGGCGGCGAACAAGGCCATCGATGCGCGAATCATCCGGGCGAGCCAGCTCGGCAAGAACCTGCAATATTTCTACAAGCTGGAGAGCGAGACCGGGGTTAAGCTGACGACCGATCCGCGTCAGTCGCAGCCCGCGGCCAAGAAGGACAGCAAAGCCGCTTATGTTTTCGTGCCCTACACGCTCTCGGTGCAGGGTGACTTGTCCCAACTCCTCAACTTCATCCGGCGGCTCGAAAACGGCACCCATTTCTGCCGGATTTTGACGATCTCGCTGACTGCCGCCGGGGATCGCAACTCTGCGCTCAACCTTTCGGTCTCCCTCGAACTGCTCGGTCTGCCATGAACTCACGCTCCGCCACCGTGCTTGCCGGGCTGATGCTCGGTGTCCTTTCGGTCGCCCCGCTGGCGGCCAAACCCCTCTCCGATCTCGTGTCGACGGATCGTCGTCGTCAGATCGTCGAACAAGGCCAGCGCCTGATGCGGCCGGCCGAGCCCGCGCCCCTGCCACCGGAGCTCGCCCAACCCTTCAATCCTCCCGGGTTTGAACAACCTGATCCGGAGGAAGTGCGCGCCGCGGCGGCGGCGGCGGCCCGAAATACCCCGGCGCCAGCTCCCGGCGGTGGCGGTGCGGCGGGTGCCGGCCAAGTGGCCCGGCAGGTGGGCGATCGGGAAATTTTGGAGAATCTGGCGCTCAAGCTCCCGGCGACCGGCACGATTATTCTCAACGGCGAGCCTCTGCTGATCTTCGGTCGCCGCAACATGAAGATCGGCTCCCACTTCACGGTCGCCGACGCCGGCAGCGGCCAAGAATACGATCTCGAACTCGTGGCAATCGATCGCACCACCTTTACCCTTCGTTACCGCAACGAGGAAATTACCCGGCCTATTAAATCAGGAAAGTCCAAATGAGAACCCGCCCGCTCCTCCTGCTCTCCGCCCTTCCCATGCTGGCGGTCTCAATGCGCGCCCAAGCCCCTGCGGCTCCTGCTCCCGCTCAAACCGGTCCGGCTCCCGTGGCCGCAGTCGCACCGGCACCGGCGCAGACCGGCCCGGCGATGGCGCCGGCACCGGCGCAGCTGGCCGACAAGCCTGCCTCGCAGGATGCCGCGGCGGCAGCCGAGGCGGCCAAGGGCGCAGCCACCAAGGCCAAGGATTCCTCCGGGAAGGACAGTGTCTCCGTCGATTTCCGCGACCAGGACATCCGCGACATTCTCAGCAACGTCGCCGACCTCTTCGAAATCAACCTGGTCATGCCGGAAACGCTGCAAGGCAAGCAGACCATCAAGCTGCGCGACGTCACGTGGCGCCAGATCTTCCAGAACGTCCTCGCCCCGGTGAACTACACCTACATCGAGGAAGGCAATATCATCAAGATCGTCAGCAACGAGAGCCTTACGCAGGAGCCGGTGATGACGGATGTGTTCCTCATCAACTACGCTCGTGCGGCGGATATCCTCCCCACCATCACGACTCTCGTCGACGCTGCTTCCGGCGGCAAAATCGTCGTCGATACCCGCTCCAACAGTCTCATCATCACCGAGCGCCCGACGCGCATGAGCCGGATCCGGCCCATCATCGAGCAACTCGACCGCGCCACCGATCAGGTTATGATCGAGACCAAGTTCGTCGAAGTCACCAGCAGTGATGTGAAGAACATCGGCGTAAACTGGTCCTCGCTCGCCAACTATCAGATTAAGGCCGGCTCGCTCAACGGCACGTTTGACCGCAATCGCAATCAGACCGCCTCCAGCACCAACTCCGCCAACGGCACCAATGGCCGCACGTCGACGATCGGCTCTACGAATGGCACCAATGGCAGCACCTCCAACGGCACCAACGGCTCCACCACCAATGGCACCAACGGCGCCCAGACTACCGGCTCCAACAACACCAGCACGGTGACCTCCGCCAATGGTTCCCCCTCCAATTCCTCATCGACTGGCAGTAACGGTTCCATCACCAACGGCACCACCACGGCGAGCACCATCGGCACGACGAGCGCCACGGCCAATGGCACCACTACCTCCACGACCAACGACCTTACGTCCACGGTAGGCAACACCCTCAGCTCGCTCGAATCTCTCGCCAATGGCGGCGGCACCAGCCGCGTGCTCTCCGCGGTGTTTTCCGCCACCGATTTCAGCCTCGTGCTCAGTGCGCTCCAGACGCTGCAGAGCTCCAAGATCGTTTCCAATCCCACGATCGTCACGCTCAACAACACCGAAGCCGTCATCAATGTCGGCCAGGAGCGTCCGATTCCGAAATACGCCTATAACCAGCAAACCGGTTCCTTCGAGGTCAACGGCTTCGATTACAAACCCATCGGTATCATCCTCAAGGTTACTCCGCAGGTAAACGCCCGCGGCTTCATCAAGCTCACCGTCGAGCCGGAAGTCAGCCAATCGACCCGTGACGCCTCCTTCAACGGCGCCTCCATCCCCGTGGTCGACACCCGCAAAGCCAAGACCCAAGTCTCGCTTAAAGATGGTTTCACGATGGGCATCGGCGGCCTGATCACTACGCAAAGCACCAAGGGCGGCAACCGCGTCCCGGTGCTCGGCTCGATTCCGGTGCTTGGCCGTCTCTTCCGCTCCGATACCGCGAACACGGAGCAGACCAATTTGATCATCTTCATCACCGCCAAGACCGTGAATGCCGAGGGCGCCGCGGTGGAACAGATTTTCGAATCCGGCCGCGTGCGTGATCTCCAGATGACCCGCGAAGATCTCCCCGGCTTCCGCGATGGCTCGAATCCCTTCCTGCCCTCCGTCAAGCCCGGTGAGAAGCCGACCGACAAAAAAGGCCGCTCCACCGACTCGAAGGAAAACAAGTAAACGCGCTGGCGCGTTCACCTGCCACCACGCCCTGCCACCAAGCTAGACCACGAGGTGCTCATCATGAAACTTTTCCTCCGACTCTTTTTCGGCGCGGCGCTCGCGCTCCTTGCCAGCGCCGTTTCCCTCCGCGCCGCCGCGGTGCTCAATGTTACTGGCGTGACTGCCACACCCGGCTCGGTGCAGCCGGGCCAAAGCGTGCAGTTCACCGTGTCGATCAGTAACGCGTCCCTCGCCCCGACCGGCGGCGGCACGGCCAACGACTTTTTGGGCGGCTCCGCTGATGTGGCGGTCACGCTCTCCAGCCTCACGGCTGATCCCATCGTGCTGGGAAGCCAATCAGTCTTTATTCCGGCCATCACGGCCTCGGGCACTGGCACGGTGAACGTGTCGTTCACCATTCCGTCGCGCTATAGTCAGGCCGCTTCCTATTTTGCCCAGGCTCGACTCGGGTTTCGCCCGACAGGTTCGACGACGACCGCCACCGCTACGGTGAGCGGCACGGTGTCGGCCATCAACGTCACCTCCGGTGGCTCCAATTACTCGGCGGCTCCGACGGTCAACATCACCGGCGGCGGTGGTGCCGGTGCGACCGCCCGGGCAGTCGTCGCTGGTGGCGCCGTGATCGCGATTGATGTCGTCAATGCGGGCGCAGGCTACACGTCTTCCCCCACGATTTCCTTCACGAATGCGCCCTCTGACGCTACGGGTTCAGGGGCCACGGCGAGCTCGATCATCGATGCGTCGCTCTCTTCGATTGCCATCAATTCGGCTGGATCGGGTTACGGATCCACCCCGGTGGTCCTCATTACCGGCGGCGGCGGCGGCAATTTCGCCAGCGCGAGCGGAAGCTTGACCGGTGGCGTCGTCAGTTCCTTCGCGGTTACGGGTGCTGGATCCGGTTACACCACCGTTCCCACCGTAACTGTGACCGGCGGTGGTGGCGCCGGTGCGACGGGCACAGCAGTGATCAATGCTTCGATCACGACGCTGAATTTGGTCACCGGCGGCACGAAATATACGAACCCCACGGTCACGTTTACCGGTGGCGGCGGCACGGGCGCGACGGCCAGTGCGACGGTCACCCCCACGATCGTCACTGCATTGACTCTGACGGCGGGTGGCACGGGTTATTCGGCCAACCCGGTGGTTACGATCAGTGGCGGTGGCGGCACCGGTGCGACTGCCAGCGCTACGGTATCACCAGCCGGCGTCATTACCGCATTGACGATTACGGCGAACGGCACGGGCTACACCACGGCTCCGACGGTGGCGATTACCGATGCCACCGGCACGGGAGCGACCGCCACGGCGTCCGTGGGTGGTGTGATTACGGCGCTAACGATTACTTCCGGCGGCTCAGGCTATACCTCGGCGCCCGTCGTTACGATCAATGACAGCGCCGGTAGCGGCGGCACCGGCGCGACGGCCACGACTGCGATCAGCGGATCACTCTCAAGCATCACCCTCACTGCGGCGGGTGCCGGCTTCACGTCGGCTCCGACCGTCAGCGTCTCGGCGCCCGGTGGCGCGGGAGTCGCGGCGACGGCGGTGGCCAATATCAACGCCAACAGCGGCGGCATTTCGGTGACCGGTGGGGGGAGCAACTACACCACGACTCCGACGGTGGTGGTCTCTGGCGGCGGTCCCTCCAGTGTGGGCAATGGCACCATCAGTATCTCAAGTTACACGACGCCCAGCCAGATTGTGACGGTCACGGGCCAGCCCGATCTGGTAATTACCGGCGTAAATTATCCGGCAGGCGTCTCCTACAAAGGCGGAGACATCATGCCGATGTCCCTCACCTTTACCAACAATCAGAGTAGCAACGGCACACCCAATGTCCCGTTCAAGCCGTCCACCGGCGGTGCGACCTACTTCCGCATCCAGATCGTGCTCTCGGCCAATCCGACCTACGGCGATTCCGACGACTTCCTGCTGACGTTTCTCGACGTCCCGACGACCGTTAATTCAGACGGGGTAAACCATACCTTCTCCTGGAATCAACTGCTGCCCGGCAATTTCTCCGGCTCTTACTATGTTTTGGCCAAGATCGATTCCCTGACCCAGGTCGCGGAGTCCATCGAGAGCGACTTCACCCTGAATGGAAACAACATCTGGCAGGATGTCGCCGGCACCCGTATCGCGCTGTTGCCGACCACGTTTCCGACGATGTATCTCGCCAGCACCTCGACCACCGGATCGAGCGGCAACGGTTACTCTGACAATCCCTCGATCACCTCGGATGGCCGTTACACGGTCTTTGCCTCCGACGCCTCGAACCTGGTGGCCAACGACACCAACAACGTCCGCGACATCTTCATCTTCGACAGCCAGACCAGCACGACGCGCCGGCTGAATCTGTCGCAGCAAGGGGCCCAAGCCAATGCGGCCTCCGCTACTCCCGCCATTTCTGCGGCCGGTCGCTATGTCGCTTTCTCGTCGGATGCGACCAACCTGATCCTCGGCGACAATAACGGCTTCAGTGATATCTTCGTGGTCGATGTGATCACGGGAGCAATTTCGTTGGAAAGCGTCGCGACCAATCCTTCGGCCGGCGTGTTGGGGACCCAGGCGAATGGCTCCAACTTCAGGCCTTCGCTCAGTTCCGATGGTCGCTATGTGGTTTTTGAATCGTCCGCGACCAACCTCATCACCGGTGGCACGGCGGTGGGCGTGACCAATATTTACCTCCGCGACCGCACCACCGGCGTTACGACCCTCGTCTCCCGGGCGACGGGAGCTGCCGGCGCCGCAGGAAATGGTAGTAGTATCCAAGCGGTGATCAGCGCCGACGGAAACTATGTGGCGTTCGCCTCCCTCGCGAACAACTTGGTGGCGGGCGACACGAACGGGCTGCGCGACGTCTTCCTCCGCGATCTCGTGGGCAATACCACGATTCGCGTCAGCGTCGGTGCCGCGGGAGCCGAATCGGTCGCGAGTCCGATCGGCGGTGACAGCCGCGCGCCCTCGATCAGCCAAGATGGCCGCTACATCGCCTTCTCCTCGGAAGCACCCAATCTCGTCGCGGGTGACACCAACGGCACCTCCGATATTTTTGTTTACGATCGCGTCGCCGCCACGACCTCCCGCGTGAGCGTTTCCTCGGCCGGCACGCAGGCGACCGATCCGGCGGGCAACCCGTTTCTCCTCGGCAGCATCAATCCTTACATCAGTGCGACCGGCCGATACGTAACCTTTGCCTCGATGGCCAGCAACTTGGCCCCCGGCGATGCGGCTGGCCGCTTTGGCACTCTGGCCAGCGCAACCGTTGCCGCTGGAGCCGTCACGGCCGTCTCGATCACCAACCCCGGTGCGGCGGCGGGCTCAGCCAACTATACATCGATTCCGGCGATTGTCTTCTCGGGTGGCGGCGGCACGGGAGCGGCGGCCACGGCCACGCTGTCGGGCGGCACCAGTGGTTATATCACCGGATTCACCGTCACCTCCGCCGGTTCAGGCTACACCTCGGCTCCGAACGTGACGATTGCGGGCGCCTTCAACGGCTCGCTCAACATTTATGTCGCGGATCGCGATGTCAGCGCCTCTGGCACTTTTGGCACGGCAGGTAACATCGCCACCTCGATCGTGAGCGTAAACAAGTTCGGTTACCAAAGCATCCGTGTGCTGGGCGCCCAAAGTTCGGCTGCCGCCGACATCTACCCGGTGATCAGTGCCGACGGTCGTTGGGTTGCGTTGCCCTCCGATGCGGAAACGAGCGTCGGCTTGGCGACCACCACCACGAACCTTCTGTCGAACGACAGCAACGGCGCGCGCGACGTCTTCCTCCACGACCGCCGGATCAACGCCCTGCCGACGGCCAGCTCTCCGCCGACCGTCACAATCACTAGCCCCGGCACAGGGGGCAGCGCCCTCGTCAACACCGCGATCCAAGTTACCGCCAGCGCGACCGCCGCGACCGTCGGCGGCACCGTCCTTGGAGTCGTCTCCCGCGTCGAATTTTACGTCAACGGCACGAGCCTTGGCAGCACGACCGTGTTTCCCTATACGGCGACATGGACGCCGACGGCGGTCGGCAGCTACACCTTGAGTGCCTTGGTCACGGACAGCTTCGGCAATCTCGGAGTCTCGTCCAACGTCGTCGTCTCCATCAACGCCGCCCCATCGGTAGGTCTCACCAATCCGGTGGCTGGAACGAATATCAATATCAACACGACGGTTGCGGTCACCGCCACGGCTGGTGCCTCTAATCCCGGCGGCGTAATTAGCGCCGTGCAATTCTTTGCCAACGGTCTTTCGCTTGGGACTGATAATGCAGCGCCGTTTTCGGTGAATTGGACGCCGTCAGTTGCCGGCAACTACACCCTTACGGCGGTCGCCACCGAGACGATTGGCGCCCAGACCACGCAGAGCACCTCGCCCGCGGTTGCGGTTAGTGTCGTTGTGCCGGGTGGCAGCGGTGGTGGTGGCACTGCCACCCCCCCAATTGTGAGTCTTGATCCGCTGGCCGCCTCTACCGCCTCGGTCAACGCGCGCGTCAATCTGTCAGCGAGTGCCTCAGCGGGCTCGGCTAGCACCACGATTGCCAATGTGCAGTTCTTTGCGGGCAGCACCCTCATCGGTTCTGACAATACGGCACCCTATACCTTCGTCTGGACCCCTCAGTCGCTTGGCACCTTCATTCTCACTGCTGTGGCGACCGATAACCTCGGTGCGAGCACCACGTCGTCTCCACGCACGATCACCGTGAATGGCACGTTGTCGGTCGCACTCACTTCGCCGGCGGGCGGGTCGACTATTTCGGTGAATGTCCCGCAGACGCTCACGGCAAACGCGAGCGTCACCAACGGCACGGTCGTCAGCGTCCAATTTCTCGCGAACGGCTCACCCGTAGGAACCGTTTCAACGTTTCCTTATTCGACCACGTGGACACCAGCGACCCCGGGCACCTATTCCCTCGTCGCGGTCGCGACTGACAATACAGGTGCGCAGTCCAATTCTGTGGCGAATGTGGTCACCGTGGCTTCTACCACACCTCCTCCGGTTGTGTCACTTACCTCCAGCCTGCCGACGGTCAGTTCGGTAAACGCCCGGATCAACCTGTCGGCCTCGGCGACACCGGGAAATCCTGTGAGCACGATTTCAGATGTGAAGTTCTATGCGAACGGCTCCTTGATCGGATCTGACAACACCGCGCCCTACACGGCGGTTTGGACGCCCGCCGCAGTGGGCACCTACCTGATTACTGCCGTGGCGACCGATAACCTGGGTGCGAGCACCACCACGACCGCGGTGACCGTAAACATCAATGGTGTCCTCGCAGTTGCGGTTACATCGCCTGTGTCCAATGCCAACATCTCGGTCAATCAGCCGCAGACCGTGGTCGCGAGTGCGACCGTCACCAACGGCACGGTGGTGAGCGTCCAATTTCTGGCCAACGGCAATCCCATTGGCACAGCGACCTCGTTCCCCTATTCTGTCTCGTGGACTCCCGTCACGGCTGGCACGTATACGCTGATGGCGGTGGCGACGGATAATACCGGGGCGCAGGCCAACTCGGCGGTCAACATCATCAATGTCGGCACGGGCACGGCACCCACGGTCTCGATCGTCAGTCCTTCGGCGACTTCGTCGATTCCGGTTGGTAGTCCGCAAACGATTTTGGCCAATGCCTCAGCCGGTTCCGGCACCATCGCCAGTGTGCAGTTCCTCGCCAACGGCGTGGTGATCGGCACCGACACGACCTTCCCCTACAATCAGGTTTGGACGCCCAACGCCTTGGGCAGCGTCGAACTCACCGCCATTGCGACGGATACTTTGGGCAATCGGTCCACCAGCACGCCGGTTACTGTAAGCGTCGCCGGAGTCAGCCCCGGGCAGCCCGTGGTTTCGCTCTCTGCCCCGATTGCCGGCGCTTCCCTGCCAGTGGGCATCGCCACGACGATCGCGGCCAGTGCGTCTGATCCGGACGGCACCATCGCGTTGGTCGAGTTCTTCGCCAACGGTGTTTCCATCGGAACGAAGAGCGTCTTCCCCTACAATGTCGTCTTCACGCCGGCGGCCCCCGGTCTCTACGTCCTGACGGCGCGCGCCACCGACAACGGCGGCAATATTGCCACTAGCTCCGCCACGACGGTTTCCGTTTCGGGCGGCACGGCTCCGTCCGTAGCGATTACGGCACCGACGGCGGGAGCTACGGTCGGCGTCAATGCTTCGCAAACCATCACCGCGACCGCGACCTCCTCCGGCGGCACGATCGCCAGCGTGCAATTCCTGGTTAACGGCGTCGCATTGGGAGGGGCCGACGCGACATTCCCCTATGCGGCGACCTGGACGCCCACCGCGCTCGGCACCTATTCGCTGACGGCACGGGCGACGGACAGCTTTGGTAACTTCACCGACTCGGCTCCGATTGTCCTCACGGTGGCAGCGACCGCTGCTCCGACCGTGGCGCTTACCAGCCCCTCCAATGGCAGTTCCTTCACGGCCGGCACGACGATCAATCTCGCGGCCAATGCCGCAGATTCGGACGGCAACATCACTCAGGTCCAATTCTTGGTGAATGGCCAACCGCAGGGTGCGCCGGATACGGCGGCGCCCTACGTCGCGACTTGGACGCCGGGATCGGTGGGCCTCTACACGGTCACCGCCCAAGCCACCGATAACAGTGGCAACGTCACGCTCAGTGCTCCGGTCACCGTCAGCATCGGCTCGAACGCCGCCCCCACGGTCGACTTTACCAGTCCGACGGCCGGCAGCTATTCCCTGGGCAATCAGATCCTCATTAACGTCTCGGCTTCGGACTCCGACGGCACGGTGACCGGAGTGCAGTTCTTCGCCAACGGCGTTCCGATCGGCAGCGCGACGGCGGCACCCTTTACGCTCAGCTGGCGGGCTCCGGCCGCGGGCAATTACGGGCTGACTGCGATCGCCACGGACAACGTCGGTAATGCAACCACCAGCTCTCCGGTCTCGGTCACGGTAACCTCGGTCGCCGCGCCCGGCGCCACCATCACCAACCCAGTGGCAGGCACATCCTACCTCGCTGGCAATGCCATCCCGCTCGTCGCTGCGACTAGTGGCGGCAACGGTCCAATCGCCCAAGTCCAGTTCTTCGTGAACGGCGTCAGCCTCGGCACGGACAATTCCTTCCCCTACACGTCGACTTGGACGCCGGCCGCACCGGGCAACTATAGCTTGGTGGCCATTGCCACCGATAGCGCCGGCATTTCTTCCACGGCCACGGCACTGGCAATCGTGATCACGGGAAATCAAGCGCCCACCGTTGCGATCACTGCTCCCGGCGGAGGCACGCGCGTAAACGCCGGCACGATCGTGAACTTGGTCGCAACCGCGGCGGATGTGGACGGCACGGTGGCCTCCGTTCGGTTCCTCGCCAACGGCAATGCCGTCGGTGCCGCGGCGACGACTGCGCCGTTCACCACCGCGTGGACGCCCTCGGCCGCCGGCACGTATTCGATCGTCGCCCAGGCGTCGGATAACTCCGGCAATGTGACGAATTCCGCCGCGATCAATGTCATTGTTTCGCCCAACGCTTCGCCGGTAGTCGCGCTGGCTGCACCCACGGGCGGCTCGGTGGTTCGCGCCGGCGCCGTCACTAATCTGACCGCCAATGCCTCCGATGCGGATGGCACCATCGCCAGCGTGCAGTTCTTCGCCAACGGCGCTCCGATCGGGGCGGCGATCACGGCCGTGAGTCCGCAAGGCGGCTATCGCACGCAGTGGACACCCACCGCCGAGGGCATCTATCGCCTTACGGCCGTGGCGCTCGACAATGCCGGAGCGACCACCACCACGACCACGGTCATGGTCCTCGCGGTCAGCGCGGCCAACGGCGGCACCGACAATGTCTACACCGGCACCTACTCCGGCAGTGGTGAACTCGGTCGCTTCGCGGTCATCAGTGTGCGCGGCAAGACCGCGGCCTTTATCGGTTATTCCACCAGTGGCGCGGCCAAGACCTATTACTTCCCCGGTCTCTCGCTCGACAACGCCGGCGGCTTTATCCTCCCGGATTCACTCGGTCGCATCGCGATCACGGGAAGCGTCAACGATACCGGCGTATCGGGCCAGCTCGATGCCAACCGCCTCTTCTTCATCGGGCCGGTCTCATTCCCGGCTTCGACTGGCTCGATTGCATCCGGCTACTACAGCGGCAATTTGACCGGACGTTCCGGCAGCACCGTGGCGGCGATCATCGGTCCCGATGGATCGATCATGCTCTATGCCTCGGAGGGCACTTTCCAGGCGGCCGGGGCCGGAGCCATCGATGGCACCGGTGCATTCAGCGTGGTTGTGACCGGTGGAGCCCGCTTTACCGGCAAGGCTGACCCGGCGACGGGCTTCCTGACCGGAACCCTGAGTGGCACCAACGGTGGAGCCTTTACGGCCGCGACGTCCTCGGGCGTCGCCTTCAGCGATGGTTTCCTCCGCAATCTTTCCACCCGCGGACAGGTAGGCACAGGCTCCAATATCCTGATCGCCGGCTTCGTCGTGGGCGGCACGGTGCCGAAGCAGGTCCTCGTCCGCGCCATCGGCCCGACCCTCACCTCGTTTGGCCTTTCCGGTGCACTTGCCGATCCTCAACTCCAGATCTTCAACAGCAGCGGAGCGCTCGTCGTGGCGAACAATAACTGGGGCGGGGCAGGGGACGTGATTGGCGCCTCGGCCAGTGTCGGAGCATTCCCGCTGGCGACCACGAGCTTGGATGCGGTGGCCCTCGCGACTCTTTCCCCAGGTGCCTACACGGCCCAAGTCAGTGGCGTGAATGGAACCACCGGGGTCGCACTCGTCGAACTCTACGATGTCGACAGCCTCCAGCCGTTCTCGTCGCAGAAGGTCATGAACGTCGCCACCCGCGGTGTGGTGGGCACGGGCCAAAGCCAGCTCATTGCGGGCTTCGTGGTGAGCGGCAATACGGCGAAGAAAGTTCTCATTCGCGCGGTGGGTCCGACCCTCGCCGCCGCGCCCTTTAATGTCGCCGGTGTTCTCGCTGATCCCTCCCTCGTTCTCGTGCGCAGCGACAATGTAGTGGTGCGGGAAAACGACAATTGGGAGACGGGCAACGACGCGGCGCTCATCAATGAGGCAGCCATCAAGGTGGGCGCCTTCCCTCTCGCGACGGGTTCAAAAGATGCCGCAATTCTGCTGAATCTTCCGCCCGGCATCTACAGCGCGCAGGTCACCGGACCCGGCACGACGACAGGTGTCGCGCTCGTCGAAGTCTACGAAGTCCCATAAAGGAAATCGGGCGGGCATACGTCAGCCTTTGCTCGCCCCGCGCCCTTCACTCCGGGCCGCACCTCAACGGTGCGGCCTGTTTTTTGGTGGCACCGGACCTACCACAGCGGGCCCATAAATCCCGCCGCCGCTTTCACGGCGACCACCGCCAGATTCTTTGCCGCGTGCGCCGCAAAACACGGCAAGAGTGAGCGCTGCGGATTCCACGGCGCCAGCCGGGCCGCATACATCCAGAGCGACATCGCGAATACCGTGGCCGCGCTGAACCAGCCTTTGGTTCCAAGCGTCAGTGCAAAGCCGGCTTCATCCCACTTCCAAAGGAACGGGTGCGCCGCGGCAAACACGAGCGACGCTCCTGCCGCGGCAATCCACATTGTTGCCCGGCCCCGGCCCTCGACTACCAGCCACCCGCGAAACACCAGCTCCTCGATGATCGGCGCCGCCAGCACGGAATAGGCGGCAAACAGCCATGTCATCCGTGATTGCTCGCCCGCCACGCCGAGCGCGATCTCGCCGCCGGTCTCCAGCGCGACGAGTGCCAGCGCACCTGCCACGGCGATCCACACGGCGCGCCGGGGGGCCTCGGTTGCTCCGGGCAGTGCACGCGGATGGGGGGCACCGTGGCGGGCGATTTGCCGGTCATCCCGCCACCACTTGGCCACGTAGCCGCCGCCGGCGAGCATGAGGAGGAGAAGGAAGGGATCGTTCATCGCGTCGTCTCATTCTCTGCGAAGGCATCGACGGGAAGGCGAGCGCGCAACCGCCGTCGTTGGGGCAGCAATTCACCTCATTTCCACGCTCCTCCGTCCTTATGGTTGGACTATTCATTCGTTATTTTGGAAAACCGCCCCCACCTTTCCACTATCATGAGCAGCGTCGCCAGCCCCGCTCCCGCACCCGCGAAACCCCACGCTTTCGCTCCCGTGTTTGCGCTGCTCGCGCCGCACATGGCCGAGCTCGACCGCTTCCTGCATGGCCAGTTGGAGTCGTTTGAGCCGGAGATTCGGGCCATGGCCGACTACTGCATCGACACCTCGGGCAAGCGCATTCGCCCCGCGCTGGTGTTTCTCAGTGGTTGGAGTGGTCCGGGGATCGTGACGCCCGACCTCGTGCGGGTCGCCGCGGTCGTCGAACTCGTCCACCTCGCCACGCTGGTCCACGACGACATCATGGACGAAGCCGACGTGCGCCGCAGTCGCCGCACGGCGTCCCGGGCCTACGGTCCGACCGCGGCCGTGCTGCTGGGCGACGCCCTCTTCGCCCACGCACTTCACCTGGCGACCCAGTTTCCCACGACCGAGATCTGTGCGGCCGTGTCGGACTCGACGCGTAAAGTCTGCGCCGGCGAGATCGTCCAGACCCTGCGCCGCGGTTCGACGAACATCACTCGCGCCGACTACCAGCGCATCGTCGACCTGAAGACCGCCGAGCTATTCCGCGTATCGTGTTTCCTCGGTGCCCGGTTGGCGGGTTCTGCTCCCGCCTATGTCGACGCCGCGAGCCGCTTTGGTCGCCATCTCGGTATCGCCTATCAGATTTACGACGACCTCGTGGACTTCTTCGGCGACGAGGCGCGGATCGGCAAGACCCTCGGCACCGATCTCGCGAGCGGCAAGTTGACGCTCCCGCTCCTCGCGTTGATGGATCGCCTGCCGGCGGCCGAACGCGCCGAGCTGACTGCCGAAGTGACGGGCTCCCGCCCTCCGCAACTCGCCCTCCGGCTCGCCCAAATGCGCGACTTGGAGATTTTTCCGTTCGTGGCCGCCGCCGTGCAGGAGGAAGTCTCCGCGGCTCGGGCCGCACTCAGTCCTTGGCCCGGTCAGGCGCCCACGCCGCTGCTCCTCGGACTTTGCGATGTCCTGGAGAAACAAGTGGCCTCATTGCGCCCCGCAGTCTGAGCGATTGACTTCGGTTTAGCGAAATTCCGTTTGCACCGGCATCTCCGCCGGCCTTTGTTACTCGCGTCATGGATGCCACCAAAGTTCTCGGCAAGACGCTCGTCGCGTCGCCCGAGCGCCAGCTAGAGGCCGACTCCGACATGGAGATCGTTCGCCGCGTGCAGGCGGGTGACGTCGCGGCCTTTGACCAGCTCATCCTGAAATACCGTGAGCGGGTTTACGGCATTATCTACAATATGACGTCGAATCGCGAGGATGCCGCCGACCTCGCGCAGGACTCGTTTATCAAGGCCTTTCAGTCGATCCACCGCTTTGGCGGCCAGTCCTCCTTCTTCACGTGGCTCTATCGCATCGCGGTCAATTCCACCCTCACGCATCTCCGGAAGGGGCGGATTCGGTCGTTCTTTAGTCTTGAGCGCATCAATAGCGATGAGCCGGTTTCCCGGGAAATTATTGATGCACTGACAGATACAACTGGCGCAGACCGGGATACATTCGTCCACGAACTGCAGGAAAAATTGAACGATGCGCTGCAGAAACTGTCTATCAAGCATCGCACCGTGGTAACTCTTTTTGAAATCGATGGCCTCAGCCATCAAGAAATCGCCGAAGTCATGGACTGCTCCGTAGGCACCGTGCGCTCGCGCCTGCACTACGCGAAACAGCTGCTGCAGGCTGAACTCCAGCCCTACACGCGCAAATGATGAACCAAGGTCGTAAACAGCGTCCCGTCTCCGTCGAAGACCTCCTCCGCCTCAAGCGGGCCGAGCGTCCGCCAGTGGAATTTTGGAATCAATTTGAGCGTGAGTTGCGGGCCAAGCAGCTCGCGGCCTTGGTGGAGAAACGCCCGTGGTGGCGTGAGGTTTCGTTGGCTCACGTCTGGTCTGGCCTTCGTCGTTACCACCTTCCGCTGGGCGCAGCGGCGATTCTGGCGGTCACGGTGGTGTCGATTCGGAACTATCAACCCTCACGCGTGAGTCCCGTCGTCGCTGAGCCCGCGGTCGCCGCGGTGGCAGCTTTCACGCCCTCCGCGTCGGTCGAGCCGGTGGCTCCGGTGGTGGCGGCTTCAGCGTTCGTGGAGTCGTCGCCCGCTGCCGTGGCAGTTAGTTTGCCGGTTGAACCGGCGGAATCCCTCTCGTCCGCACCTGCCCTCGCCGCGGATGCAGCCCCGATCAATAGCCTCGCGCAGATGATCCCGGTGCTCGCTGTCGCCACCGGCACGGATGACGCGGCGCCCGCGTCTTCGCCGAGTGCCAAGTTGATCGCCGAGAATTTCGCCGCGCAATCCTCCGACAATTCCGGCTTTTCGCGCCAGGTGCTGACTGCTCCGCGGGGATTCGAGTCCCGCGCGTTGCCAGCGCGCAACCGGCCCGTCGAGCCGTTGGCTCAAATCAAGATCCCGACCTCACGCCGCTCGACGCTGCTGGCCTCGGCCATCCCGGTCGCGTCCTCGGGGCCGGTGCTGAATAGCGAACGTTCGGCCCGATCACTTTCCGATGAACGCCTCTACGACTCGGTGACGCGCGTGAGTGCTCGCGGTGCCGGCGTGGCGGTGAAGTTCTGAGTGGAATCTCACTCCACCTTAGGCGGGTCGACGACCCGCCTTTTTTATGTCCGTCCACCAAGCCACGCTCTCCGTCCGCACGCCCGGTCAGGGCACGCATGAGGTGACCGATCTGGTGGTCGCCGAGTTGCGCCGGTCGGGCTTGAGGCAGGGTATCGTTTCGGTTTTTTGCCGTCACACGAGCTGCAGCCTCGTGATCATGGAAAATGCCGATCCGTCGGCCCGGAGAGATTTGGAAGCGTGGCTCAATCGCCTCGTGCCGGAGAACGACGCCAATTTTGAGCACACCCTCGAGGGCCCCGATGACATGCCGAGCCACATCAAGATGGCGCTCACGCGCACCAGCGAGCAGGTGCCCTTTGCGGAGGGGCGCCTGCTGCTCGGCACGTGGCAGGGCATCTTCCTCTGGGAGCATCGCCGCGCTCCCCACTCCCGGCAGATGGTGGTGACGGTGATGGGCGAGTGATTTGCGCGGCGGGTCGCCGCTACTCCAAAAGGCGGAGGCGTTACTTCTCGGTCGCGCAGATGCCGCAGACGTCGAAGAAGAAGTCGTGGCCCTTGTCATCGACGAGAATGAAGGCCGGGAAGTTCTCCACCTCGATGCGCCACACGGCTTCCATGCCGAGCTCGGGATATTCGAGGACCTCGACTTTCTTGATGTTGTTCTGCGCGAGGATCGCGGCCGGGCCGCCGATGCTGCCGAGGTAGAAGCCGCCGTGCTTCTTGCACGCGTCGGTCACGCCCTTGCTGCGGTTGCCCTTGGCCAGCATGACGAGCGAGCCGCCGTGCGACTGAAAGAGGTCGACGTAACTGTCCATGCGGCCGGCGGTGGTCGGGCCAAAGGAACCCGACGCGTAGCCGACCGGAGTTTTCGCCGGACCAGCATAGTAGACTGGATGATTCTTGATGTAGTCGGGCAGCCCGTGGCCGGCGTCGATGCGCTCCTTCAACTTGGCGTGCGCGATATCGCGCGCGACGATCATCGGGCCCGACAGCAACACGCGCGTGGTGACGGGGTATTTCGCGAGAGTGGCCCGGATCTCAGCCATCGGGCGGGTGAGGTCGATATGGACTGAAGAGTCATCCTTGAACGTGCGCAGCGACTCGGGGATGAAGCGGCCGGGGTTGGTCTCCACTTTCTCCAGGAAGACGCCGTCCTTGGTGATCTTACCCTTGATATTGCGGTCGGCGCTGCACGAGACGCCCATGCCGACGGGGCAGCTGGCGCCGTGGCGCGGGAGACGCACGATGCGCACATCGAGCGCGAAATATTTTCCACCGAATTGGGCCCCGACTTTCGATTGCTGGGCCAGCTTGAGGACCTTGGCCTCCATCTCGAGATCGCGGAAGGCGCGGCCGTGCTCGTTGCCGGTCGTGGGGAGTGCATCCAGATACTTCGTCGTCGCGAGTTTCACGACCTTCATACACGCCTCGGCGCTGGTGCCGCCGATGACGAAGACCAAGTGGTAGGGCGGGCACGCCGACGTGCCGAGGAGCTGCATCTTGTCCGTGAAGAATTTTTCCAAGCTCTTCGGATTGAGCAGCGCCTTTGTTTCCTGAAAGAGAAACAGCTTGTTGGCCGAGCCGCCGCCCTTGGCGACGAAGAGAAACTCATACTTGGCGCCCTCGGTGGCATGGACGTCGATCTGCGCGGGAAGATTGGTGCCGGTATTGACCTCCTTGAACAAGTCGAGCGGCGCGACCTGAGAGTATCGGAGGTTTTCCTTGGTGTAGGCTTCGTAGACGCCCTTGGAGAGATACTCGGCATCATTGGCGCCGGTCCAAACCTGCTGGCCCTTTTTGGCAAAGACGGAGCACGTGCCGGTGTCCTGGCACATGGGCAAAATGCCGCGAGCGGCGATCTCGGCGTTCTTCAGCAGGGTGTGGGCGACGAAGCGGTCGTTGTTGGACGCCTCCGGATCAACGAGGATCGCAGCAACCTGTTCCAGATGCTTCGTGCGCAGGAAGAAGTTGGTGTCGTGAAACGCCTCGCGCGAGAGGTAGGCCAGCGTCTCGGGCGCAACCTTCAGGATTTCCTGCCCCTCAAACGTCGCGGTGCTGACGCCTTCCTTCGTGAGGAGGCGGTATTCGGTTTCATCGGCCCCGAGAGGAAGAGGGTCTTGGTAGTGAAAAGCGGGCGTGGCCATGGTGGTAAAAGCGGTGAGACGGACGTGGTGTGAAAAAGGTAAACGAGAAGGACGCGGAGTCTACTTCGCGGCCATCGCGCGAACGACCTCGCGGAAGCGCGGGAGATCGGCCGGGGTGGCCACCTCGCCGGGATTGCGGCCCCAGCCGTTGGCCCCGGGCCAAAGTCCGCGGACGAGGAAATTTTCATGGGCGGCCGGCATGGTCGCGACGTGGAAGTAGTCCTTTTGCTCCTTCTCGTCGCGCATGGCGGTGACGAGCTCCGCCGGGATTTTGCTGATCGTGCCGCTGGAGATGTGCGCGAGGTTGTTGAGCGCGACGAACGGCCGGGAATCGGCCAGACTGGTGGCGGGCCGGGCACTCTCGCCGCGTAGGTAGCGGTAGTAATCGAGGTGATTTTCGACGAGGGCGTCGAACGGATCGAGGGCGATGCGCTCGACGCGGCCATCGTTCCACCGGATCTCGATCTGGCGACCGACGGTATAGCGAATCACGGCTTTGTCGCAGAGCACCATTTCAAGGTGCGAACTCGCGCCGGAGCAGGCGTGCGAGAGAGCGAAGCGGATCGTCACGCCCGAGGTGGTATCGGTTTCGACGAAAAACGTGTCGGCGCCCTCGATCGCGTGAGCCCGGTAGAGTTCGGCGCGGACGGCGGCGAGCTGAGCCCAACTGAAGAGTTCCGGTCCGCCGGCCCAGAACAGGAGGTTGTGAACGAAGTGGGCCATCGCGTTGCCGAAGCAGGAATCGAGGACGACGCGGCCTTCCATCATCAGGCGACCGGCCCAATTGTTGCGGGTAAAGTAGCTGGCGGGGCGCGGCCAGAGCGCGCTGAGGGTGGCGCCGCGAATGGCACCGAATTCGCCCGCGAGGATGCGCTCCTTTAGCGCGAGACGGGGCTTTTCGATGATGAAGTTGAAGCCGACGACGGAGGATTTCCGGGCCCGGGCATCGGCCGCGATCATTTGCTCCAATTCGAGGTGATCGAGGGTGGGCGGCTTCTCGAGGTAGACGGGCAGACCGAGCGCGGTGGCGGCAGCGTGCATCTCGGCGTGGAGATTGATAGGAGTGGGGACGACGATGAGATCGAGGCCGCGATGGCAGGCGTCGAGCATCGAGCGGTAATCGGGAAACACGCCGACGCCGCGTTGGGCGAAGCGCCAAGTCTCCTGCTCCTTGGCGAAGGCGGTCGGCCGCGGATCGCAGGTGCCAATGAGCTTGGCGTGGCCGTCGGCCTCGAGTCGAGCGACTGCGTTATGATGTGAGCCGGCGAAACCTCCCATGCCGACTATGCCGATGCGGACGGGGGTGTTCACACGATTTTAAGTTTGGGTAAGTCTTGGCCGTCGATGAGGCCGACCGGTTTGCCGCGCGCGTCGACGACGATCAGGTCGTCGATCTTGTGCGCTTCGAAGAGTCGCAAGGCTTCAACACCGAGCACATCGTCCCGGATCGTTTTCGGCGAGCGGGTCATGAAGGTCGATACCGGCTTGCTCAGAAAATCCGGGCCGGTGAGCGCGCTGCGGCGGAAATCACCGTCGGTGAGGATGCCAGTGAGCTTGCCGGTTTTCTTCGCGACGAGGGCGATGCTGCCGCTCTTGGCCTTGGTCATGGCGAGGATGGCGTCCTGCGTCGTGACGGTGTCAGGGGCGACGGGCAGGCGGTCGGCGGTGCGCATGATGTCTTTTACGCGCAAAAGCAGGACGCGGCCCAGATTCCCGGCGGGATGGTATTTCGCGAAGTCGTCGCGAGTAAGGCCGCGCGCCTCGAGGAGCACCATGGCCAGGGCGTCGCCCAGGGCGAGAGCAGCTGTGGTGCTGGCCGTGGGCGCGAGCTCGAGCGGACACGCCTCGCGGGGCACCCGGTAAAGCAGAAGGTGATCGGCGGCGCGGGCGAGGTCGGAGTCGGCGTGGCCGGTGTAGGCGACGACCTTCAGGCCGAAGCGCTTGAGCATCGGCACGAGGCGCAGGATCTCGTCGGATTGGCCGCTGTTGCTGAGGAGAAACGCGAGGTCACCCTCGGCGCACAGGCCGAGGTCGCCGTGCAGCGCCTGCGTGGCGTCGAGAAAGCAGGAAGCGATGCCGGTGCTGTTGAACGTGGCGGCGACCTTTTGGGAGATATGGGCGGACTTGCCGACGCCGCTGAAGATGAGTTTTCCGCCGCCGGCGACGGTGGCCTCGACGGCCTGGGCGGTGGCGACGAACTCCTGGCCCAATCCCTTGGCCGTCTCGGTCAGCGCGGCGGTCTCGATGCGGATGCAGGCACGCGCGCGGGCGAGGGCGTTATTTGGGTGGAGGGCCATTTAGAGTTTGAGTCGCGAAGTAGGTTGCGGAATTTACGGCCCACTACCGCTCATTCAATCCCTTTCACCGCCGATGAACGTCCGCCACAGCCTCAGCACCGCCCTCGCGCTCGTCGCGTTGCTGCTGGGCGCCGGTTGCACCGGGGGTGATGGCACCCCGTTTTCCCTCGAGACGGACGATTCGCTTTACCAGCAAGCCAAGCAACTGCAGCGGCAGGGGCGCAATCCGGAGGCACTGACGAGCTATCTCAAGCTGATCGAGAAGCGGGGGGCGCAAAACGCTCCTGAATCGCACCTCGAGGCGGGCATTATCTATCTCCACGACATCAAGAACCCGGTCGAGGCGATCCACCATTTCCAGCGTCACCTCGAGCTGCAGCAACTCACGCAAGCCCAGCAAACCCGGGTGCGAGGCCTGATCGAAAATGCGAAACGAGAGTTCGCGCGGACGCTGCCGGGACGATTTAACGACGAGCAGGCGGCGCGGCCGGGCGGGATGGACGCCGGCGATCGCCTCCAACGGGAAAACGACGAGTTGCGCGCCGAGATTGCGCGGCTGAAGGGCGGCGGTCCGGCGCCGTTTCTCCGCACGACGCGTGGGCCGGTCGAGCCGGTGGAAGTCTTGCCCCCTCCCGTAACTTCGACCGGAGATGAAGTGGCGGTGCGCGTCGCGCCGCCGCCGCCCGGCCTCGCGGTGGCGGGTATGACGGCGGGAGCCCCTTCCTTTGGTGGTCGCCAAGCGCCCACGCGCCCGGCCGGACCGGGACCGTTGCCGGCGGCAGGCAAGCGTCATTCCGTCGCCGCAGGGGAAAACCTCTTTCGCATCGCCCAAAAATATGGCGTGAAACCGGAGGCCATCGCGCTGGTGAACCGCGAGGCGTTGCCGAAGGGCATCGCCTCGCCGTTGAAGCCGGGCATGGAGCTGAAGATTCCCTGAGTCATGCCACGCACCTCCCGCCGCACTTCCGTTTTCACCGAGTCCCTGATCCGTGAGATGTCGCGAGTCGCGGCTCGCCACGGGGCGATCAATCTCTCGCAGGGTTTTCCCGATTGGGATCCGCCGGCGGAGTTGGTGCAGGCGGCCAAGGATGCGATGGACGCGCACCGCCACCAATACGCGGTCACGTGGGGCTCAAACGAGCTGCGCGCCGCGCTGAGCGCGAAGATCGCGCGCTGCATGGGCGTCCCGGTGGACGGCGACCGTGAGCTGGTCGTCACGTGTGGGGCCACGGAAGCCATGATGGTGGCGATGATGACCGTCTGTGACCCGGGCGATAAAGTCGGGCTCTTCTCGCCCTTCTACGAAAATTATAACGCCGACGCGATTCTGACGGGTGCCCAGGCGATTCATGTGCCGCTGCATCCGCCGCACTACCGCTTTGACCCGGCGGAGCTCCGGAAAGTCTTCGCGAGCGGGCTGAAGGCCTTTGTGCTCTGCAATCCGTCGAATCCGTGCGGACGAGTATTCACGCGCGAGGAGCTGCTCCAGATCGCGGCGCTGGCGGAGGAGTTCGACGTGTTCGTGCTCACCGACGAGGTCTACGAGCACATCGTGTTCGACGGACGGAAACACACGTATTTCGCGACGCTGCCCGGCATGGCGAAGCGCACGCTGATGTGCTCGTCCCTTTCGAAGACCTTTTCGATCACGGGCTGGCGGCTTGGCTACGTGCACGCGGCGCCGGAGATCATCGCGCAGGCCCGCAAGGTGCACGATTTCCTGACAGTCGGCGCCGCGGCACCCTTACAGCACGCGGTGGTGACCGCGCTGAATTTCCCGCCGAGCTACTACGATGGCCTCGCGGCGGAGTATGCGGTGTCGCGCGATGTGCTGCTCGGATACCTCGATCAGACGGGCCTGAGCTACACGCGGCCCGAGGGGGCGTATTTTGTGATGCTCGATATCTCGCCGTTTGGTTACGCGAGCGACGTCGAGTTTGCGCATTGGATGGCGAAGGAGATCGGCGTCGCGCCGGTGCCGGGCTCCAGCTTCTTCGCGAACGGGGAGAATCGCTACGTGCGGCTGAATTTCGCGAAGCGCCCCGAGACGCTCCACGCCGCGGGCGAGCGGCTGCTCAAGCTCAAACGCTAGGACGACGAGAGCGTGCGGCGAAGTTCGCGGGCCTCGGCCAGAAGTTCGCGGGCGGCGGTGAGCGTCGCGGGTAGATGCGCCGTCGCGGGTTGATCCGTGAGAGCCGGCGCAGGCGGGTGTTGGTCGTCCGGATCGCCCAGACCCGTGGCGCGGAATAGGCGGAGACGTTCGAGGATGAGGTCGCGGATCTCGTTCGCATGTTCGACACTCTGAAACACGGCGGTGTGCAGCGAATCGCCGGCCTGGTGAGATTTCTCATGACCACCGCCGCTGCCGCCGCCCGCGGACTGCACCCGGACATCGGCGAGGCCGAGCAGGCGCTGCACGGGGCCCTGAGTGACGACGACCTGCTGGAGGTTGGCGAAACTCATGGTCAGCTCCTGCACCTGCCAGACGCCGGTGCGAATACGCAGGCTGCGGTCGGTGACCACATACCAGCGCAATTCGTAGTCGAGCCGGCGAATCGCGTAGGTGAGCGGGATCTGCGCAACGTAGATAATCACACCGCCCACTTTCAGAACCCAGAGGAGCGGAAAGGCCCAGGTCGGGAGTCGCACGGCGACGTTGACGAGCATGCGTTTGAACGTTGCCCAGTCGTTGATCCGCGGCCGTGACTTTGCGGATTTACCTTTCGTCGTCGCCGGTGGCGGGCTGGCGGGCGGCGGCGCGGCCGCTTCGAGGGCTTCGCGAAAATTACTCGGCGTGGGGGCCGCCGGAGCATTGGCGAGGGCGACGCGTTGCTCGCGGACCGTTTGCTCGACGTCGAGCAAGACCACGGTCCAAAAAACGATACCGGCGAAGGCCACGACCTGGGGCACGGCCCAGCCGAGGAGGCGGAGCTTGAAGTAGTTTTTGCCGGCACGAAAAACGCGGAGAGAGGCCGGCGCGCCGGCGGGCGGATGCGGCTCGGGTGGGACCTTGAGCCAATGCAGCACGAAAGCGCGGGAGCGTTGATACATGGGGCCTCCGGAGTTCAGGCGCGCGGACGTCGGGCGAGTTCCTCGCGCAACGCGCGGAGCTCGGCGGCAGTTTCACGAAGGGCGGCGGCGAGTTCGTCCTGCGACGGCGCCGACGGAGAGGAGGACAGCGCGGCAGGCGTGGGGGCGGGGTGGTCCTTTACGCCCCGCATCCGGCTGTAGAGGAAATCGCGGAGCGCCTCGAACTCGCGAATGCCCTCGATGGTGAGCTCGGCGGAGGAACTGCCGCTGGCGGTCTGCACGAGCACGCGGGAGAGGCCGAGCCAGCGTTCGACGAAATTGGAACGGAGATGAATGTCCTGAATACGCGCGTAGTTCACGATGGTCTCGCGACGGAAAAGAATGCCCCAACTCATCGAGATGCCCTCGGTGGTGAACTTGTAGCGCATCGTGTGGTAGCGGAACCACAACGGGAGGATGAGAAACGGGAACAGCGGTGGGATGACGAGCGCCGACAACAGGTAGTAGGTCCAGAGATTGGCGTGCGGGCGCTCGAGGGCGAAAATGGCAGAGTCGTCGGCGGGCGAATTCACGCGGCAAGCGTGCCGGTCCGGGCCGGGTGGGCAAGCGTGGGACAGCGACTGCGGACTTGCGGGTTGAAGGTTACGAGAAAAGCTCGGCCGATGAGCACGCTGCCCGCTTTCCCTCGGATGATGCGCCGGAGATTTTTGTTCGTGGCGACGTTGGCCGCGGCGACGTTGGCCGGAGCGCAGACCCCGAAGGCGCCGCGTCCGCCCGAGACCACGCCGGTGACCTTGCCCGGGTCGGAGGCACAGGTGTTTCGTGAGGCCAAGCCTGATCCGGTGAGGCTGCATGTGTTCAAGCCGAAGGATTGGAAAGCGAGTGACCGACGGCCGGTGTTCATCTGGTTTTTCGGCGGCGGCTGGACGCGCGGCACACCCGCCAACGCCGCCGGCTGGGGCAAATGGGCGGCGGATCTCGGTTTCGTCGGCGTGGCGCCGGACTATCGCACAAAAGATCGTTTCGGCACCTCGCCCTTGGAGTCGGTGGCGGACGGGCGGGCGGCGATGCGCTGGGTGCAGGATCACGCCCGGGAGCTTGGCATCGATCCGACGCGGATCGTCGTGGGCGGGAATTCCGCGGGTGGGCATTTGGCACTCTGGACCGCGATCGCCCACACGCCGCCGGGTTCGTCAGAAAGCGAGGCGCCGCTGGCCAAACCGGTCGCGCTTGTGCTGACCAGTGCCGTATCGGACACATCGAAGGGCAAGGGCTACACGCCGGCGCGGTTTGGGGAGAACGCGGAGGCGCTGTCGCCGCTGCATCAACTGGACGCGAAGATGCCGGCGATGATCGTATTTCACGGCGACGCCGACACGACGGTGCCGCAGGCGCAGTCACTGGCGCTGCGGGACAAGCTGCGGGCGACGGGAAACAGCGTCGAGTTCGTCAACGTGCCGGGCGGCTCGCACAACTTCGGCGGCGAGTTGCCGGAGTGGAGAAAGAAGACGTGGACGCTGGTCGAGGGCTTTTTGACGGAGCAGAAGCTCCTGCCCGTGGGGGCGAAGTGAAAGGGCGCCGCGTTAGCGAGCAGCTTGCGGGGCGACCGCACGTTAACACGTGCGGCTAAGCCGACAGAGGGGGGGCGGGCGGCCGTTCGTTAACTCGAGGGGCGACGCGAAACCGGAGAGCCGCGTGGGCGGCTCAGTGCTTCGAGTCGGAGTGGACGCCGTTCATCATGATGCGGTCAGTCCAGGCGAGGACGAGGGCGGAGATGAGGAAGATGACGTGGATACCGACCTGCCACGCGATCGCCTCGTTGACGATTTTGAACTCGGTATCACGCACCTGAATGAAGGTCTTGAGGAGATGGATGGAGGAAATGCTGATCAGCGCGGTGCCGAGTTTGATCTTGAGGACACCGGCGTTCACATGGCTCAGCCATTCGGGTTTGTCGGCCTTGCCGTCGAGATCGAGGCGGGAGACGAAAGTCTCGTAGCCGCCAATCACGACCATGATCACGAGATTGGCGACCATCACCACGTCGATCAGGCCAAGGATGCCGATCATGATGTGGTTGCTTACCTCTTCGATTTTTCCACCGGAGACGAAGACGTGCAGCAGGTGCCACAGTTCGGCGAAGAACTGACAGACATAGACCATCTGCGCCACAATCAGGCCGAGATAGAGGGGGGCTTGGAGCCAGCGACTAGAGAAGATCGAGCCCTCGACGACGCGTTCGATAACGGAGGGTGAGTTCTTCTCGGCATCAGAGTCGGGGCCGGGTTCAGGGGAGTGGGAGTGAGAAGACATGGTCCGGAAAAGGTGGGTGGATGAGTGAACGCGAGAGAGAGCGGTTGCCGGTGAGGGCGGCAAGAAAAAGCTGCGCCCGTCACTTGGCTGTGACGGGCGCGAACGCGGGCAAAGAGCCGAGCGGTCAGATCGCTCCGATGGCTTCGTCGAGGACGGCGAGCAGGAAATCGGCGTCGGCCTTGGTAATCGTCATCGGTGGGGCGAAGCGGATCGTCTGACCCCAGAGCCCGCCTTTGCCGAGGAGGAGACCGAGCTCGCGGGCGTTTTCCACAGCCTGCGCGCACTCTTCGCGACCGGGCGTCTTGGTGGCGCGGTCTTTGACAAACTCGATGCCGAGCATGAGGCCCTTACCGCGGACATCGCCGATGACCTTGTGCCTGGCCTTCAGTTTTTCGAGTCCGGCGAGGATGTAGGCGCCGAGTTCGAGACAGTTTTGCTGGGTCTGCTCTTGGTCGATGACCTCGAGCACGGCTTGACCGATTGCACTGACAACGGGGTTGCCGCCGAAGGTGTTGAAGTGAGTTTTCTGCGCCATGACGGCGGCGATCTTCGGCGTCGTGACGACGGCGGCGAGCGGGGCGCCGTTGCCGATGCCCTTGGCCATCGTGACGATGTCGGGGATGACGCCTTGCGTTTCGAAGCCCCAGTAATGCGTGCCGGTGCGGCCGAAGCCGGTCTGGACTTCGTCGGCGATGCAGATGCCGCCGGCGGCGCGGACAAGTTCGTAGGCGTGCTTGAGGTAGCCTTGGGGAAACTCGACGAAGCCGCCGACGCCCAGGATGGATTCGGCGATGAAGCCAGCGACCTTGCCGGAGGTAGCGTAGCCGATGAGGTCCTTGACGTCGTCGGCGTATTTGCGGCCGGCATCGGGGTCATCGTAGCCGAAGTGGCCGCGATACGGATACGGGGCGATGGCGTGGTGGACGCCAAAGGAGTGCGGGACGTTGAATTTCCAGTTGCTGTGGCCGGTGACGGCCATGCCGGAGGAATTGCCGCCGTGGTAGCCGTTGCGGAGAGCGATGACGTCGTAGTTGCCCGTGTAGAGGCGCGCCATGAGCAGCGCGAGGTCGTTGGCCTCGGAGCCGGAGTTGACGAAGTAGCAAACCTTGAGATCGCCGGGGAGCTTCGAGGCGAGTTTCTCGGCGAAGGCGCCGATGTTGGGGTTGAGGTAAATCGTGGTGGAGTGCTGGAGGAGGGCGTTCTGGGCGTTGATGGCCTTGAGCACGTGCGGGTGACAGTGGCCGACACTGACGGTCGCGATGCCGCCGAGGCCGTCGAGGTAGCGTTTACCGGTGTCGTCCCAGACATACTGCATTTTGCCCTCCACGATCATGATGGGCTGCTTGTAGTAGAGGAAGAGTCCGGGGTTGAGGAACTGCTTGCGCTGCGCGAGCACGGCGGCGGCGGACGGGCCGGTATAGGGTGTGGGCGTGTGCGGGGTCGGCGGGAGCGGGATCGATTTCATGGTTGGGAAAATGGGAGACGGGTGGGGAATGTGGAACTCAGGAAATCAGGAATAGAGCGGGGCTCGGTTCCTGATTTCCTTAGTTCCACATTTTCAGGGTTAGGAATTCGGCGCGAGTTTGCGGAGGACGGAGTAGAGGGCGAACGAGATTCCGAAGCCAACGAACCACGCGTAGCGGTGGAACGAGACGAAAAAGGGGGCCACCTGGGCGGGGTCGATGACGTGGATCGTGGCGAGAAAGCCGGGGAGGCTCGAGAGGATGCCGGCGACGAGCGGGGTAGGGCGGCGTGTTGCCAGAGATTCGCGAAAGCGCTGCGTAGAATTACGACTAAGCGGTTACGATTGCACCGTTGAAGGTGCTGCGGATGTTCCTACCTTCCAAGTCGCAAAAGTCCTCGGATGCCCCTGACAGTAAGTAGCGATTTGAGCGGAGCTTGTCCAAACCGGTTGCGCACGGTGCAGCGACGGGTAACCGACTCCGCATGGCGTGAAGGGAGCCCGGTGAAATGAGCGCGGGGTTGGATCCGAAACGAACTGTTATCGAACTGAAGGAACTGCGGTCGCTCACCGGCGATACCGAGGGCGCGCAGCGAGTGGCCTTTACTCCGAGGGGGGAGAAGACGCGGGTTTGGCTCCGGGCCAAGCTCGAGGCGATTCCGGGCGTCGCAGTGCACGCCGAAGCCGCGGGGAATCTTTGGGCGACGTTACGCGGTGTCAGCGAGCGGGAGCTGCACGTCGAGCAAGGGCCGGTATGGTTGGATTTGAATTTCCCCCCTTGGGGCGGTGCTGGCCACGTTTGGGGTCGAGCGCCGCGCAATCACCTTTCGCAGGCAGACGGCACACTCCGGCAGCACGCCGATGAACCGGCGAAAAGATGCGTTGCTCGCGGCGGCAAAGATGAGCGTGGAGATTAAATCAATCGCCGAGCGTAGCGGTGGCGGGGTGTGCACCATCGGCTCCTGGGTAACGAAGCCGGGGATGGTCACGAGTGTGGTGGAAGAGTGCTGGAATATCTTGGATCAGTGCCACTTCGATCCCGTGGCGCTGGCGCGCATGTTGACGGGGGCGCAGGAGGAGAGTGACCGCTTCGCCCGCGAAGGAAACGTGAGCGTGGGTTGGGAGCGGATCTGGCCTATCGCACCCCGGCCGCTTCATCCGGAGTTGATTGGCCTGTGCGACGCGGCGATCAGGGAAAAATGCGGGACTTCGCACCGGTTGGCTTCCGGGCCGTTGCACGACGCGGGCGAGATGCGCGGTGCGGGCGGGCCGACCGTAATGATGTTCGTGCAGAGCCTGCATGGCATCTCGCACAACAAGATGGAGGACACCCCCGAGGAGCACCGCGAGGCGGGCGTGCGGGCCTTTGATCGATTGGTGGATAAGACGCAGGCTTGGATTGTCGGTAGGAACTAAGCGGTGAATGTGACTTAACGATGCTAAAAACCGGAGCAATACGCATCTTGGCTGAAGCAAGGCCTCTCCTCCTCGACGAATTGGGGGTGGGCGCGGCGGTTTTACTGACCATGGGGGGCGTCGCGCTGCACATGTATCGCTCCCGGCACCGGATGTCGGTCGAGGAGCGCGTGAAAGACTCCAAGATGACGGAGACCGAGGCGCGGCGGCAGATTCGGTTTTACGAGCGGTGTGCGCCGGCCGTTACGGCATTGGGCGTCGCCCTGCTGGCGCTCGCCATTCTGGATTTGGCGACCTGAGCGCGGGTAAGCTCAGGGCAGAAACGCTTCGATCGCGTCGCCAGCGCCGCCGGCGCCATTTTCGTTCCGGAGTTGGCTGGCGACGCGGGCACACGCTGCGGAGGTGGTCGGATCCTCCAGTAATGCAGTCAGGATGCGGGCACAGCGATCGGGTGAAAACTGCGGTCGGGCGAGGGTGCGTCCTACGCCGAGCCGCCGGATGCGCGCAGCATTGTCGAATTGGTCATGGGCAAAGGGCACAATCAGCATGGGACGACCGGCGCGGAGGGCCTGGGCCGTCGTGCCGACGCCGCCCTGATGCACGACGGCGGCCGCGTGTGGGAAAATGGCGGCATAGGGCAGATAGTCCCAGGCGAGAATTGACGCAGGGAGGGCGGGCGGCCGGGGATTTTTCCCGACGAGTAAGATGGCGCGACGGCCCAGCTGCTGCGCTGCTTGGGCGCTGTGGACGTAGAAACTCTCAGCCAGTTGCACCGCGGCCGAGCCGAGGGTGAAGAGCAGTGGAGGCGGGCCGGCTTGCAGAAAAGCAGTGACAGGCGCAGGCAGAGGCAGAGGGGCGGCCGAGGCGGAGGGGGCCTCGTCAAAGAAACAGAAACCAGGTTGGCGCGTGTGCATCGGCCAGTCGGCTGGCGGCGACTGCAGGACCGGGGAGAAGAGCGCGAGATTGAGCTGGGGGGAATATTTGCCGTCGAAGAGCGGTGAAGCGCCCGGAGGCAAGCCGAGCTCGCGCCGGAGTCGACGCACGGGAGCCCACCACGAATACGACGCGAGCCGGGCCAGACGATGGATCAAGCGGTTGGTGCGGGGTCCGATCGCTTGCAGAGCAGGGAGGAAAGCGGGTCCGGGCAGCACGGAAGGATCGTAAGCCGAGAGCAGCGAGATCGGAGAAAGTGCGAAAAACGCCCACGGGAGTTTGTTTTGGGCGGCGACGAGCGGAGCAGCGCAGGCCAGTTCGCTCGCCAGCAGAAAGTCAGCGCCTGCGACGGCCGCAGTGAGATCCGCGTGCATCTCCCGCACGTGCGGATAGACGAGTTGGCGCAGGAGATATTCCGAGCCGCGCGGCCCGTCCATGACCCGGCGAACGAGCTCGGTGTTGGCCAGAGAGAGATCCGGTCGAACCGGGGCGAAGGTTAGGCCGAGGGAGGTGACCTTGGAGCGGTAGGGTTCGCTGGTCGCGATGACGGCTTCGTGTCCACGACGCTGCAGCTCCAGCGCCACGGCGAGCGCGGGATGGAGATCGCCGAGCGAACCAAAGGTGGCGATGACGATACGGGCCATGAACGGGCCGCTATTTTAAACGGACGGGGCCGCCCGGGCGGGCGGCGGTGAGTTGAGCGGTGCGGATCACGGGGACGCCGTTGACGATCACATCGGAAAACCCGACGGCGTAGTGGTGCGGATCGTCGTAGGTCGAGGGATCGCTTACGGTCGCGGGATCGAAGATGACGATGTCGGCGATGGCGCCGGGGCGGAGCTCGCCGCGGTCGCGAAGGCGGAAGGTTTGCGCGGGGAGCGAAGTCATTTTGCGCACGGCATCCTCGAGCGTGATGACCTTTTGCTCGCGCACATAGCGGGCGAGGACGCGGGCATTGTTACCGTAGCCACGCGGGTGGGGGACAGCGTCGCCAAATTTGCGAGGCGCGGCATCGGAGGCGATCATGGTGAGTGGATGGGCCAGGAAGACTTTGAGATCGGCCTCACTCATGCCGTGAAACACGCCCTGCGCACCGCCGCGGGCCTCGATATCAAGGATCGTTTCAATTTGGTCGTCGAGGGTGTCGGCACCGCGGAGTAGTTTGGCGGATTGGGCGATATTTTTCCCATTGAGGCGGGGGTCGGCCTTGAAGCTGGCCACGACGGCGTAGGAGTAGTCACCGCGTTTGCCTTTCTCGATGGAGCTTTTCATCTCCGCCACCATGCGGGCCTTGACCGTGGGATCGGCCAGACGCTCGCGAAAGCGCTTGGCGCCGCCTTCGCGGAATTCGGCTTCGATGAGATTGGCCCCGATGCTGGTGCTGGACGCGGTGTAGACGTATTGGTCGTGCGTGAGTCCGATCCCCTGGGCGCGCAGGCCGTCGAGATAAGTGAGAATCTCGGTGGCGCGGCCCCAGGCGGTGGGACCGGAAAGCTTGATATGCGAAACTTCGGCGCGGATCTGCGCTTCGCGCGCGATGGTGACGACCTCGTCCAAGGCGTCGCGGATTTGCGCGTTTTCCTGGCGCATGTGGCTCGCGTAGATGCCGTCGTGGGCCGCGGCGGCTTTCGCGAGGGCGACGATCTCGTCGGTCTTGGCAAAAGTGCCGGGAAGATAAAGGAGGCCGGTGCTGAGGCCGACGGCGCCGTCTTTCATCGCCTGGTCGACGTAGGCGCACATGCGGGCAAGTTCCTCGGCGGTCGGAGGGCGGGCGAAACTTCCCCCCATGACCTGGCCGCGCACGGTGTTGTGTCCGATGAGAGTGGCGACGTTGAGGGCCACCTTCGTTTTAACGATGTCGGCGAAGAATTCGGCGATGTTCAGTTTGGAGCCGCCACAGTTGCCGGTGACAATGGTGGTCACGCCCATGCGGAGAAAATTTTCGGCGATGGGAAGTTCGGTGATGTCTTCGGAGTGGGTGTGGACGTCGATGAAACCAGGCGCCACGACCCGGCCGGCGGCGTCGATTTCGGAGGTGGCGGTGGAGCCCGCCGGCAGTGCGCCGACAGCGACAATACGATCACCACGGATCGCGAGTTCACCGGGAACGGCCGGTTTACCGGTGCCGTCGATGAGGGAGGCGCGGCGGATGATGAGGTCGTAGGTTTCGGCGCGGGCGAGCGTGGTGAGAATAAACAGAAGCGGCAGAAGGCGACGCATGGTAAGGACGCAGCGTGCAGGAATCGGACGAAAAGAAAAGGGCGGGTCGGACTCGTCGATGGGAGGCAATGTTTCCGGAGACTCGCGGAGCGAATCTCGAGGAGGCTGGCGCGTTGACGACGGGGAAGTGACGCGCTGACGTGGTGCAATGGCGGCAGATGAAAACTGGCGGGCGCGGGTGCGAACGATTCGCGGTGTGATGGGCGTGTGCCATCTGCTCGTCGAGCCGGACGGGCGCGGAGCGGTGCTGCTCGACACGGGACTGGTGGGCGAGCCGTGGTTCATCCGAAGGGCACTGGCTCGACTCGGGCTGGGTCCACGCGATGTCCGGGCGATCCTGCTGACACACGGACACCTCGATCACGCGGGCAACGTAGCGTGGGCCAAGGCCTGGACCGATGCGCCGATCTACGCGCATGCCGCGGAACAGGCGCACGTTGACGGGACGTTTCCGTATCGCGGGGTGAACCGCTGGTGCGGACGCCTGGAACGCGCAGGACGTGCACTGCTCGGCGTGGGCGCTCCAGCGAAGATCGACGTGACGATCGCAGATGGCGACGAGCTGCCGTTCTGGGGCGGACTGCGCGTGGTTCATTTGCCGGGGCACACGCTGGGACACTGTGGATTTTACTCGGCCCGGCACGACGTGCTGTTCAGCGGCGATTTGTTCGCGAGCTACTTTTTCAAGGTGCATATCCCGCCGCCGATTTTGAATAGCGCGCCGGAGTTGATCCCGGGCTCGCTAGAGAAAGCGCGTGCGCTCGGGGCCCGATTTATCGTGCCGCAGCACTACGATGTGCTCGATGGTGAGTTGCACCGGCGGAGATTTGAGGTGCTGCTCGCGCGCCGGGCGCGGCGGCGGGTAGAGCGCAATGAGGCGCGGGTGTGAGACGATGAGGCGCGCAGAATTGGGTCGCCGTGGTGGGCCGTCGTGTTCGCGGCGATGGCGTTGCGGACTGACAACCAGCTGAGGGTGATTTCAGCGGGCCAAGGCGTGGGCGAGGGCGAAGGCGAGCTCGTTGCGCGGGACGGGTTTGTTCAGGACCGCACGGGCGATGCCTTTGTCGAGGATGCGCTGGCGGGCATTTTCGAGGAAACCGCTGGCGACGATAATCGGGAGGTCGGGACGGATCTGGGCGAGGTGGCCGATGAGTTCCTCACCGTTCATCCCGGGCATCGCCAAGTCGGACACGACGAGGTCGTAGCTCGACGGTGCGGCGGAAAAACGGGCGAGGGCCTCTTCAGGTCGGGTGCAGCGCGACACACTGTAGCCGAGGCTCTCGACCAGTTTTTCGATGACAAAGCCGCTGACCGCATCGTCGTCGACCACGAGGACGCGTTCGCCGTGACCGCGCGGAATCTCGGTGGGCGGCGTGACGGTTTTCACGGGCTCCGCGGCGGCGGCAGGCAGGTAGATCTCAAAGGTGGAGCCCGCGCCGACGGTGCTGCGCACAACGATGGCCCCCTGGTGAGATTTCACGATCCCGTGCACGACCGCGAGACCCAGGCCCGTGCCGGCGCCCGTCTCCTTGGTGGTGAAGAAGGGTTCGAAGATATGATCGAGTGTCGTAGCATCCATGCCGGAGCCATTGTCGAAAACGGTGAGGCGGGCCGCCGGCCCGACGGTGAGCTCGGGATTGGCGTGGGCGAGCGCGGCGTCGATATTGCACGCCTCGAGCGTTACGATGATGTGGCCGCCGCGTTCCGGGAGGGCGTGCCAGGCGTTGGTGCCGAGGTTGAGGACCACCTGATGAATTTGGGTGGAGTCGACCAGCACGGCAGGAGCATCGGCGGCGAGGTGCGAGCGCAGTTCCACCATGGCCGGGAGCGAGGCGCGAAGGAGGCGAAGGGCTTCGGTGATGACGGGAGGCAGGCGCTGAACCACGCGCGTGCCTTCATTTTTCCGACTAAATGTGAGAATTTGCCGGACGAGTTCGCGGGCGCGCTGGGAGGAGGCGGCGATGCGGTCGAGCCAGGTGTGGACGGGGTGTCCGGGCGCGAGGTCGAGGCGAGCGAGGTCGACGAAGCCGAAGGTGCCGTTGAGGATATTGTTGAAGTCGTGGGCGATGCCGCCGGCGAGGGTGCCGAGGGATTCCATTTTGCGGCTCTGGCGGAGCTGGGCTTCGATATTTTTTTGCTCCTCCTCCGCACGCTTGAGCCGGGTGACATCGGTGATGGTGCCGACGTAGCCGGCGAGGGTGCCGTCGGTCCGACGATGGGCGCGCGATTGTCCGACGAGGTAGCAGACCGTGTCATCGGGCCGCACAAAACGAAACTCAGCCGCGGAGGATTCGCCGGTGCGGACTGCCTCGGACCAGGAATCGGCGACGCGGGCGCGGTCGTCGGGATGGAGCGCGCGGATCCAGCCTTCGCCCAGGGCCTCGGCGGGGGTGAGGCCGGCGAGTTCGCACCAGCGGCGGTTGACGAAGGTGGTGCGGCCGGCGGGATCGGAGCTGAAGATGCCGACGGGCGAGACTTCCGCTAGCACGCGGAAACGTTCCTCGCTCTGGCGCAGCGCGGCTTCGGCGGCGAGCCGATCGGTGATTTCCCGAAAACTCCACACGCGGCCGGCGGGACGATTATTCAGCAACTGCGGGCGCGAGTAGCGCTCGAAGACGCGACCATCGAGGCAGTGGAGCAGATCGAAGACTTCATCCTCGGAGCCGGCGTAGAGATCGCGGAGGCCGAGGAGAAAATTTTCCGGCAAGGCGAGCTGCGCGAGGATGCTGCGGATGATGTGATCCTCGTTGAACGGCAGATCAGGGGAGGTGGCGGTGAGATGCCACAGCTCGACGAAATTTCGATTGAAGGTGTCGATGCGGCCCTCGGCATTGACGACCAGAATGCCATCGGCGCTGGATTCCAGCGTGGCGCGAGTGAGAGCAAACGAACGGTCGCGGGCGGCCTCGCTCTGTTTACGGGCGGTGATGTCCTGAACGGTGGAAAGGCTGTAAGGTTGACCCGAGAGCGTGACGAGCGAGCCGCTGAAGAGGACGTGGACGAATGAGCCGTCTTTGCGGCGCAGGACGGTCTCGAACTCCCGCACCGAGCCATCTTTTATCAGGCGTTGGACGTAGCGGTCGCGATCCGCGGCCTCGACCCAGACATTGAGCTCGAGCGTGGAGCGGCCGATGATCTCTTCGCGGGCAAAGCCGAAGAGGGCGAGGGCGGTGGCATTGAGTTCATCGATGCGTCCGGCGGGCAGGGCGAACAGGCCGACACCGATGGGGCTCTCGTCGAAGACGGCGCGGAAGCGTTCCTCGCTCTCCCCGAGGGCGGCCTCGGAGCTTTTCCGCGCGCTGATGTCTTGCAGAATATTGAGACTGTAGGGTCGGCCTTCGATCGTGATGAACGAACCGCTGTAGAGGACGGTGAAGATCTCGCCGTTTTTCCGGCGCATGCGGGCCTCGAAGCCGCTGACCGCGTGTTCGGTGCGGAGGAGGTTGAGGTAGCGTTCGCGTTCGGCGAGATCGACCCAGAGGTTGAGTTCGACGGAGGTTTTGCCGACGCCTTCTTCGCGGGTGCAGCCAAAGCCGACCAGCGCGGCGGCATTCATCTCGACGATCCGGCCCTCGGGCACGGTGAGCAGGGCGATGATGACGGGGCTCTGGTCGAAGACGCCGCGGAAGCGTTGCTCGCTCTCGCGCAGCGCAGTGGTGCGCGTCTCGGCCTCGCGCAGGGCGTCTTCGTGCACCGCGGCATTGTGCAACACGAGGGCGGCCATGCGGGCGAGCAGGAGGCCTTCCTGGATTTCGTCCGCGGAGAAAGGCTCGTCGGGATGACTGCGGGCGAGACCGAGCACGCCGACGCATTCGTCTTCCCGGAGAATGGGAAACACCGCGGCCGAGCGGACGTCGTGGTCACGATAGACCGGGCGGTGCTCCGGCGCTTTGGCGTAGTCCGTGACGACGACCGGGGACCGGCTTTCGATGGCGCGCCAGGAAAGGGCATGCGCAGAGCGGGGCACGCGGTCGCCGGCGAGGTAGTCGAGCCCGGGCGAAAACGCGCGGACGACGAGTTCGCCGCCTTCGAGGAGCGATATCTCGGCGTGGGGCGACCGGAGCAGGGTTGACGCGCGGGCGACGAGGGCTGAGAGCAGCTCGGCGACGTTGCGGCGTCCGACGAGTTCCAAAGTGGTTTGGTTGAGCGCGGCGAGAAACTCGACCTGGCGTTGCACGGCGGCTTCGGCGCGACGACGGGCAGTGATATCGATGATTACGCCATCCCACACGGTGCGGCCGTCGGAACCGTAGCGAGGTTTGGTGCGGAAACTGACCCAGCGCTCGGTGCCATCGTCGGTGCGCACCCGGGCTTCGTGAGAAAACGGCGAGAAAGTGAGGTGGGCGTGTTGGCCCGTCACCGCCATGGCGACAGCGTCGCGCGGATCGAGGTGGCGGGTCAGCCAGCTGATGTCGACGGGGAGCTGGGGCGGGAGGGCGCCAAACAGCCGTTCAGCCCCGCGGCCGAGGTAAGTGATGAGCTGGCGGCCATCGGGGTGGGCGACGTATTGGTAGAGGGCACCTTCGGGGAAATTCTCGCTGAGCAGGGCGAGTTCGCGATCTTCCTCGCGGGGAAGGGCCGGTGACGCAGGAAGTGATGAATCTGATGGATTCATCGGCGCGGCGTGGAGGAAAACCACGCCGGAAGTGCGGAAGCGAGAGAGGGGCGGTCAGACGGCATCGCAGCCGAAGCCTACGAATCTGACCGGGGGAGGAAAGCACGAAGCCGCGCGGGAAACACGGCTTGCCGTTGGGTCCTTGGCCGAGAGACCGGCCGAGCGGAAGGACCGGCCGGCCTCAGGTTAGGCCGGCTGGAGAATTAACGGCGGGCGAGCGCGGGGGCGGCCGAGCGAGCCTCGGAATCGCTCTGACGTTTGCGCTGTTGCTTGCCGCGGGCGTGGACCTCGCCAGCGCCGGGCAACCAGGCCGGGGGGCGAGATTTGGCGCGGCGTTCGATAATCGTGACGAGGTTTCCGACGGCTCGGTCGAGGGCTTCGGCATGGCCGTTGAGCTCGGTGGCATTGGCGGCGGCCTCCTCGGCCGTGGCGGCGTTTTGCTGGGTAGATTTGTCGAGTTCGCTGACCGCGACGTTCACCTGTTGCAGACCCTGGTTCTGCTCCTGCGAGGCGGTGGTGATCTGGGCGACGAGACCGTTGACCTCGCGGGCCTTGGTGGCGATGTCGGCGAAACCAGTGGTGACCTTTTGGGTGATGGCCACGCCTTCGCGGCTCTTGTTGACGCTGTCTTCGATGCGCTCGGCAGTCTCGCGGGCGGCGCCGGCGGCGCGCTGGGCGAGGGTGCGGACTTCGTCGGCGACGACGGCAAAGCCCATGCCGGCTTCACCGGCGCGGGCGGCCTCGACGGCGGCATTGAGGGCGAGAATGTTCGTCTGAAAGGCGATCTCATCGATGGTCTTGATGATCTTCGCGATGTTGTCGGAGGAGGCCTTGATGGCGTCCATGGCGTGGGCCATGGTGGCGATGTCGCGGGAACCGGTGTCGGCGGCGTGGAGCATGCCGTCGGCGAGTTCTTTGGTGCGGCCGATCCCTTCGGCGTTGGTCTTGGACATGCCGGCCATTTCTTCGAGGGTGGCGCTGATTTCCTCCAGCGAGGCGGCCTGGCGCGTGGTGCTCTCGGCGAGGCCCTGACTGGAGCCGGTGACGGACTGGGCAAGGCCTTCGAGGTCTTTGGCGTGGTCGCTGAGATCGAGACAGAGATCGCGGAGCTGGCGGTTGAGACCGCGCGCAATGAGGAGGGCGAAACTGGTCGCGACAATCAGGAGGCCGGCGAGGGAGAGCAGGCCGATGGCTCGCCCGCGTTGTTCCGCGGCGAGCCGGGATTGGAGAATCTGGTCAAGGGCGGCGAGGGTGGTGGTGCTGAGTTCGGCGGCACTGGCCATGGCGGTGCGGGTCTGGTTCGCCAGCATGTCGGGAGTGATGGTCTTTTCGCCGGAGGCGAGGGACTGCAGCGCGGCGGTGACGGCAGTAGTGGCGGATTCAAACGCGCCAAAGGCGGTCTTGATGCGCTGATTGAGGGCGGGGTCGGCATTCGCCGTCGCATCCTTGTCGCCGAGCGAAAGGAGGAGCTCGCTCTGGATCACCGGAAAGTCGGCCTCGCGGAGAAAGGCGGCATCGATCGCGAGCGATTGACGGGCGGCAGGGGTGAGGGCGCCCTGACGCAAGGCGGTGACGGACGACACAGCGGCAGCCGCGACGCGGGTCTGCCAGCGGGGCAGAGGATTGAGCAAAACGTCCATCACATAGTAGGAGTTGTGCTCGGGATCGAGGACCAGATCGGAGCCGTAGCCGATCAGGCCAAGGAGTTCGGAGGCGTCGCGTTCGAGGGTGGCGGGGGATTCGCCGGCGGACCAGCGGGACTGCAGTTGGGCGGGCAGGAGAGGCTCCCGAAACGCGTGGGAGAGTTCCTCGCGGCGGAGATCGAAAACGTCCGCATGTTTTTGGTAAGCCGTGGTAAGATTTGCGAGGCTGGCAGTGATTTCACTACGGATCGCGGCGGGGTCATTCTTGGAGATGCCGGCGGCCTGAAGCTGGAGGCGGCGCAGGCCATCTTGGGCTTGTAAGAGGGGACGAACCGCTTCGACGCCGGCAAGTTCGTGATTGAGAAACGCGATGTTGGCGTTGAAGCCCTTCACGATCAGCCACGTGGTGAGCGCGCTGAAGGGGATCGCGAAGACGAGCACAATGATCACGACGCGACGGGAGAGCCGCTGTTTTTCGATATTGGACATAGTGATGGGTATTTCACCTATCGTCCGTTTTGAGTATTTCGTGCGCACAAAATTGTCACAAAATACTCAAGGGGTCCCCGTTGCATCCGATTGCAGATACGCACAGGTTTGGTCTGCGCCGCATGCACTCATCCCCTGCGTCCGCCCAATGGAAGTCCCACCCACCATCTTGATCGTCGACGACGAGCCCTTGCCCCGTCTTCTGGTGCGGCAGACGCTGCTGGGCGGAGAGTTTGCCGTCATGGAAGCGACTAACGGCGCGGAGGCGCTCCTGTTGTCGATGGCACATCAGCCGGCACTGGTGCTTATGGATGGGAGCATGCCGGGGCTTTCAGGTTTTGAGACCGTCGAACAGATGCGGCGCGACAGTCTGACCATGCCGGTGCTCCTGTTGACCTGCTATAGTGATGTTGAGCATCGCGTGCGGGGGCTGGACGCGGGAGCGGATGACTATCTGGTGAAGCCGTTCGACGCGAGGGAACTCATTGCGCGGGTCCGGGCATTGCTGCGGCGAGCGCAGGTCCAGGCAGCGATCCTGCCGCCGAAGCAAGAGGCGCGGGTCATACAGCTCGGTCAGGCCGTGATCGATTTGGAGGCGAAGCGGGCCGAGATGAACGGAGCCTTGCTGGCGCTGACGAAGACCGAATTTGCGATTTTGGAATGCCTCGCCTCGGCGCAAGGCCGGCCGGTGACGCGTGAACAATTGTTGCGGGCCGTGTGGGGCTACGGTGCCGATAGCAACACCCGGACGGTGGAGACCCACGTCTGGCGGTTGCGCAAAAAAATCGGCGACACCGGTGATACGGCGGGCACGGTGCAAAGTCGTTCGGGCATCGGCTACAGCCTTTCGGCCGAAGCGTTCCCGGCGGTGTCGGCGGCGGCAAAGTGACCGTTCGCCCAGCAGACGGTCGCGTCCTGGTCTCGGCGGTAAAATAAAAACGCGGAGAGCGATCGCGAGCGACCGACTCTCCGCGGGAAAGACGCGGCGAACGAATTAGAAGTTTTTGAAGTGGTCGCCGCCCATGGTGATATCGGCCACGTCGGGGGTGCCGGCTTTTATCGTCGGGCGGACGAGGTCGGGTTTCGCGGTCAGAGTTTGCGAGGCCGAAGGTTTGGCGGGGCGGCGAAGGCGGGAATTCGGATTCAGATGGGCCTGGTTGGATCCGGTAGTGGCGGCCGGGCGTGTCTGGGCGCCCTCGACGAGTTGGCGGAGATTCTGCACCGACATGCGCAGGGAGGCCGACTGGGAGTTGAGCTCGGCGGCGGCAGCGGCGGTCTCCTGGGCGGTGCCGGCGTTGGACTGCGTGACCTTGTCCATCTGGCTGACAGCGGAATTGATCTGACCGATGCCCTGATTCTGTTGATGCGAGGCCGTGGCAATCTCGCCGACCAGTTCATCGACCTGCCGGGCGCGTTCGAGGATAACGTCGAGCGAGCGGGCGACCTTCTCGGAGATAATGACGCCGTTTTCGCCGTTTTGGATGGCGACCTCGATTTTTGAGGCGGTTTCCTTGGCGGAGTGCGCTGAGCGTTGGGCGAGGTTACGGACTTCGTCGGCGACGACGGCGAAACCCATGCCGGCCTCACCGGCGCGGGCGGCTTCGACCGCAGCGTTGAGGGCGAGGATATTGGTCTGAAACGCGATTTCGTCGATGGTCTTGATGATCTTCGCGATGTCGGCGGAGGAGGTCTTGATGGCGTCCATGGCCTGGCGCATTTCGGCCATGTCGGTGCTGCCGGCATCGGCGGCGGAGCGGGTCTGGCCGGATAGATCCTTGGCGGTGGCGGCGCTGCCGGCATTGCGCTTCGTCATCGAAGAAAGCTCTTCGAGTGAGGAGCTGGTTTCTTCGAGGCTGGCGGCTTGTTCGCTGGAGCCATCGGCGAGGGACTGGCTACTCGAGGAAACCTGGCTGGCGGCGGAGGAAACCTGGCTGGCGGCGTCGTCGAGCGTGACGCTGATGGCACGAAGCGCGGTATTGACGCTGCGGATGATGACCCAGCCGAGTGCGACGGCAAACGCGAGACCGGCGGCCAGGACGACGGTGGAGCGGACGACGGCAGCGTGGGATTGGGCGATGACTTCGTCCGTCGTAGCGACGGCGGCATCCTCATTCCATTTCAACATCGTGAGGGTGAGGCCGCGATAAGCGTCAAAGGCCTGGTTGAGCGGTCCGGCCGCGAAGCGATCGGCCTCGGCCCGTTTGCCGGATTTGACGATTTCGATAAACGTCGTGCGCTCGGTGAGGTAGGTGGCGCGTTTCTGCTTGAGCGCCTCGAAGTTCTTCGCGTCGGCCGGGTCGGAAATGGTCTTGGCGTAGGAGTCCATCGATTGGGCGATGCCGTCGGCCAGCTTCAGCATCTCGGCGATGCACTTGTCTCGATCGTCGGGTGTGGCGGCGTCGCTGGCGGCGGTCGCAGCGGCGTGGGCGCGCGAGGTCCCGAGCGCGATGTCGGCAATATTGATCATGCCGGGGACCGCGCCATTGCGCAGTCGATTGACGTTTAGTTTCTCGATGTCGCGCAGGGCGTTGACGCCAATCGCGCCGACGATGAGCAGAAGCGCGATGATAGTCGCGCCGCCGGTGAGGATACGTTTACCGATGGACCAGTTTTTCATTGTGCGAAAGAAGAGGGCGAGAAAGCGGTGCAAGATGCCGCGGCAGTAGTTCGACACAGCGACGCCGAAATCGCGTCACATCCTCATCACAAAGGTGATCGATGGCGGTGGCCTCTACTCGGTGGCGGTAAGGACTGTTACTCATGGTCGGGTGCGGCGGGAGATGACTCGCGAATAAAAAAGCCCTGCGTGGAGCAGGGCTTAACCGGGGGCACCGCCGGCGGGCAGCTATCGGCATTGCTAAGCGTGAAGGGCCGGCTGGGGAGAGAAGGGCTCGGAGGGGGCCGCGGAAGTTTCGGCCGAACGGTCGATCTTGCGTCGACCGCCAGGGCGCGCGGCGCCGGAGCGGCCGGTTTTGTCAAGCTGGCGGCGACCACCAATGAGGACGAAGAGGGCGCCGACGATCTTGGTGAGCTTTTCGGCTTCACCGTTGAGCTCGACGGCGCTGGCGGCGCTCTCTTCGGCAGTGGCCGCATTGGATTGGGTGACCTTGTCCATCGCAGTGACGGAGATGTTTACCTGAGCGATTCCGTCGCTCTGTTCGCGCGACGCGGTGGCGATGTCATTGACGAGGCTGTCGACCGTGCGGATCTGCTCCTGAATGGTGGCAAAGGTCTGAGAAACCTCGGCGCTGATCGCGGCGCCGTGCCGGCTCTTGGCGACGGAATCTTCGATTTTGGCCGCGGTTTCGCGGGCGGCGAGGGCCGAGCGTTGGGCGAGAGTGCGGACTTCCTCGGCGACTACGGCAAAGCCCTTACCCGCTTCGCCAGCATGGCCGGCCTCAATGGCAGCGTTGAGGGCGAGGATGTTCGTCTGGAAGGCGATTTCGTCGATGGTTTTTAGAATTTTTGTAATATCGCGGCTGGCCACCGAGATATCATTCATGGCCGATTGCATGGCGGCCATACGGGCGGCACCGGCATCGGCGGATTGTCGGGCGGTGAGGGCGGCGTCGCGGGCGTGTTGGGCGTGTTCGGCGTTGCGCAGCGTCATGCCGGACATCTCTTCGATCGCAGCAGCGGTCTCTTCGATCGAGGAAGCCTGTTCGGCGGCGCCACCGGCGAGGGAGTTGCCGTTGGCGGAGACTTGGCTGGTGGTAGCAGCGACCTGCTCGCCGGCTTCGCGGATGGATTCGAGGGCGGCGAAGATGGGCCGCGAGATCGAATGGGCCGCGCGCAACGTGACGAGGATAACGAGGCCGACGACGATGGCGCCACCGAGGAGGGCGATGCGGGCAAACTTGGAGCCGGCGGTGGTGACGCCCTCGACCACGGTGTTGAACTGACCGACCTGTTCCTCGACGAAGGATTCAAAGCTCGTCTGCAGGCGGTCCGAGATGTCGTCGACATCGTTCATGAGAGCCGTCCCTTCGGCCGTGCCCTTTTGGATGTAGGCGAGGGTCATGCGCTGCCCGGCGGCGACGAAGGCGTCGATATCGGCATCGATGGCCTTAAGTTGGTCGAGTCGCTTGGAGTCGTTTTGCGCGGTGTAGTGCGCCCGGAATTTTTCGACGTTTTTATGGAAGGCTGCGCGGGTTTTTCCGACGTAGGCGAAGACGTCCTTGACCTCACCGGCTTTGCGGGTGGCGGACAGACCATTGAGCATTTCGCGGGTTTCGCGGACCTGCAGTTGCATGGTGCGGGCGAGGTCGGAGAAGACTGCCGACTGGGCGGCGCGTTGCAGTTCCACGCGGTTGCGCTGGGCGCTCCAGACGGAGGCGCCAATGATCAAAATCAGGGCCAACGTCGGAATCGAGCAGACGAGGAAGAGCTTGGTTTGGAACTTCATTGGTGCCGGTGGCAGCGGAGGGCGGCTTATTTAACAGACGAATTCGCCTCGGACTTGGCTGTGTTTTGCGCAGCCAAGGTCTCTTTCATCCAGCCCGTGATCGCGGCCATCTGTGTCGGGCTTGGCGGGGAATTGGGATTAAGCATACGGTAAGTCCAGAAGGGCATGTCGCCTTCGTTGGCCGCATCTAACATGTATTCGAGGCGTTTGTTCTGGGCGCTTTTGGAGAGCGTGCTGAACTCGGAGAGATTGAGCGAGCGCTTGCCGTCGCGGATGTGGCCGGCCACGATCCAGCCGAAAGGTTGGACGTGGGCATACCATGGATAACGGGTGTGGTTGGAGTGGCAGTCGTAGCAGCCATCCCGCAGATAGCGGAGGACTTTTACCGGGGGATTCATCGTGGCGGCAAAGGACTTGGGGCCTTCGGCCTCCTTGTCGTTGTCCATCGGCTTGCGGATCAGCTGAATGACCAAAAACAGGGCAAGGAGCCCTTGGGCGATACGAAGGAGAATGCGCCGGAGCGTGGGCATCTGCGGGGCGGTCAAAATTTCAGCTGCACCTTGGCATAGAGCATATGCGCGGTGAAATCGTTCTGGCCGCCGTAGGAGCCGTCTCGGTTGGTGGCGTAGCCGTATTTGACGGTGTAGACGAGACGCTCGCTTTGGCGACGGACCCACGTGAGAAACGCGGTATTGAGGGTCAGGCCGGAGTTGAGCGGCAGGGTCACCTCGGGGTTGCTGGTGTAGTTATCGGCGCGGTAGTGGTAAACGTCGACGTAGATGTCGGTGACTTTGCCCAGAGCGTAACCGGCGCTGAGCGAGGCGCTCGCGTAGTTATTGTCCGAGTTGACGGTCAGTCGATGGGGCGGAATCCACAGCTGATCGAAGGTGACGTTGACCGTGCCGGTGACAAAGAGCTGCGGGATGGGCGTCCATGTGGCGCCCTGCGTGATGACATGGCGGGTGAGGCGGCCGTTCTCGATCTCGCCGAGGTTGTCGAAGGACGTCGTCACGGTGGACTTTTGGTAGGCGTAGCGCGTCGTGAAATTGAGATTGGCCGAGCGGCGCCACGAAAGACGCAGGGTCGTGTCGTGACTGGCGATATCGTTGTCGACGATGAACTGCGGGTAACGGTCCTTCGAGGTGGTGAGATTGGACGTCGAGTCGCGGACGGCGCGGTAGTCGGCGAGTTTCAGGCGGTAGTTGTATTGGGCGCCGAAGGTGAGTCCGGGGCGGGCATACCACGTAGCCGAGGTGACATAGCGTTGGCCGTAGCGCTGGTAGTCTACATTGTGATCGATCGCCGTGGTCGCGTTGGTGAGCAAAATACTTTGTTCCGCGAGGTTGCCGGTGCCCTGGTTCCACTGTCCGCGGGCGGAGAGGTGGAGATTGGGCCAGCGCTGATAACGCACCTCGAGGTCTTCGGTGACTTCATTCCATGAATCGTGGTTGGTGCCGTTGTAAGGGAGTTGGGAGGCTGGCACGGCGGTGCCGGTGAGAGAAGTGACGGTGTGCGTCTCGTAGCTTTCCTGGCCGAGATGTTCGAACTTAACGGCGGGCAGGACCGAGAGGTGTTTGGTGACTTGGTAATACAGATTGGCGTTGCCGACATACTGTTTGAGTTGGCTGTTGCCATTCAGGTCGATGTAGCCGCCATCGCCGGACTGGCCGCCAGTGAACACGGGCAGGAAAGACGCGTGGGGGGTGGTGCCGTAGATGCGGTTGCCGGACAGGTTGGTGTCGATCGTGGTGGCCAGGCCGCCCGCGGAGACACGGAGTTCCTCACTGACGATGCGCTCGTAGAACGCGTGGCCAGAGAAGAGATCGGTGGCCGCGCCTTCGTTTACGGTGAGGTAGCGGTCTTGAGGCTCGTTGGCGCGGCGGCGGGAGACGTCGGTGTTGTTAACTTTGGTGCGCTCGTAGCGGCCGGCCATTTTCCAATTAGCGGCTTCCGTGCGGTGGCTGGCCTCAAGCGTGACGATATCACGGGTCTCGTCGATCAAGGTGTAGGACGGGATGAAGGCGCGGGGAGAAAATTCGGGCGCCCCGAGATTGCTGTCACCCCAGCGCAACGAGTTTTTCGAGCCGGAGCGGGTGTTGCGATCGTAGCGCAGACGCCAGCGGATGCCGAGGCGGCTGATGTTGCCGAGTTCGACGGAAAAGTAACTGCGGTTGACGGCGAGGTCCTCGGGAAACCAGGAAATGGCCAAATCGCGTGGCAGGAGCCGGCCGCCGGAGCCGTCATAGAAGATGCGGAATTTTTGGAAGTTGGCCTTGAGATAGAAAGTATCGGTTTTCTCCCACTGGAAGGCGAAGCGGTAGTCGCCGTTGCCGGGAATGGCGCGGGCGTCGAGGCGGACGACGTATTCGTCGCTGAGCTTGCCGATGGTGAAGTCTTCGACGCCGGCAAAACCGTCCTTATTCTGGCGCAGGGCTTTTTGGAAAGCAGCGCGGTCGCCGTCCAAGAAAGTGCCGCCGGCGGCAAAGGCGAGCGTGCCTTCGGTAACGACCTGGGCGGAGGCCGGGAGCGCGAGGGCGCAGGCCGTGAAGAGAATACCGCGGAAAGTAGAGTGCGAGAGGGAGCGCATGGGCATGGGGGGAAGGCTCAGTAACGGAGCGTAGAATTTACGTTCGAGCCGTGGATGGCGTTGTGGCAGCCGGCGGTCCAGCAGGTGCCGCGGATGACGTTCGGCGAGTGATCGACTCCCCCGTGCATGATGGCCGTGCTACTGGCTTGGGGCTGAAAGTGGCACTGGTAGCAGAGGCTCGTGCCGCGGGATTTGAGCATCTTGTCATTCACCGAGCCGTGCGGTGAGTGGCAGGCGACGCAGCCATCGCGCATGACTTCATGGGGGAAGACATAGGGGCCGGTTTGGGCCGGGTGGCACTTGGCGCAGGTGGCGTTTGAGGCGGTGATGAGGGAGCGGGCCCCGGCGCCGGCCGCGTGGGCTTCGCCTTCGTGGGGGTTGTGGCAATTAATGCAGCTGATTTTGCCGGCGAGCACCGGGTGGGTGTGGGGAAGGCTGAACTCCGCCCGGGTATTCGTATGGCACTGGAGACAGGTCTCCGGGGCGTTACGCGGGTTTACGATGGTGCTGCGGGTGCCGGCCTTGATGTGCAGGCTGGCGGGACCGTGGCAGGCCTCGCAGGAAACATTTTTCGTGGAGCCATCTTCACCGGGAGCGACGACCCGGGAGTGAGTGGCGTCGTGGAAACTCCGCGTGATATCGGTATGGCAGCGGGCGCAGGCTTGGGCGCCGACGAATTTCGCGCCCGGAATCTGCGGCGGGAGGACGATCGGCCGGCTGACGACGGTGCAGGAGACGATGAGAATCGCCCAGGCGGCTAGACCGACCGCGAGGAGGCGATGTCGGGTGAAATTGAAGAGACGCAGCATGGCTTGAACGAAGGAGAATCCGATTTTCACTTGGCAAAATTCCTGACGATTTGAATGAGCGCGGTGATTTCTGCGTCAGAAAGTCGGTCGCTGAATGATTCCATCTTTTCTTCGCCCTTCGCGTTTATGCGGCCGCCTTTGACGAGTTTCATAATGTCGGCGTCGGTGAGCTTGGCCTGATTGGCCTTGTCGGTCAGGTCCTTGGCGCCGGCTTTGCGGCCGATCCGGGTCTGGGCTTTGCCATCGGCGCCATGGCAGCCGGCGCAGTGGGTCTCCCAATTTTCGGCTGGGGTGGCGGCCGAGGCGGTGCTGGCAACGAGCAGCGTGGCGAAGAAGAAAATACGAGAAGCGGAGATCATTGTGGGCTTAGGTCTCGGGGCACGTAGGTTAAAAATGGTCGCAAGGACGGAGCGGGAGGGCGTAGACGGAGCGGGAGGACTACTCAGAGCAGGTGGTAGCGGGACAGGCGGGTGGGAGGCTTCGGACGGAGGGAAACATAGGTTCGGCTTATCGCTTATCGGCGCGATTTGCCGCGGCCTGATCACAAAATGGTCACGTTTTGATTTGTTCCCGTGTCTTAAGTCGCCGCCGCCGCAGGCAGATAGTCGTGCGCGCCCGGCGTGGGTGTAGCGCAGCGATCCATGGGGCACAAAAAAGGCCGACCCGAAGGTCGGCCGGGGAATTGTCGGGGAACAAGCGGCTTAGCGCTTACCGTTGACGAGTTCGTTGGCGAGGGCAGGGACTTCGTAGACCTTGCGCAGGGCCTCGAGAATGCCGGCGCTGTGCACGCTGAGGGCGCGGGCCTGCTTGTCTTCGTAGCCGAAGTCGCCGGACAGGGACTGGATGTTGCCGTCGAAGATGATGCCGATGAATTCGCCCGCGGCATTGACGGTCGGGCTGCCAGAGTTGCCGCCGATGATGTCGCAGGTGCTCACGAAGTTGAACGGCGTGGCGAGGTTGAGGGCCGACTTCTTCTTCAGCCAGCGCTCGGGCAGCTCGAAGTCGCCCTTGTTGCCCTGCTTCGCGGCGCGCTCGTAGAGGCCGGCGTAGGTGGTGAGAGCGGGGACCTTCTGGCCATTCTCATCGTAGCCCTTCACGGGGCCGTAGCTGAGGCGGAGGGTGAAGGTGGCGTCGGGGTAGTTGCCGGCGCCTTCCAGGGCGAAGCGGGCTTTGCCGATGATGGCCTGGGCCTGCTGCTTGGTCTCGTCGGCGGCCTCGGAGATCTTGCGGAGCGAGCGGGCCTCGGCGTCGACCGCGCGGGCGACCTCGATCAACGGGTCTTTCGCCGCGGCAACGGCAGCGGCGCCGCCTTCGTAGAGTTTCTTCCGGAAAGCGACGTCGCGGACCTTCGTCGTGTTGATGAGCTCGGCGGCGCGGGCGCGGGGGGACTTGCCGGCGAGGACGGTTTTGACGACGGGGTCGTTTACGCCGAGCTGCTCGACCAGGTAGGTAAGCGAGTCGGCGAGGGTGACGATCTCGAGATCGGTGTAGATCGGCTTGTCAGAGAAGAGCTGCTGCTTGAAGGACTCGCGACGGGCATCGGAGTATTCGCGGAGACGCTCGCCATTGGGCTTGGGCGATTCGTCGGCCACGCGCAGGAGGGAGCGGGCGAGGCCGTAGGAATCGGCATTGAAGGCGACGGAGCCCTCGAGGAGACGCTGGCGGGTGACGATCGCGGCTACCTTCTTCTGGGCCTCCGCGATGCGGTCAAAGGCGGCGAGGGCTTCTTTACCGTCGGCGCGGTCGGCGAGCTGCTTTTTGAAAGCGGCCTCGGTGGCGACCTTGGCGCCGAAAAACTCCGGGTCCTGCAGCGCGGCGATGGCGCCATCGCGGGCCTTGCGGGTGTTTTGGATGCCGAAGAGCTCGTCCTTGGCGCGGCGGGCGTTTTCGGCGTCGCGATTGCTCCAGTTGGAGAGGAGGACCTCACGGCGCTTCAAGAGCGCGAGCTGGTAGGGGAACTGGTTGTCGCGGATGTATTCGAGTTCCGGGATGGTGAGCAGGCGGCGGGTGGTGCCGGGGTGTCCGGAGACGAAGGAGAGCTCGCCGTCCTTGGCGCCCTCGGCCGACCACTTCAGGAAGTGCGGGGGCTTGATGGGCTGGCCGTTTTCATAGACGCGGAAGAAGCACACATCGAGGTTGTAGCGGGGATACTCGAAATTGTCGGGATCGCCGCCGAAGAACGCGACGCCCTGCTCGGGGGCGAAGACGAGGCGGATGTCGGTGTATTTCTTGAAGCGATAGAGATGATAGGCGCCGCCCTGATAGAGGGTGACGACATCGCTGCGGAGGCCGGTCTTGGCGAGCGACTCTTTCTCAATCTCGGCCGTGATCTTGCGGCGGGCGAGCACGGCGGCTTCGCCAGTGGCGCCGACCGGGATGGCGGCGTTGACGCGGAGGGTGACGTCTTCGATGGACTGGAGGACGTTGAGCTCGAGATCGACACACTTCTTTTCGTCGGCCTGTGTGGCGGCGTAGAGGCCGTCGCGGAGGTAGTTGTGTTTCTCGTCAGAGAGCTTCTGGAGATCGTCGGCGCCGACGTGGTGGTTGGTGATCACGAGGCCATCGCCGCTGACGAAGGAGGCGGAGCCGCCGCTGTTGAAGCGGACGGATGACTTCATGAGGTGCTCCAGCCAGGCGTCGGTGAGCTCGATGCCGTATTTCTTTTTGATCTGGTCGCGCGGCGGAGCGGAGTAGAGCCACATGCCTTCGTCGGCACGGGCGACGGAGCCCGCGGACAGCGCGAGGAGCGCGGCGAGGGCCGGGGTGAGGAGGGAACGTAATTTCATAGGGGGCGGACCGTGTCATAACGGCGCCGCGAGGCGAGTCGGAAGATGCTATCCGCCGTGGCGGGGCGGAGGGGGAATTCAAACCGGTTTTACCGGCCACAATGGGGGCCCTTTCGCGGGCCGACCACTGGCCGGGTGGTGGGGCCCATCGGGCGTCGCGGGGGGCAGCAGACTCCGGCTCGGCCGAAAAGGATCAGCTCGCGAGCGGGGTGAGGAGATACCCGCGGGGTTGGCCCCGGTAGAGGCCGTGGCCGACGATGGTCCCACTGGCATTGACGGCGACGGCTTCCTCGATGTGCCAGTCGGTGCGGTCGTCGATCAGGTCCTCCAGCCGCACGAGTCCGTCCTCCGGGGTCCAGCGGAACGCCCGGCGCTCGCCGGCGGAGTCGATGAGGCGACCGACGACCGTGCGGTTATCATTGACGCCGAGAGCTTCGCTCGTGCACGCGCCACCCATGCTGAGGTCGGTCGTGTGGCCATCCTGCCAGAGAAACGCTCGGGTCGTGCCGGCGGCATCACGCGCGTGGCCCACGACGAGCCCTTTGGGACTGAGGGCGGTGGCCCAGGAGTGGGCACCGTTGAAGCCGGGGATGGGCGTGTAGGCGCCTTGGCGCATACACCAAGCCTGAGTCTCATCAGGCCCGGAGCCGAGCGGGGTGGCGTTGAAAATGATATCGCCGGCATCGTTGACGCCCGTGGTAAACGTCGTGCCGCCCTGCGGAGGCACGAGAAACCGAGCGGGAGTGCCCGGGGCCACGAAGAACGCTCGGCTGAGAGTGAACTCGCCGGCGTCGAACAGGACATTGCCGACGACCAGGCCGTGGGCGTTGACGCCGCGGGCGATGCTCACGGAGTCGGGCCAATGCCGCTCGCCGAAGGTGCCGAGGTGGGAGGCCCACGCCCGCAGTTCCCGCGGGCCCTCGCCGGTGACACCCGCCATGAGACCGTTGGAACTCAGACCGAACAACGGGGCCTGCCCGGTGGCGACGCCGGCCGGCACGCGCAACGTGCCCGTCAGGCAAAAGCCCCGGGATGGATCTTCCGGAGCCAGACCGAAGGCGCACGCCGCGATGTCGCCATTGTCATTCAGCGCGACGGGACGGAGGGGTGACCCATCGACGTGGGAGCCGAGGTGGGCGAGGGTATAGGCGCGCGGCGCGGGAAAGCTGGATGAATCGCCGGCAAAAAAAGGGTGGCGGGAGCCAGGCTGGACAAGGGCGGGCATGGGGGGAGCGGAGCGGGAGGACCGACGCAATAGCATCGATGCAGCGGGAGGCGGCCGGGCCGCGATGGCGGATTGACGAGTGGCGGGGAATCGTTGACGAGCGGCGGGGCGTGGCGAAATCCCCGCCGCTTGACGCGGCGCGCGGGCGCGTGGCAGCCTGCGCGTTTTACCAATCTCTTCCGCGCGCGATGCCCAAGAAACCCACTGCGAAAAACTCCGACCAACCCGAGCTGCCACTCGACAGCGCTGCGGCGCCCAAGGGTGAGACGCCCGTGCCCGCGGCGCCCGCACCGGCTGCGCCCGGTGGAGCCGAAGGCACGCCGCCCGCCGCACCCGCCGTCGATGCGGCGGCGCTCGCGGTGCCGGCCGATGGTCCCGCGGTCTTTACGCCCGGCCCCCGCCGCGGCGGTGCGACCGTGCAGGAGGAAGACTCGCCGCTCGCGAAAAACTATCGCGGTTGGTTTCTCGAATACGCCAGCTACGTGATCCTCGATCGCGCCGTCCCGCACATCGACGACGGCTTGAAGCCCGTGCAGCGCCGCATTCTCCATACGCTCTGGGACATGGACGACGGGCGTTTCCACAAGGTGGCCAATGTCGTCGGCCGCTCGATGTCGCTCCACCCGCACGGCGATGCCTCGATCGGCGCGGCGCTCGTCGCGATCGGCCAGCGCGCCTTCCTCATCGAGCCGCAGGGCAACTACGGCAACCTCCTCACCGGTGACGAAGCGGCGGCGCCGCGTTACATCGAGGCGCGTCTCACGAATTTCGCGAAGGATGTGCTCTTCAATCCGAAGACCACGGAATGGCAGTTGAGCTACGACGGCCGCGCGAAGGAGCCCGTCACGTTGCCCGCGAAGTTCCCCATCGTGCTCCTCGAGGGTGCTGAGGGCATCGCGGTCGGTCTCGCGACGAAGATTCTCCCGCACAATTTCAACGATCTCTGCCGGGCGGCGATCAATCACCTCCAGGGAAAAACCTTCCGCATCTATCCCGATTTCGCCACGGGCGGCATTGCGGATTTCTCGGAATACAATGACGGCGAACGCGGCGGCAAAGTGAAGGTCCGCGCCAAGATCGAGCAGCGTTCAAAGTATCTCCTCGCGATCACCGAGCTGCCGTTTGGCTCGACGACGGAGACGCTCATCGAGTCGATCCTCTCCGCCAACGCGAAGGGCAAGATCAAGATCAAGCACGTCGACGACAACACGGCCGACTCGGTCGAGATCCTCGTCCACCTCCCGCAAGGCGCGGAGCCGGACAAGGTGATCCAGCAGCTCTACGTTTTCACGAACTGCCAGATGCAGCTCTCGCCCGCCGCGTGCGTGATCGAGAACGACAAGCCGCAGTTCCTCGGCGTGAAGGAAATCCTCCGCCGCAGCGTCGAGCGCACGCGCGAACTCCTGAAGAAGGAACTAGAGATCAAGCTCGGCGAACTCGAGCAGCAGTGGCACTGGGATTCGCTCGAGCGCATTTTCATCGAGGAGCGCATCTACCGGAACATCGAGAAGTCGAAGACCTGGGAGAGCGTGCTTGAGGAAATCCGCGCGGGGTTGAAGCCGTTCATCAAGGACCTCCGTCGCGAGGTCACTGACGAGGACATCACCCGCCTCACCGAGATCCGCATCAAGCGCATCTCCGCCTACAACCGTTTCCAAGCCGACGAAGCCCTCAAGAAAATCGAAGAGGGGATGAAGGAGACGAAGGCACACCTGAAGAATCTCACCGGCTACACGATCGCGTGGTTCGAGATGCTCCAGGAAAAATATGGCAAGGGGCACAAGCGCCGCACGAGCTACGACGAGATCGAGCAGATCGACGCCTCGGCGGTCGTGTCGGCCAACCAGCGCCTCTACGTCAACAAAGACGACGGCTTCATCGGTCTAAACTGGCGTCAGCACGAATACGTGCAGGACTGCACGATCCTCGACAGCGTGCTCACGATCATGCGCGACGGCTCGCTCAAGGTCGCGAAGGTGGCCGACAAGGTCTTCATGGGCCGCGACATCATCCACGTCGCGATCTTCCCGAAGGATGGCGACACGGCGTTCTACTCCATGGTCTACCAGGACAAGGAGAGCGGCAAAGCCTTCGCGAAGCGCTTCCAGATCGGCGGCCTCTCGCGCGACAAGCTCTACCCGCTCGTGAAGAACGAGGGCTCGAAGATCGTGTGGCTGCACGTCGCGAAGACGGAGAAGGAAATGCCCCGGCAGGTGAAGGTCTTCATCGACGGCCGCAGCGGTGCACGCGTGCGCGAAGTCGACTTCGACCTCGGCACGATTCCGGTGAGCACGCGTAGCGCCATCGGCGTCACCGTCTCGAAGTGGCCGGTGAAGGACGTGAAGCCCGTGGAGTGAGTCGACTAGGTTGACGCTTCCTTTGGCGGTGCGCCGCGTCGAGCAACGGGCTCGCGCGGCCTGGCGACCGGCACGAGGCGTGAAGCGCGTGCTGCGTTCAGCGAAGCCGGCACGCACGGGCGCCCTACCCATCGCGCGCAAGCGGGCAACTGACGACGGTGTTAACTGGTGGCCGTGAAGCTTGGGTGGGGCTGCAACTGGCCAGGCGGCTGACCTCTCGGGGACGGTTCAGACGGCAAACGGAGTATCTCGGACGCTAAACGGAGGGTCGAAGACACTGGAAGGACGGTCTCAGACACAAAACGGTCACTCTCAGGGACAAAAAGGAGCGTCTTAGACACAAAACGGACCTTCTCCGACGTAAAACGGACGCCTTTAGACACAGAACGGAGTGTCTCAGACGCAAAACGGAGTGCCTCAGACGTAAAACGGCGTGCCACAGATGCTAACCTGTGTCATAAAGATGTCGGCGGGAGTCATAAAGATGCTGGCAGGACCGTAAAAGATGCCCGCAGGGGTCATAAAGACAGCGGCAAGACCGCAAAAGATGTCCGCCGGAGCGATAAAGATGCCCGCAGGACCGCTAAGGCTGGCGGCAAGAGGGGCCCAGACCCTGACCAGAGCGCCTCAGACGGCGGCAAGAGCGACCCAGACCACGAAAAGCGCGACTATGGAGGCGGCAGGCCCGACTCGGGCGCGGCTCTGACCGCGCAAGGCGGGGGCGAGCGCGCGTTTCGGATCCGGCCGCACTTGGGTGACGCCGGACGCGCGGGAAATCTGGCGTGGCCTGAGGGATGGGCGAATTCGCGATTGACGGTGCGACGGGGTTTTCTTGTTTCCCGGGGACCCCGACGCCACCCCGCGTCTTACCCCCCACTTCCACCTGAGGCTTCGTCATGAGCAGCTTTCGCATCCGCCCGCAATTCACCCACACCGTGCAGGCGAACCTGGACGCCACGCGGGAACAAATTCTCCAAGCCCTCGCACAGAAGGCGCCAGGGTTCGAGGTGCGGGCGTTTCCCGAATTCATCGCGATTCATTTTGCCGAGGGCGAGCGGCGCTACTGGTCGCCGCGGCTCTTTCTCAATCTCGGCACCACTGAGGCCGGCGTGACGCGTATCGAGGGCATTTACGGACCGGAAATGGAAATCTGGTCAGTCTTCGTCTATGGCTACCTCGCGACCGGACTGCTCGGGACTTTTGCCGGTATTTTGGGTTTCGCCCAGCGTTCGGTCGGGTCGGAGCCGTGGGGCTTGTGGGTCTTGGCGGCGATGCTCGTGGTCGCCCTGCTGCTCTTCGTCGGCGGGCAGATCGGAGAAAAACGGGGCGCGTGGCAGACTTCGGAGTTACATCGCGCCTACGAGGCCGCGGTGGGGCGTCCGACGGAATTTCACTGAGCCGTGCACTGACCGGCGACACGGCGCCGGGGGGAGCGCGCGGGTTAGGTTCGCGGCGTGGCGGTGAGCTCGGTCAATGCGTCGGCGATGGCGCGGTCGCTGCGGCAGCGGGGCATTTTGTGCTGACCGCCCCACTTACCCTGGCGGCGTTGCCAAAGCTCAAACGTGCCGGGCGGGACGAGTTGCACGGTCGGCGCGTCGAGTCCGCCGCCCTTGCGCTTGGCCTCATAGTCGTCGTTGAGCCGCTGCAGTTCGGTGTCCAATTCGAGGGAGAGCTGCGCGAGCGGGGGCGTCGCCCCGGGCTGGAGTTCGATCCACCATTCATGGCGGCCGCGGCTCGGGCCGCGAACGGAGTCGGCGAAAACCGGGGCCACGTGAAAATTGGCGATGGTGAGGCGGTGACGCTGGCACACGTGCGACAGGGTGTCGGTGACTTCCTTCTCGATGACGTGTTCGCCGAAGGCGCTGAGCTGGAGTTTGGTGCGGCCGACGTAGACGAGGCGCGGCGGCTCGGTGGACGTGAAGCGCACGATGTCGCCGATGACGTAGCGCACGAGGCCGGCGGGCGTGGTCATGACGAGTGCGTAGTCGACGCCGGTTTGCACGCCGGAGAGGGGCACGGCTTTTCCTCCGAGCTCGGTGAGGCGCGAATCATCGAAGTCGGCCAGCGGAATGAATTCGTAGAAGATCCCGGCGTGGGTGAGGAGCCGCAGACCGGCGCCCGACTCGGCGTCCTGCACGGCGATGAAGCCCTCCGAAGCCGGGTAGACCTCGTGGAAATTGACGGTCGGGCCGAGGGCGGCGCGGAGTTCGTCCTGAAACGGCCCGAGGGGGACGCCGCCGTGGACGAGGCACTCGAAATTCGGCCAGAGGTCCTGCAGGTGGGCGATTTTTCGTCGCTGGAGCGCGGCGTGGGAGCGCAGCGAGGCCGCGAGGATCAGCACCCAACTCGGGATGCCGGCGAGCATCGTGATATCGATCGAGGCGGTGCGGCGCACGATGGCGTCGAGTTTGGCAGGCCAGTCGGAGATCTGGGCGATGTCGCGTCCCGGCTCATAGAGGTGCTGCTCCACCCAGCGCGGGAGATTGAGGGCCGTGATGCCGCTCAGGTCGCCGGCAAAGGCGGCGTGCGGGAGCATCTCCGGCAACGGCGTGAGGGCGGTCGATCCGCCGAGGAAGAGGTGGCGTCCGCGAAAGACCGAAGCACGGCCGGTGCGCGCGGCGTAGTAGAGCAGCGAGTCGAGGCCCGTTTGCCGGAAATGTCCGAGCATGGCGGACGTGATCGGGAGAAACTTGGTGCGGCCGGCCGTGGTGCCCGAGGATACGGCGAAGTGATTGCACTGGCCGGGCCAGAGGACATCCGCCTCACCGCGCTTCATCCGCTCGATGGCGGGCGCGAGCGTCTCGTAGGTTTGCGGTGCGATCCGGGATTGGAAGGCCGCGTAGTTGAGCTGGCTGGTGAGCGCGGCGGCGCGCCAGTGCGACGTGTGGGAAAGTGGAGCGACCAAGCCGCGAAAGACGGCCTCCTGATCGCGCAAGGCGGTGTGCGGTCGGCGCAGACGCCGGCGGGTGCGGGCGGCGAGGACGCCGGCGCCGAGCACGGAGAGCTGCTTCGTCCACGGGAGACGGGCAGCAGGGGTGGGCTCGGCTGACATGGCAGGCGAAGGAGCGGTGGCAGTGTTCACGCCGCGAGGGAGAGCCGGTTTGACTTCAAGCGGCGATAGAAGGCAGTCACGTGCGGAAGAAATTGAAAGTAGTGGAAGATCAGCGACGCGTGTTGCACGGGATTCACGGTGTCCGTCTGACTGGAGACGGTCTTGAGTTCGCCCCGCGGGAAAAAGGCGGCGAGGGCCGTCTCGAAGGCGGCGCGAGTGGGGGAGCCGACGGCGATGACGGACGTTTCCTTTTCCGCGTAGAGCACGAGCGTCGGCGCCTCGGTCAGCGGCAATTGGTCGGCGACGGTCCAGGGCGACAGCGGTGGCATGTCGCGAAGGGCGCCGACCCGTTCACAGGCCCCGTGGGTGTCGATGTTTTGGATGGCGGCCAGCACACGATCGCGCAACTGGTGCAATTCCGGGAGCGTAAGGAGCACGCGCAGGGCCTCGCGATTTTGGGCACCAGCCTCGAACATCTTGGCGAAGATGGCCCGGGAGCGACTGATGACATCCTGGCTGACGGTGGCGCCGCTATCGAGATACGGCTTGAGTGCGCGACCGATGAGGGTCGAGGCCTTGACCTCGCCGGGAACGACGATGTCGGCGGCGCAGGCGACGGGGCTGACAAGCACAAGGCCGCCGATGTCGGGACTGCGTCCGGCGGCGCGGGCGCGGCGCAGCCAGTCGAGGGCGAGGCCGGCGCCAAAGCTCACGCCAAAAATCACGGGCCGCTGGCCGTGCGCGAGATTGAGCTCGGTAACCAAGTCATCGAGCTGCGCAGCGATCAGCTCGACGGAGAAGCCGCTGCGCGGATAGTTGAGATAGTAGACGCTGCCGCGGCGCAGCAGATAGCCGCGAAGCAAAAAGACCTGTTCGGTCGCATCCGGGACGAAGCCGCCGAGCACGATGGTCGGGACGGAGCCGAGCCGGCGCTCGCACAGCAACGTGGCGCCTTGGTGCACTCCGGCGGCGCCCCGCGCGATCACTTGGGTCTGCGCGGTCGTGTTCGCCGGGGTGTAGGGAATAGGGCGGGGTGGTCGCAACTTGTAACCGGTGGCGCGAAAAAACGTGTGGACTGGCCGGGCCGGGGAGAGGCGTGAAAACGCCGCGAGAAGGGAGAGGGCAGGAGCGAAGCTCAGGGCGGGCATGCACTATGACGGCGCGCCGTGCCGCAGCCGTTGGCAAAACGAAAGCGGTGCTGTAACGAAAACGTTGCCAGCCTGAAACCGCGGCGTGACTTGGACAGCCGCCGGGACCGGTGCGGTGGAGTTTGCCGGAATGTCACCCGGGGCGTTTGCGAGGGGAGGCCGGAGTGGGAGAAACTGCGGCGTGAATCTTCTGCTCCCGTCCATTGCCGCGACTCCGCTCTCCCGTGCCGGGTCCGCCGCCGGGCCTGCGGAAACTGCCGGCGAGGACGCCGGGTCCGTGGTGAACTACTTCGATTCGCATGAGGCCGCGGCCCGCTACGCGGGCAGCCGGCCGCAGAGCCATGGCCGCGTGCTGGAGATGCTGCGACGCATCCTCGGGGCGAATCTGCCGGTGGGCCGGGCGCTGGATGTCGGCTGCGGGACCGGGCACTCCACGGTGGCGCTGCTGCCGATGGCGGGCACGGTGGTGGGCCTGGATGCCTCGCCCTTTATGCTGGCGCAGGCGTGCCGCATGCCGGGCGTCGAATATCGCTGCGGCTACGCCGAGGCGCTGCCCTTCGGCCGCGGGGAGTTTGACCTTCTTACCGTGTGCTCAGCGTATCACTGGTTTGACCAGGATCGATTCCTGCGCGAGGCAGGGAGGGTGTTGCGGACGGATGGCTGGCTCGTGCTGTATAAAGTCGGCTCCACGGGAAAAATCGCGCACCGCCCGGATTTTGAAACGTGGCGGCGAGAGGTGTTTCGGGCCCGCTATCCGAAGACGGCGCGCAATGACGAACAACCCTCGGAGGACAAAGCGACGGAAGCCGGGTTTCAAGAAGTGGCCCGCGAGCGGAGGAGTCATGCCGTGCGCCACACCCTCGATGCGTATGTCGACAATCTGCTGACGCACGGCTCGCTGATCCGCGCAATCGACAGCCAGCGCGAGCCGGTAGGTGCGGCGCGGGAATGGCTGAGGGGCGAGCTATCGCCCGTCTTCGAGGCGGGGACGGCTGAGTTTGTGCACGAAGACTGGTTGCACGTGCTACGCCGGAAATCGGCCAGCTGAGTGATATTCGGACGAGGACCAGTCCGCTGCCGCGGCACGATGGCCGGGAGGAGCAGGCGATCCAGAGACCGGGAAGTAAGCGCTGGTGTGATCGACCAGCGTGTATTGGTCGCCGCAACTATTTCGCGCTGAGTCGGGCCACGACCGATTGCCAGCGCTTTTCCATCCACGTCTCGGCGATCGATCCTGAGCGCTCGAGTTTGAGCAGCAAATCGAACAAAGCGGGACCCTCGGCCTCGTAGTTTGCCCCGGATTCCACCCGTCGACGGAGCGTCTGCCATTGCGACGCTTCGGCACTGTCCGTGATCCGGCCGTCACAGGCGATGGCATCGACCAAGGCGAACAAGAGCCGGGACTCTGCCCTTACTCGTGAGAGTGAGATCGTCGTGCTCATGCCGTAGGGTGGAGCGGCAGGTGCGGCATTTCCATCTGAATTTCTCCGCATATCTTGGTGTTGAATTGTTCACGGATTGGCCTCGCCGGACGATGACCGAGGGCGGCGGCGTTGAGTTGATGGCGCGCCGGTGGCGCGGACACAAAAAAGGCGGCGGGAACCACAACGATCCCGCCGCCACTGTTTGCTAATTTCTAAACCACACAACTAACCAAAGAACGACTGACAAAGGGGCGGAGCCGGGGCTCAGCGCTCGGCGATCGTGTTGTCGGCGCCGACGAGGGCGGCCTTCATCGCCTTGAAGAACACATCAGTGTTATCCATCGCGCCGGTGAAGAGCGCGGCGCCCCGACCGTAGGCGGAGAGCGGAATATCGGACGCGGTGTGGACCGCGCTGGTGCCGAAGACCTGGCCTGCGATAAAATATCCGCCGGCGACTTTCCGTTTGGTCGGGTCGGCGGGATAGGTGTTGAGCGGGGCAGCGTTGTTAAACGGCTGCTGGGAATCCTGGAGCGGCCGTGGGCTGCTCTGCCAGTCTTCGTAGCGGTCCGACGCGGCGGCGTAGCCGATCAGCATCTTGCGATCGGGGTTGGTCGTCGCGGGATAGCCATCGGGCTGGATGCCGTAGATCGGGAAGCCGGCGAGATCGTAAGTGCCGACGACCGGGATGGCGCTGCCGGTGGCAGGATCGCGCAGCTGGGCGGCACCGCCGCCGGAGTTGGCGCGGGCATTCAGGCTGGCCTGCGTGACGGTGGAGGCACCGATGATGTTGACGCCGGCGCACTCGTGGTCGGCGGTGATGAGCACGAGCGTATCGGGATTGGCGGAGGCGAAGGCCTTGGCGCGAGCCACGGCACGGTCGAACTCGATCGTCTCGAGGATCCAGCGTTCGCTGTCCATGTTGTGGGCCTGCTTGTCGATGGAGGCGCCCTCAATCATGAGGACGAAGCCGTTCGGATTCTTCGCGAGCACCTGGAGGGCCGCGTCGGTCATTTCATCGAGCATGGGCTGATCGGGAAAACCAAATTCATTGACGACGGCGGGATTGCCGCGGCGGCCGTCAATCTTGTCGGCGGCGACGTTCATATTGGAGAAAGAATAGAGGCCGAGCAGCTTGGTGGTCGTGGCGGGGAGGGCTTTCAACTGCGTCGACGTGGCGGTGTAGGTGAAGCCGGCCTTTTGGAAATCCGAGATCAGATCGCGATTCGGGTCGAGTGCGCCAGCGGCGACGCCCCAGCCGGCGGCGAGTTCCGCCGGGAGAACGTAGTCCAGCGAGTTGACGCGCGACGAACCGGGGGTCGTGGCGGGGAGAAACCATTTGCGGCCGCCGCCGAGGAGGACGGAGAGGTTGGCCTTGACGACGGATTCGTCGAGGTATTGATCGCAGATGCCAGTGCCGTTGGCGCGATTCTGAGTGTGGACCGCCCAGGCAGCGGGCGTGGCGTCGAAGACATCGGCCGTGGTCACGATGCCGAGGGACTTGCCCTGAGTGCGGGCCAGGTATTCGCCCATGTATTCGGTGCGGGGATTGTCGAAGGCGTCGACCGTATCATCGGGGAAGACGCCCTCCTGATTGTTATTGTTTTTATTGCCCGTCGAATAGCAGGAGGCGCCGGGAGCGGAGTCGGTGACGATGGAGTTGAGCGAGCAGGTCTGGATGAGGCCGGTGACCGGGAAGGTGTCCATCGCGAGCGGGGCGAGGGCTTTGCCCTGGCTCACCCCGTTGAGCACGAAGCGAGCGGCGGTGCGGTGGGCGATGCCCATGCCGTCGCCGATCATGACGATGATGTTTTTCGCCTTGGCGGTGTTGCTCGCGGTGCCGAGGGAAACGATTTCGAAGTTGCCGGTGGCGATGACCGATTCGCGGTTGGGCAACTGGATCGCGCTCACGATGAGGCGGTGCACACCTGGCGTCGCGAGGCTGTAGGCGCGCAGGGTGGCGACGACGGTATTGACCGGCAGGCCTGCAACGGTGGCGGGCACGAGCGTGACCGTGCCGGGCACTTCCGCATTATCGACGTAGAACTTTACGCCGGCGATGTTCTGAGCCGCGTCGGGCGAGATGGTGGCCTGGAGGTCGAAGCGTTGGCCGGGGAGAAAGCGCGAGATGTAGGGCGGCGCGGGATCCTTGAAGGAAAACAGGTCGCTCGGCGGAGTGAGGCGGGAGACCACGGGAGCGGCCGGGAGCACGGAGGCAAAAGCGGTCGCGGCAGCGACGGCGAGGAGGAGGCGGTATCGTTGATGCATGGAAAGGAAAATCAGGAGCGGGGAGAATCAGCAGCGGTGGCAGGCTCGGGCGTCGGATCGAGCACGAGGCGGAAAATGGAATTGCGGCCGTCGGACTCGACGCGGGCGCCGAGCTCGAGCGTGCCGGTCAAGAGGAGCTGTCCGGGCTGCCACGGGATTTTTTGCGTGGGTGAAGCGGTGACGATGTGCACGGTCGCGGGCGGCGTATCATCCGCGACGCAGAGGCCGTTGGCCTCCACCGTCACCGGCCAGGCGGTGAGACGATAGACGCCGGAGCTGCGTTCCGGTTCGCGCACCATGTAGCCCGCCAAGCGCACGCGCTGGCCGGCGAGCGAGCGGAGCTTGGGGGAGTATTCGAGGCCGCGGTCGCCGATCGGTCCGAAGAATTCAGAAAATTCCACATGACTCACCCCGGCGGGAGGCGGGGGCAGGGAGGTGGCAGGCGAAGCTTTCAGCTCGCCCAGTGCGGCTTGGGACTGCGCGAGGTAGCGTTGCCACGCGAGGGCCTCGGGACGAGCGGCCGGGCCACGCGGGGTGTGGGGAGTAGGTTGAGCCAGCAGGGGAGCCGCGGCAAGGCACAGAAACAGCACACGCATACCCGCAGCCTAGCAGCCGATTGTGGCGAAACGGAGGCGGCGCGGTGACTTGCCGGTTACGGTGTGGCGAGCGGGAGGGGCTCCGGCGTAAACGCGAGATACGGGGCGCAGAGTTCGATGAAGCGCTCGACGCTGAACGGCTTCATCAACACCGGCACGCCCCAGGCCGCGATCTCGTCCTCGAGGTGGCGTTCGCCGGCGTGTCCGGTGACGAAGACGAGCCGCCGCGCGAGGGCCGGCTGTGACTCGCGCAGCCAGAGGAAGAGTTCGGTGCCATTCATACCCGCCATGCGTATGTCCGAAACGACGAAATTGTAGCGCTCGGCTGCGAGCAGCTCCAAGGCCTCGACTCCATTCGTCGCGACATCGACATGACAGCCGAGCTGGACCGTCAGGATTTCCTGCATCAGCCGCTGCTCGATGAGTTCATCATCGACGACGAGCACCCGGGCGCCGGCGGGTTTGCGCGGGGCAGCAGGGGAGGAGGAAGGGAGATCGGATAGTTCGAGGGCCATGGGAGGAGAGCTGTCGAGAGGGAGGGAGACGTGAAAAGTGGTGCCGTGGTTGAACGTGCTTTCGACGGAGATCTCGCCGCCGTGTTGCCGCACGATGCTGAAGCAAATACTGAGACCGAGCCCGGTGCCGCGTTCCGGCCCTTTGGTCGTGAAGAAGGGATCGAAGATCCGACCGAGATTCTCCGGCGGGATTCCACTGCCAGTATCGGTGACGATCAGCGTAGCCGTGCGGTGGTCGGAGCGAATCTCGAGGGAGAGTAGCGCCGGATTGCGTCCGACCATGGAATCGAGGGCGTTGAGGGACAGGTTGAGCACGACCTGTTTGAGTTGGGAGGCATCGGCGCGGACCCAAACGGGGTGAGTGGGCACCCGAGGTTGCAGGGTGCAGCGGGTCTCGCGCACTTTGAAACGCAGCATGGCGAGCGCCTCATCGACGACTTTGCACAGGTCCACGAGCGTAACCGCCGTATGGACAGGCTTGGAGAGTTGGAGGAGTTGGCGGATGATGGTCGCGGCCTCGGCTACGCTCTTAGTGATAAGCTCGGCGTAGAATTGCGTCTGAGAATCGGCATTCAGACGGATGAGTTCGGCAAATCCCTGGACGGGTGTCAGTTTGTTGTTCAGCTCGTGGGCGATGCCGCCGACCAAGGTGTCGAGCAGGGTTTGCTTCTCCTGCCGCACGAGATGGCGCTCCATGGCGCGCTGTTCGGTGATGTCCTCGACGCAGAGGCAAATCTGCCCGGTTTCGCGAATCCAGCCGGGTGAAAGTCGAAACAAACGCACGCCGCGACCGGGGACCGAGAAACTACATTCGCTCGCCATCGGAGATCCCGGGGCGCCACTGGCGAGGCGGTGCAGCAGCGCTGCGAAGGTAACTCGGTCAACCTCGCTTACGCGGGAGCCGAGTGAGATCGGGGGAGACTTGTCGGTCGGCAGATTGAGCAGCTCGGTCAGGCGGCGATTGTGCTCATGGATCGTGCCATGGCGGTCCAACAGGGCAATGCCGAGAGGATGGGTGTCGAACAACCCCAGGTAGAGTCCCTGCGATTGACGCAGCGCGTGATTGGTCTGGAAGAGCTCGAGATGGCGCCGGCGCAACTCGGCCACCTGCTCCGTAACCAGCCGAGATTGTAGTCGCGCGAGAGCATCGATCGGGATCAAGCCGATGAGATGATGATGCTCGTCCACCAGCACGACGTCTTCACGAAATTCGTCGCCATAGCGGGCGAGCGACTGATCGAGCACGGCACGCACCGGGGTCTTCGGGGAGAATACCAGCGGATGCTCCACCTGTGCCAGATGGGCAGGACTGCGACTATGGAGGGCGAAGCCAAACCGCGAACCGAGCAGAATGCCCAAGCGCAGGCGCGAGCATAGGCCGACCACGCGGTCGCCGCGCACCAGGGCGAGGTATTCGAGGCCGGATTCGCTAAACTCGCGGTGCACCTGCTCCAGCGGCAAATCCTGCTCCACAAAGCGCCGGTGGTGCACCAGTGACTCAAGTGACGTCGTCTCGGCTCCCAGTAGTCCGTCCGGCCCGGCAGCATTCTCCCCCGTCGGCAGTGACGGTGAGATCAGGGCGAGGGGCGTCGGGCGAACATCCATGGCAAGCGTCGCCTCTCTGTTCGGTCAGAAGTGGAGATTTCCGGTTACGAACGGTGAAATCGCAGCGGAGGGTGCATCCGGCTCTTTCCTCAGGGCAGTTCGTAAACTTCCAGCAGACTCACGCCGCTGGCCCCGCCGACCCCGTTGACCTGAGCGGTGTAAGCGCCGGGGTCGAGGGTGATCAGGAGTGCGGCATCTCGACTGCGCTCTCCCAGCGCAAAGGCGCCAGTGGCACTGGCGGCGCTGCGGATATCGGCGGCATTGGCATTGTCGCCCCACGTATCGTTGCTGGCGACGGTGGCGCCGGAGGAGTTGAACAGTGTCAAAATGGGGTCGTTCAGGGCGCCCGCGACGCCGAGATCACCGAGGGCCGCGCCCACGCCGCGAATGAGAAACGTCTTGGGGCGGGGGCCGCCGGCGACGAAACCGATCACATGGGCTGATGATCCCGTGCCCGTTTGAGCGCGGCTGGAGAGGTTTAACAAGCGACCCGGCAGGCTAAGACGGTAGACGAGCAGCATCGAGTCGTTCTCCATGCCGGAGGGATGAGCGTAGGCGACGCCGTCTTGCAGGCCGCTTTGGGTGATGAAGTCGTTGTCGTTGCCGACGAACAGGAAGTAGTCGTTGGGCGTGGCGGGATCGAGGGCCGGCACGAGGGTCATCGCCTCCCACTTTTCATAGAGGTTGTTGTTGTCGTCAGTGGGGCCGTTGTGGAGGCCGAACTTGGCCAGCTGAGCGGAATCGTTGAGGTCGATGAATTCGGCGCGAGTCGCTGGTTTGATCGACGCATCGAGCACTCCGGCCGGTGCGATGGGATTGGCCGGATCGTCGAACTTGGAGCCGGCGATATTCGTGGCGGCACTGATGTCGTAGATGAGGATTTTGCGGTAGGTCGACGTGGCGATCGGGTAGGTGTGGCCAAAGCCGGCATCGCGGGCGAGGACGAGAAACTGGGTGTTGTTGATCGCGAGAATCTCGCTCTGGGCGCAAACCAGCGTGGCCCCGGCCGCGGTTTTCGTGGTGGGGAGTTGGAGGACATACTCGCCCTTGAGGGTCGGCGTGGCGCCGGAAATATCGTAGGCGAGCAGGCGGGTATTGAACCGAATCAAACTGGCGCCACCCGTGCCGCCATCCTGACGAGCGGCGGATTGGAGGAGGGCGAAGAGCGTCTTGCCATCGGGTGAAAGAGTGAGGCCTTCGAGACCCTGATTGTTTTGGCGACCGACGGTGGGATCGATCGGGTTGGGCGCCGGTTGGCCCGGTGCAGGATTGTTTGAGGCGAAGGAATCTGCCCCAGCCCGTTGAGGGACTAGTGCAGCGGGTGGGCGAATGGCGCTCTGGAGCACGCCGCCAGCGGAAAACTTATAGATGTAGGGACCGTATTCGTCGCTGACGAAGAAGCTGCCGTCGGGCAGCCGCACAATTCCCTCGGCATCGATCGACAGGCGGCCGTTGAAGGCCTGGGGCATCGCAGGCAAGGTTGCGGTAGCCGCGCGCACGCCGGCGGCTCCTGCGGCGGTATCCAAGGCGGTGAAGGGCGTGCCGTTGGCTTCGGTCAGCAAGGTGGTATCAGCCACCGTGAGGCCGACTTGGTTCTGCGTAGCCGCACCTGCCACGGTGGGCGAAAACGTCACTGACAGGGTGAAAAAACGGGCGCGCCAATTGGTGGTGCCGGGATTGTTATATCCGCGGTCGGGCTGCATGTAGAAGGTCCCCGCGTAGGTGCCGTCAGCGTTTCGGCGCCACGACTTCGCGTCGTGCGTCAGGGCGGAAAACGAGCCGATGGTCTCGCCGAATTTGTCGCGGGCGGAGGCCGGAATGCGGCCGACGCCCACCAGGCCGTGATTCACGAAATGGTGTCCGTTATGTAACACGGACACGGGAGCGGGTTGGGCCGGGGCGGTGGAAAAGAGCGCGCCTGAGACCGAAGACACGAAGAGCGAGGCAGCCAAAGAGCGGGAGATTCTCATAATCGAGAATCACACTACATCCCTCCGGTCACGATCACGCGGCGGGAATGAAACGGTCCGGTGACACTTTCCGCCCCGACGCTCGGGGTGGTGGTTGGCTGGCGGATGGCGAAACGGGGCCAGGGACGTCCTGAGTCGCCGTTGCAGGCGGGGGCACACCAAGAAATTGGCTCAATTCAACGGAGTCCCGGTTGAGTTCAGTGGCGCAACCGTTGAGGTCGCTGGCAAACCGGGCGCTGCGCGACGACTGCTCGGCGAGATTCGAGGTCCCGGACCGAAGTTCCAAGAGGGCAGTGCTGATGGACCCGATCTCTTCGGCCTGGCGATCCGAGACTGACTTGGTCTCTTCCACGAGTGCGCGAATCGCCGCGACGTCGCTGGTAATGGAGGCAAAATCCCGTTGAACCTTCTCGGCGGAGGCGACGCCCCGTTCGGTGGTGGACTGCGCTTCAGCGACGACCTGTGCAGTCTCGTTCGCGGCGGAAGCACAGCGCTGCGCGAGGCGACGCACTTCCTCCGCGACGATGGCGAAACCGCGTCCGGCCTCTCCGGCACGGGCGGCCTCGATGGCGGCGTTGAGGGCCAGAAGATTGGTTTGAAAGGCGATTTCGTTGATCGCCTGAACAGTCTCCCGGATGCGGCGGCTGCTCCCCGCAATATCGTTCATCGCCGTGTTCATACTGCGCACACTGTCCGTTCCGGCGTCAGCCCGGTCCGCCGCCTGTCTGGTCAGCACAGCAGCGCGAACCATATTAGAGAGGGTTTCCTTGGTTGTTTGGGCAACGGTTTGGGAGTTCGCGCTCAACAGCTCGATGGCAGACGATTGCTCCTCGACTGTGGCCGCCAAGGTGGCGGCGTCGGATTCAACTTGGCTCGTGCTCTGGGAAGTGCGGTGGGCAGCGCCCAGAACCCGCGCCGAAATCGGTCCGAGGCGGCGGCCTATTTTCCCGGCGAGATTTCGACCCCAGAAGAGCGCGAGTGCGGGCATGACCAAGGCACCAATGCCCAACCCGACGAGCGTGCCGCGCAGGCGGCGATTTGCTTCGGCCGCCTGCATCTTCGTATTGGCCATTACCTTTTGTCCGACGGAATCGAGTTCACGGAGCAACTTGTTCCCCGATTCGATCATGGTGGCTTGGGAGCGGTTGCGCTCGATGATCGAGTCGCGCAGGCTGATCAGCTCGTCACGTAAATCCTTGGACTTGGAGTGGACATCTTCGATGAAGTCCCGGAGGTCGGATGGCGCAGTCGCCGCGAGAGCGGCCGCGACCGCGGTTACCACCGTGGCTTGTTGGGCTATGGCTTTATCGAGATAGGCCGGGTCATTGGAAGCGGACGTGGAGAGGACCAAGTTTTGAATCTCGCCGAGGCTGCCAAGTGCAGCCTCAAAACGCTTGCGATGGTCCGGAGGACGCTGGCCGGTGATCAAACGGCCATCGTCACTCAGGAGTTGATAATAGAGAATATTGAGCATCGAGCTCTGAGCCGCCAGGCCGCGCACCGAGCGGTCGCACCGCTGAAACGATTCCGCAGTTTGTCGAAATGCGACGCCCCACGCAGCGAGCAGAGGAAACGTCTGGCGCACGGTGGCGGCCGCGCCATCGGCACTTTCGGTGCCCGCCATTTCGACGCGCAAACGGCCAAAGTGCCGAACCGTTTGGGTGAATTCTTGCTCGGCAAGCTTGCGGTCTTCTTCCGCGTGCGTGCGCACATAAGTATTCAGCTTGAGTGCAACTTGGTTGGTTACGCGCATCAACTCGGCGGTAGGCGCTGCCTGTTCGGAGATGTCGGCCAAGAGATTGGCCATGCCCCGGCCGGCCAGCAAAAGGGTAAAGATCGCGCCGGCGCAAAGGACAAAGCAGGCTGCGCCCGCCACCAGCGATGCCCGGCGCATGCTGCGATGTAGTGTGCTAATGCGAGAAAAGATGCTTTGCCCCATGCCCGCATATTTTCGGACTTCCGCCCCAAAAATTTAGATTTTGGGCCAAAATGTAACAAACGGGCTTTGATTCGACTGAGCGTCGGATCAAAGCGGAAGGAGAACTGCACTTGAAAATCGACCAGCGGCACGCGCAGCACAGCGGGCTTTGGGCGGTTACGCTGTCTAACTCGCGTCTAGGGGAGAACTTACCGCCCAATTCCGGCACGCATGGCTCGGCCGGGAATACGTGCGTTACTCCAGAACTGAACCGCACTTCGACCCAAATGAGGCGATCAGTGGAGATTGAGTGCGAATTTCTGGCTAGGTGGAAGTTCGTCGCCCCGGGGTAGGCGATGACGGCGAAATACCTCGCGGAGAGGACGCCCGGGCCTTCCTCCAGTGGAATTCGATCCACGTTCCAACCAACACACCGGTGAGTTCCACGTCGCGAAAGAACGCGAGAAGCTCAGCATAGACTATCTCGGGGTGCGAAGCATTGAAGCGTTGCCGCAGATCGTCCCAGCGTTGTTCGGCAGAAATAGCCGAAAGGCGGCCTTCGTCTCGTGCGCTCTCAAGGAGCGCATAGAGCAAGCGTGCTTGTTCAGCCGCGGACATGGTGATAATCGGTTCGAAAGATCAAACGAAGGGTATCCAGTGGCAGCCGAAACTTATCGAACACGGGATAACGCCGGGGAAAGTTTCATTAGGCTCCGTTTGATCGGTGCGAAGGCTGCGTCAAGCGGACGCATACGGAGCCACGATTTCTTCACCGTCCCGTAACATTGGGGCGGCGATTCGGAGCTACGCGTGGTGGGATGAGCCCGAATCGGCAGACCGATCATTAAAGTCATGTGATCGTCACATGAGTGTCATGAAACTGTCGAAAAGTAGGTGCAGTATTCGTCACGTGATCTTTTCACCCAACACCTACCCTGGCATCGTCCGGATCGCCGCGACGTTTCTTGTGACTGCGGTCCTTGGCTTCAGCCAAGCCGCCTCGACCCCAACCGGCACGTCGGTGACCGACCGTGCCATCCGACTCCAGGAGTTCGAAGTGACTGAGCCGCGCACTTCGGCCCAAAGTATGGCGCCGACCGAGGCGCGTCTCGAGGCGACGCAGCCCGAGTCGATTATCAATCTCCAGACGATCCAGAACAGCATCGCCCCCACCGCCGACTACGCGATGATCGCGGCCCTGTCGCCGAGTGTGACCAATTTTTCGACGAACGGTCCGGGCCTCAACGAATCGAAGCCCACGCTCCGCGGGTTCAATGATGGAAGCTATAACGTGACGATCGACGGCATCCCGTTCGGCGACGGCAACGATTTCAATCACCACACCACGAGCTATTTTCCGGCAAAGCTGCTCGGCCGGGTAACGGTCGACCGCGGTCCCGGCACGGCGAGCACGATCGGCATGGCGACGTTTGGCGGCACGATCGCGATGGAGACCAAGGATCCGCGCGACGTCGCTTCGTTTGTCCCCACGCTCAGCTACGGCAGCTGGAAGACCCGCCTCGCTCACTTCGAGGCCAACACCGGCATCATGCCGAAAACCAATGGAGGCTCCTTGATCGCGAGCTACCAATACATGGATTCGGACGGCTACAAGACCTTCGGCACGCTGCGCCGAAATACCTATTTCTTCAAATATCTGCAGCCGATCGGCCGCAGTTCGACGCTCTCGTTCATGGGTGAATACAATAACATCAAGTTCAACAACCCGAACGCCTCGCCACTCACCGGTCTGCAGATTCAGACGCTCGGCCGCAATTTCGGCCAGGTGGCCGATCCCCTCGACCGCAACGGCAACTACTACGGCACCAACTATCAGGCTAAGTCCACGGATACCGCGTTCATCGCCCTCGACAGCGATCTCGGCGGCGGCTGGAAGTTGAATGACAAGGCCTACACGTTCTCCTACAGCAACAACAGCCATGAGTCCCCGGCGAACAATGGCGGCGCAACCATCGTGGCGGGCAAGGTCGTGGCGGGCACGGATCTGGCCGGTCGTTTCAAGGTCAACTTCGTCCGCGCCATCGGCAACACGCTGGCCGTGTCCCGGACCGACGACGTCGGCACCTTTAAGACCGGCGTATGGTATGACTACCAGTTCGGGCCCCGCTACCAATACGCCCTCGACTACAATGTCGCCAATGCGCAGCGCCTCGGGATGGTCGCCATGCCGGCCGGCTACCTCGACCCCCTCGCACCCAGCACGAAGGGCGGCTACGTCTACAATATGCATTTCTACACGCGCACCTTCGAGCCCTACGTCGAATACGCGTGGCGTCCGGTGCAGGGGCTGACGTTCACGCCCGGCGTGAAATACATGTCCGTCCAACGCAAGATCGACGCCCCGATCAATCAGACCGCGAATCTCCTGCCGGCCTACTACACCGAAACCTATTCGAAGGCCCTGCCGGTTGTTCTGGCGAACTATCGGCTCGCTCCGCAGTGGTCGGCCTACGGCCAGTTTGCTCAAGGCTTCCTGACCCCGCCGCTGGCGTTTTTCCAAGAGGATCACCCCGAAAACAACGTGGTGAAGCCCCAGACCACGACCAACTACCAGCTCGGCACGGTCTACAAGACGAACCGTTTCAATGCCGACTTCGCCGGCTACTTCATCCGGTCGCACAATCTGCCGGTCTCGGTGGTAAATCCGAACCAGACTGGAATCATCAATCAGAACGACAAGGTTACGTTTACCGCCAAGGGGGCTTACTACTACGGCGTCGAAGCGCAGGGCACGTATTACGTGGGCAGTGGCCTGAGCGGTTTTGCCAACGCCTCCCGCAACTACGGCACGTATGAAAGCTCCAAGCGCCGGATCGATGGCATTCCGCAGAGCACGGCGGGTTACGGTTTCATTTACGACCACGCCGGATTCTTCACGTCACTCATGTCGAAATACAGTGGTCCCTACACCACCTATACGGCGTCCGCGGCCAGTCCCGATCTTCCGCTGCCCGCCGGCACGCTGTCTATCGTGCAAGGTGGCTACACCATGTATGACCTTTCGCTCGGCTATGGGGCCAAGCTGCGTCGGGGAGCGTTTCTCAAGAGCTTCAAGGCTCGGTTGCAGATCAACAACTTGTTTGATCGCGATGTGATCCTCCTGAAGTCCGCTAAGGCGACCGCCGGAGCGCTCAATAAGCTCACTAGCACTTACAACCCGCTCGTCACCCGCGGTTATTTCCTGACGGTGGCGACTGAGTTCTAATTGAGAAGATTCGAACTGGCAGAGTAGCCGGAGAGCAGGCGGGTGAGTCCCTTCGACTTAAGCGAAGGGATCCTCACCCGCCACTTTTTTAGACGCTGAGGAGGTGCCGGCTGAAATGGGTGAACAATCGTTCAGGGGCGCGCGCACAGCGCCCCTTGGGCCACGCCGGGACTCATTCACACGCAGCGTGCGCTGGAAGTGTTCTCTACTACGCGGCGCCGACCGAGACTTCGCCGGCGGCCACCTCGGCGATCGCTTCGTCGTGGTTCGAGTCGGCGGTGAGGGGGAATTCGCGCACGAAGTCGGCGAAGTCGACCAATTCGAAACGACCGTCGTAGTGCTCTACAATGGCGGTGAGCGACTCGACCCAGTCGCCGCTGTTGAGGTAGTGGACATCGCCCATCTGCTTGTCGGCGGCGGTATGGATATGGCCGCACATCACGCCGGCGCAGCCGCGGGCGCGGGCGAGTTCGGTGATGTGGGCCTCGAAGTCTCCCACGTGGCTCACCGCCTGTTTGACGCGGGCTTTGATGGCCTTGCTGAGCGACCAATACTCCTTGCCACGCCAGGCGCGCCACAGGTTGTAGGCACGATTGAGTTTGAGCAGTAACTGGTAACCCCAATCGCCCAGATGGGCGAGCCAGACGAAGTTTTTGGTGATCGTGTCGAACACATCGCCGTGGAGGACGAGGTAGCGGCCGCGTGGGGTCTCGTGGATGTAGTCTTCGACGATGCGGAGATTCTCGAAGTCGAGCGGGAGAAAACTCGCGAGGATGTCGTCGTGGTTACCACGGAGGTAGATGACCTCGGTGTCACGCTTCTCGAGTTTCTTGAGGACGATACGGATGAAGCGGGTGTGGGCCTTGGTCCACTGGCCGGAGCGGGTGAGCTGCCAGCCGTCGATAATATCGCCGTTAAGGATGAGTTTTTCCGAGCGGGTATGACGGAGAAAATGGTTCACCTCGTGAGCCTTGCTCTCGGCGGTGCCGAGGTGAACGTCCGAGAGAATGACCGTGCGCACACGGAGAAGTTTTTTCATGGCGTCGAAAACGCGAAACCGGCGGGAGCTAGGTCGTGGGCTTGGGCGACCGCACGGGTGGCGGCGGGCACGAGGAGATGAAGGCTACGCGGATGAACGGCGATCTCGAGCGTCGCCGGCAGGTGGTGCGTCTCGCCGTCGGTGTGAATCAGGCCGGGTGAGGACCGCTCGATCTGGAAATGTGCGCCGCTCAGGCGGCGCACGTGACTGCTGCGGTCGAACCGGCCGAGGAAGAGTCGGGCGGCGAGGCCGACGGAACCGAGGACTCCGACCGGCTGCACCGCGATGAGGTCGAGCAGGCCATCGTCGACGCGGGCGCCGGGTGCGATACGGGCGTTGTTGCCGTATTGGTCGGAGTTGGCGATCGCGACGAGGAGGATGTCGAGTGTCTGGCGCTGCCCGTGGCTGACGATCGTGACGCGCTCGGGGCGCAGTTCGCGCAGGGCGGCCACGGCGGTGCGGGCGTAGGCGGGGAGGCCGCGGCGGGTGAGGGTGTTGAAACGCAGGCTGACATCGGCGTCCAGCCCGAGCCCCATGGCATTGAAAAACGGGCGGCCGTTGACCGAGCCGGTATCGAGGGCGGCGACGCGCGTGGGCGGGCCGGAATGAGCAATGAGTGCCAGGGCAGCAGGCAAGGAAGTCGGCAGGCCGAGGTGAAGAGCGAGACCGTTGCCGGAGCCGCAGGGGACGAGCGCGAGCGCCGTCGGCGTGTGCAGGAGGGCTTGGGCTACCTCGTTCATCGTGCCATCGCCACCGACCGCCACGACTTGGGCGCAGCCCGCCAGCGCGGAGGTGCGGGCGAGGGCGGTGGCGTGGCCGGGACCTTCGGTGAGAACGAGGTCGGCGTCGAGTGAGTGGGCGGAGATAAACCGGCGCAGATCGGCGGCGAGCGTGGGCCGGCGACGATTGCGACCGGAGGTGGGATTAAGAATGAAGCGGATCTTCATGCGCTGGCTGGAGTGGGCGTGGGACCGCGGAACGGCACGGGAACGGGCTCGCTCTCGGTTTCGGTCTCAGCGCTGGTGGCGACGAGGGTGGCGGGGCGCAGCAAGTGTTCGGCGATCGTGCGGGCGGCGGTCGGGCGTGCCAGCTGGTCGAGGGCGCGCCTCCACGTCTGCCAGACGGCCCCGCGGGCGTCGAAGGCGCGACACAGCGTGTCGATGACGGCAGAGGGCGTCTCGGCGAGTGCGCCGACATCGTGGCGGCGGAGTAACTCGTAGTTGCCCTCCTCCTGGCCGGGCACGACCTGATTGACGATCATCGGGCAGCGGGCGGCGATGGCCTCCTGAGTGGTGGCGCCACCGGCTTTCGAAACGACGACGTGATGCGTCATCAACAGGCGCGGAATCTCCTGGGTCCAGCCGAGCACCGTGGCCGGGCGCGTGCGGCCCGCGGCGAGTGCGGCGAGTTTACGCTGGAGCCGTTCATCGCGGCCGACGGCGATGGTGATTTCCCAGCCGGTCTCGGCCAGGAGCCGGCGGGCGGTTTCCTCGGCGTGACGGGTGCCGGAGTTGATGATGTAGAGAACGCGCGGGGCGCCACCGGTCGCGAGGTCAGGTGGCGCGAAGTCCGCAGCATGGTCGCTGAAGAAACTCGTGACGGGGAACCCCGTGGTGTGCAGCCGATCCGCGGCGATCCCGGCCCGGCGCAGGACCGCGGTGGAATCGGGGTTGGGGAGAAACCAGCCGGCGCACGGGACGCGCCACCAGAGGGAATTGATGCTGATCGAATCCGTGACGACGTAGTAATGCGCCGGCAGCACGCGGCCGCGGCGGGCGAGCTCGGCGAGAAAGTAAGCGTAGACCGGATAGGTGCTGCAGAGCACGGCCGGGCGCTCGCGGGCGATGATCGCGTCGACCACGCGCAGCTCGCGCTGGAGCAGCCACAGTGCCGCCGGAAAGGGCGACGAACGATCCAACCAGGCATAGAAGGCACTCCAGAGTCGCGGCGTGCGATTGATGAGGCCGACGTAGAAACGGCGCGCGTGGATATTGAGGCGCGGGGAGGCGAGGGCGAAGGCGTCGACCAGCAGGGCAGTGCCAGGGCCGTGGCGTTCGTCGCACGCGGCGGCGAGCGCGCGGGCGGCGGCGTTGTGGCCCTCGCCGAAGCCGGCGGTGAAGATGAGAATACGGGTGCTCATGCGACGGCAGGCTCGAGGGTGGCGACCGGAGTGCCGGCGACGGTGGCGAGGTCGGCCTCGAAGCGGGCGATCACGTGTTCCCACGATTGAGGTTCGACGGCGCTGCGCGCCGATTGGCGAAGGTGGGCGCGCAACGTAGTGTCGGTGGCGAGGCGGGTGGCGGCGTTGAGCAAGAGGTCCGAGCGGTCGGTGGGCACGGCCAGACCATTGTGGCCGTGCTGGATGAACTGGCGGGCGGCGGCGTAGTCGAAGCCGGCGACGGCCAGCCCGCTGGCGAGCGCCTCGGTGAGGACGTTGCCGAAAGTCTCGGTGAGGCTCGCGTGAATATAGATGTCGGCCGAGGCGTAGTGGCGGGCGAGGTCGTCGCGGGAGACGAAACCGGTGAAAACGAAATCGGGTTGAGCTCGCTGGAGCTGGGCGCGCAGCGGGCCGTCGCCGACGAGAACGAAGCGACAGCGCGGATTGGCGGCGCGCATGGCGGAGAAAATCTCGAAGAGCAGCGGGTAGTTTTTCTCCGGGGCCATCCGACCGGCGTGGAGCACGACGGGATTTTCCGGAGTGGCATTCCACTTGAGCCGGAGATCCCCGGAACGGCGGGCGGGGTGAAACTGCCACGTGTCGACGCCGCGGGACAGGACGGAAACATTCAGGAAGCCGAGAGCAGAGAGGTCGGCGCACAGGCTTTCTGTGGGGGCAAACGTGCGGGCGGTGCGATTGTGCACGCGGCGCAGCCACCAGAGCACGGCACGATGCAGGGAGGCGTAACCGTAGTGGGTGGTGTAGGCGTGGAAATTGGTATGAAAGCTCGATGTGACCGGAATGCCGAGCGCGCGAGCCGCCGTGATTGCGGAGGCGCCGAGCGGGCCTTCCGTGGCGACGTGGACGAGATCGGGGCGATCGGCGCGCCAGCGTCGGCGCAGAGCGGAGCCGGCCGGGAGTCCGAAGCGGAGCAGCGGGTAGCCGGGGACGGGTAGGCCGGGCAAGGGCACCTCGACGAACTCGGGGTGGGTAGCGTCGCCCGGCAGGTCGGCGCGACGGGGCCGATAAATTGTGACGGTATGGCCGCGGCGGCCGAGTTCACGGGCAATGACGCCAAACGTCATCGCGACCCCATTGATCTCCGGCGGGAAGGTTTCGGTGACGAGGGCGAGTTTCACGAGGTAAGGTGGCGATGGCGTGGAGCGGGAAGGAGGGCGGCAGTGGTGCGTTGGCCGGAAGCATGGGCGAGGTGCGTGTCGAATACGTGGCGGCCGCGTTACGTTTGCGGGAAATTGCCGGTCGCGGCCGGGAGTGGGTCCGGACCGGAGCGAAAAAAATGCCGGTCCCCGCGCAATGAACGCAGAGACCGGCGGAAGGAGGAGCGGGGCGGTAAGGCCGGGACCGACGACTCAGAAGGAGCGGGTGAACTCGACTGACCACGTGCGGCCCGCGAGGAGATTCTGGCTCACGCCGGGGCTGTAACCGAAGCCGCCGGTGCCGATGGGCGGGGCCTTGTCCGTGAGATTGACGACGCCGACGTTCACGCGGGTATTGCGCAGCCACGGACTCTCGGTGCGGCCGAAGCGGTAGGCGACGGAGAGGTTGTAGCTGATGGTGGAGTCCGTGATGTAGCGGTAGACAAACGCGCCGGCGGTGAAGTGTTTGGCGATATAAGCGGGCTGACCGAGCGAGTCGTAGATGGCCGCGGTCGTAGAGGCGCCGGAATCCTGAGACGGGCCGACGTAGTAGGCGCCGAGGTTGGTCGTCCAGGACCCGCGTCGCCAGGTGAGGTTGGTCGTGCCGCGCCAACGGGAGGCGCCGTTGACGTTGAGGTCGTTGTTCTCGATCGCGGCCTGGTTGGCGGGGCGTTGGACCGAGCGGGATTTCACGAGGTAGGCCCATTCGGAGTTGAGCACGACGATGCCGAACGGAAGCTTCGGGAAGAGGTAGCGCACGCCGAGGTCGACGCCTTCGTGATCGCTGGTGGCGAGGTTGATGAACGGTTGATTGACCGAGAACACCTTGCCAGCGATGCCCTGCTGGTTGTTGGGGTTGGCGGTGTTGTAGGGGACGAAGGCGGCGATGTCTTCCGGGGTAACCGCGTAGCGCACGACATCGGGGTCGCCCTTGTAGTTGGCGGTGCCGCTGCCGAGATCGATGGCGGAGATAGGGCGGCCGGCGGCGAGCTGGGATTTTGTGTAAGCTTGGAGCAGCGCTACGTCGCTGGCGCGGATCTGCGCGGTGCTGCGCTGGCCGAGGAGGTTGGTGCGCTCGATGCGCCATTGATCGGCGGTGAGGCTCAGGCCTTTGATGCCGGGGACGTCGATTACGACGCCGTAGGTTTTGCCCTTGGACTCGGAGGCCTTGAGGTTCGGGTTGCCGCCGAAATAGGTGCGCTGCACGTAGGCACCCTCGTTGGTGAGCGGGTTGCGATAGGTGTCGATGTCGCCGGCGCCGGCGGAGATTGACCAGCGTGGGCTGGTGAAGAGGGCGGCGAGGCTGGGGGCCATGAAGCCCTCGTTGTAGGAGCCGCGGAGCATGAGCCAGGAGAGCGGACGCCAGTTCACGCCGACCTTGGGCTTGGTGGTGTTGCCGAAATCGCTGTAGTTCTCGTGGCGGCCCGAGGCGGTGAGCTCGAGGGTGTTGATGAACGGCACGCGGCGCTCGGCACTGACGAGTGGCACCACGAACTCGGCGTAAAAGCTCGTGATGTTGCGATTGCCGATCACGTCGGGGCGCGGCGGGTGGAGGAGGTAGTCGTTGTCGGTAGTGTCGAGACCGGAGCTGGCGGGATTCTCACCGCTGAACGGAGGGCGGAGGTCGGCGAGTTTGTCTTTGCGATATTCGCCACCGAAGGACGACATGATGTCGCCGCCCCACCAGCGAAGCACGCGACCGGTGACGCGCAGATCGCCGCTGGCGATGGAGCTCGTGGCGTTGCGGGAATAAACGGAGGAGAACGAATTAACGACCGCGGCGGGATTGGTGTAGGGCTTGTCGGCGACAACGGCGCCGTTCAGCACCTTGAAGGTGTAGCCGAAGGGATTGTAGGCATTAGCGTCGGTGCGCGCGAGGGCCTGCGTGAGGAAGCTTTCCCGGACATCGGGGTAGGCGTTGTCCTCGCCCTTCACGCGATTGTAGAAGCCGGAGGATTCCCAGTTCCAGGTGTCGCCGAGTTTGCCTTTGAAGCCGGCGGCGATGCGAACGACGTCGGCTTTGGTGGAAATTTTTTCGACGCCGAGATCGGGCAGCGTAACAGAAACCAGACTCACTGTGCGTGGAGCGCCCGTGAGGCGGGCGGTGCCGTCGGCGTTGGCGGCGCCGGTCGCGCTGTAGAAGCGGGAACCGTAGGGGTTATAGGGATTGTCCACCGACATGACGGCTAGCTTGTCCGTCGTGGGCGCATTGAGTGCGAGCGGCTGGCGGACCATGGTGGAGTCGGCCTTGTAGTAGGAGAAGTCGGCGAAGGCGGTGACGGTTTTAGTCACGTCATACTCGGCGGAGAAGAACGAGTTCGCGCGAGCCATGCGAGGGGAGGCCATGCCGAACTCATTGAGATCGAGATAGAATTCCGGATTGGCGGCGAAGGTCGGAGCGACCGTGGTAAGTGTGGGCGTGCCGGCGACGGGGCGGAAGTAGTTGCTGGCCGTGGCGGTGCCGAGGCGGAAGATCGGCCAGCGGCCGCGGGCGGTGCGGGCGTCGAAGGGGCCGCCGAGAGCGTTGAACGGGGCGGGCGCTTTCGCGGTGAGATTGGAGGTGCTGCTGAAGTCGCGGTCGCGGAGGAAAATCGCTTCTTTGTAGAGCGACTCGACGGTGCCGAAGAACCGGCCGCGGCGGCCGTCAAAGTTGGTGCCGAAAGTCAGGGCGACCTGCGTGCTCTGGCCGCCGCCGCCCTCGGTGAAACCTTGGCGAAGATTTACTTCGGTGCCGTTGAAGGAGCGCTTGAGAACGTAGTTGATGACGCCGCCGACGGCATCGGAGCCGTAAATGGCGGAAGCGCCGTCGCGCAGCACCTCGATGCGCTCGATGCCCTGCGTCGGGAGCTGGTTGACGTTCACGGCTTGGGAAAGGCCAGCGGTCATCGGGTTAATGGCCATGCGGCGACCGTTGACGAGAATGAGGGTGCCGGTGGCGCCGAGGTTGCGGAGATTGATGTTGGCGTTGTCGCCACGAGCGCCGGAAGAGCCGAGGCGGGTTTCGTTTTCCGGGAGATTTACGACCGACGGGAGCGACGTTAGCATGTCGACCGGCAGGAGCGCCTGGCGGGCGATCATGGCGTCCTGGTCGATCACGGTGATCGGGACGACTTTCTCCATGTCGAGGCGCTGGATGTTGGAGCCGGTGACGACGAAATTTTGCAGGGCAACGACGTCGGCGGGTGCGTTTGCCGAGGTGGGCTTTTCCGCCGCGGAGGCGGCGATAGATCCGAGGAGTATGGCCCCCATGTAGAGGAGCGGAGGGCGAGATGAGTGTGATGTGGGCGGCATAGTAGTCATGGCGGGAGGTGCGGTTGGTTTAGCGCGGAGGTTGGCCATGCTACCGGGGGTTTGTGGCGAATGGGCGGCGTTGCGGTGACGGACGAGTGAAGATTCCGGCGGTGTATTTGAGCTCGGCGGAAGAATCTGAGCTTGAATTGCTCTCGGGCATCGCATCGCCTGCGCGCCGTCGCGATGCCACCCCACACCGACCATGCCCGCTGGTTTGCTGAAGAAGTGCAGCCGCACGAAGCGGCACTGCGCGGATATCTTCACCGACAGTTTCCCTCGGTCGAAGCCGACGACGTGGTGCAGGAGTCCTACCTCAAACTGTGGCGGATGGGTGCGAAGGTCGATTCGGCCAAGGCGTATTTTTTCTCCATCGCGCGTAACACTGCGCTGACGTTCTTTCGCCGCCGTCGGATCTTTTCTGATGTGCCGGTGAACGAACTGCCCGAGTGGCGGGTGGCTGATGTGGCGCCGGATGCAGCGGAAGTCGCTTACACCCGGGAACGCATGGAGCTGGCCGTCGAGGCACTGGATAGCTTGCCGCCGCGCTGCCGTGAAATCTGTGGGCTGGCCGCGTTGGAACAGCTCGCGCCCGCGGAGATTGCAGCCCGCCTAGGTCTCGCGGAGAGCACAGTTTATGTGCAACTAGCCCGTGGGGTGAAACATTGCGCACACTACCTGCGCGAACGGGGGGAAGGCCGATGACAGCGAACCGCACTATCTCGGCTGCGTCATGCGCGGCCTCGATCGAAGATACCGCTGCCTCGTGGTTGGTGCGGCGCAACGGCGGCCTAGCTCCGGAGGAGAACCTGAAATTCGAGGCGTGGCTGGCGGCCGACGCTAGGCATCGGGCCGCATGGGCAGAGATGGAAGCGGCGTGGGCCGCGCTGAGTTTTCCAGGTCAACGTGGGCGAGGCGATGAGGCCAAGCGGGCGCTCGCGGCCCGGGTTGCGCGGCGGGGCCGACGCCGGTGGGCGATGGCGGGAGCCGCATTGCTCTTCGTTGTGGTGGGGCTGGTGAGCTTTCGTTCCGGTCGCATCGCTTCCGCTCCACTGAACGTGGCTGGCAGCGTGACGGTCCGGCCCGATACCCAAACCCTGCCCGATGGGTCGACGGTGGAACTCAATGCGGGGGCCGAGATTTTGGTGGAGTTTTCGCCCGAGGTCCGCGCGGTGCGCCTCGTGCGGGGCGAAGCGTTGTTTGCGGTCGCGAAGAATCCCGCGCGGCCCTTCGTCGTCAGTGCCGGCGCCGTGAGCGTGCGGGCGGTGGGCACGGCCTTTGCCGTGCGCCAGGGCGAGGCGGAGGTGGGAGTATTGGTGACCGAGGGGAAGGTCGCGGTCGAGCGGGCGGGGAGTGCGGGGCGGGTCGGGAACCCGGCGGTAGAACCGATTTTCGTAACGGCAGGTGGTCGCGTGGCGATGCCGGCAGACGCCACGCCAACGCCGCCGATCAATGTGACGACCCTCTCGGCGGGGGAAATCGCTGAGGCGCTGGCGTGGCGTGGACGGCGCGTGGAGTTTACCCGCACCACGCTCGCGGAAGCGGTGGCGCTGCTAAACCGGCAGAACGATGTGCAAATTGTCATCGCCGATGCGGCAGCCGCGCGACTGGCGATCAGCGGAATATTTTGGGCGGATGATCCCGAGAGCCTTGGGCGGTTGCTGGAGTCGGGTTTTGGCCTCGAGGCGACGCGGACCGACCGGACGATCACGTTGCGGGCGCGCTGAGCAGCGGTGCGGGTGAGAAAATAGTTTCGCGGCACGTAAAGATTCAGGCGGGTTGGTGAGTCTAACTTAGACCAGCTGACCACTCATGATTCGAACTACCCCTCGATGGCTTGGACTCTTGTTGCTTGCATTGGCGCCGTGCGCCGCGCTTTCGGCCGAGTCCACGCGAACTTTTAATCTTCCGGCCGACCAGGCCGAGAAGACCCTAAAACTGTTTTCCGAGCAGTCGGGTCGCGGCCTGATCATGGGGGCAGACGCGGTTGGGGCGACGCGCACCAATGATGTGCGGGGTGACTTTACCGCGCCCGAAGCACTGTCGCGCATGCTGGCCGGGACAGGCTTTGTCGCCACGCAGGATGAGAAGAGCGGTGCGTTTGTCGTGCACCGGGAGAAGCCCGGCCCAAACGGGGCCCGGGCGGCGCAATCCACGCCAAGCGACCGCCCGAAAACAGATCCGGCTCCTGATCCGACGGCTGTCCGTCCCGCCAACGCGGACGGCGTGATCGAACTCAGCCCCTTCCAAGTCGAAGCCGAGTCGGAGACGGGCTACCGTGCGACGTCGACGCTGGCGGGCACACGGCTCAAGACCGACTTAAAGGACATCGGTGCGGCGGTGTCCGTCGTGACCGAGGAGATGATGCGTGACCTCGGTGCGGTGAATGCCGAGGACATCTTGGTTTATACGGCTGGCACCGAGGTCGGTGGCGTTTCAGGCAACTTCCTCGGCGACGGTCTCGACCGCAACGGCAGTAACAACGACTCCCGCACCAATCCTGCGGAGAACAACCGCGTCCGCGGTCTCGCGAAGATCACCAATACCCGTGACTACTTCGTCACCGACATCCCGTTTAACCAATACAACTCTACCGCCCTCACACTCAGCCGCGGCCCCAACGCGATCCTCGCCGGTGCGGGGTCGCCGGGTGGCGTGCTCGATCGCTCGCTGAAGACCGCGGGGTTCAAGGATCGTAACGAAGTGACGGCCCGCGTCGGCTCCCACGGCGCCCACCGCGAGACCCTCGATATCACGCGGGTGCTTGTGCCCAACCGCCTGTCCGGTCGCCTCGTGTTGCTCAACGAGAACCTCGAATACGACCAGCGTCCGGCGGTGATGAAGGATCAGCGCCTCTTCGGCTCGCTCACGTGGCGGGTGCAGCCCGGACGCAAGGACTCCTGGCTCGGTGCCACCACCGTGCGCGCAAACTACGAGGCCGGTGAGATCCAGGGCACGCCGCCCAACCCACTGCCGCCGATCAACGGCTATGCCTCCTTCTTTCTCGACGGCCGCCCGCGGTTTAACGCCGTCACCAACGTCTACTCCAACGGCGCGGGTCAGACGGTCGCTGCGACGGCGGTCGTGCACACCAACGCCTACTTCAAGAACTTCACGGCTTTTCTCACGCAGCCCGATGCCCATACGCCGACGATGGGCTACACCGCGGCTGGTTTCACTGGTGTGCAGGGACTGGTGGGCACGATCAACGGCGCGGCCGGCACGCTCGTGCCTGTCAGCCGCACCTATCAGGCGACGAACTCGCTCCGCGGTTTCAACAATACCGTCAACCTGGTGCGCATGACTGACGAAGATCGCGCGACCTTCGACTTCCGCGAGAACCTGCTCACGGGCGCCTTCGACTTCGTGAAGCACAAATTTCACGCCAACAACGTCCGACTCGAGCAGCTCTTCTTGGACGGTCGGGCCGGCGTCGAACTCGTCGCCGACTACCAGCACTACACACGCCGCAATAACATCCCGTTCACCGGCTCTGACGTGCAGATCAAAATCGATATCACGCAGATCCACGCCAACGGGCAACCCAACCCGAACTTCGGGCGCCCGTTCATCGTGACCCAGGACATCAACGGCCTGCAAAATCTCGAAACCACCAATGCCTCGTGGCGCGCTACGGCGTTCTATACGCAGGACTTTCGTAAATCCCGCACGTGGCTCGGACGAGCCCTTGGCACCCATACCTTCACCGGCCTAGTAACCGAGACGACGACCGACCGCGCTACGCGGGCCTACAATAGCCCGTGGGTCACGACCGATCCCACGATCAACCTCGACAGCCTCCTCGCCAATCCGGGGCTCTTCGCCCGCAATGCCCGCGCTCTCATTTACCTCGGTGGCAGCGCCGACACCCTGAGCAGCGCGACGCAGTTGAAACTCTCGCCCGTCACTGCGCGGCTCTCGGGCCCGGGCGATGTGGTGAATGTTTCCTTTTTCGATCCCGTCACGAACTCCTTCCGCATCGCTCCCATGACGATCGGGCAGATCGTCAAGAGCGCCGGGAAGCGGCAGGAGAAACTCGAGTCGTCGGCGCTCAGCCTGCAGAGCCACTGGTTCGACCGCACACTCGTCACGCTCGCGGGTCTGCGGCGTGATCGCGACACCAACTACACGGCGGCCAACCCCGTCGTGCTCCGTGATGGCAACATCGACCCGGCCACCCTCCTGTTACCCGTGGCGCCCTCTTCGATGAACGTCGCGACGAGTCCGTCGTTCAGTGTGGTCGGCGTGTTGCCGGAAAAATTGCGCGCCCTGCTGCCCTTCGATTCCAGCCTGCGCGCCTACTGGAACACCTCGAAAAATTTTACGCCTTCGGGCCAGCGTCGCAATGCCTTCAACGAAGAGATCGGCACCCCTGACGGTAAGACCACCGAGCGCGGGCTCATGCTCACAACCTTCGGCGGAAAACTCGATTTGCGCCTCAACTGGTTCAAGTCCTCCGCTCGCAATGCGTCGGACTCGGCCGTCGCCGCCGCTTCCGCGATAAATTCGACCTACACGATCGTGGACTACCTGTTGCTCGCCGACACTAACCGGCTGGCGACCCGCGATTGGGGCTACGGCAGTTTTCCGACCTTTACGGACGTGGCGCTGGCGCACTTCGCTGCGCTGCCGAAGCGCCTGAAGATCGGGGAGGCCAACAACTTCAACCCTCGCCTCGTGCGCGGTGCCAACGGCACCTACACGCTCGAGCGCGAGTCGATCACGAATATCGCCTCGACCACCGACTACGTCGCCAGCGGCCTGGAGCTGGAGGCGGCGCTCAATGTGACCAAGGCGTGGCGCCTCTCGTTCAATGTCGTGAAGACCGAGACCGTGAAGTCCAACGTCGGCACGGACCTCCGCGCCTACGTCAACGAATACCTCGCCAACCTCCGCGCCGCGAATCCCCAGTTGCTCTCGGGCGCGCAGAACCCCGGCCAGCAGGCCGGTCCGTGGGGCGATGTGTTCAACGGTTCTGTCGTCGTGCCACTGCAGATTGCTGAGCGGACCGCCGGCAGCGCCAGCCCGGAGCTCGTGAAATGGCGATGGAATCTAGTGAACCGTTACGACTTCACCGCCCGTGCGCTCCGCGGCGTCTACGTGGGCGGCGCGCTGCGCTGGCAGGACAAGGCCGTCATTGGCTATCCGTATGTGACCGGCCCCGCCGGTTCCCAAGTCGCCGACCTCGCCCACCCGTTTTTCGGCTCAACGGATCTCCGCGGTGACGCCTTTGCCGGTTACCGCGCGGACAAATTTATCGGCCGCAAACTCAAGTGGTCGCTGCAGCTGAACGTGCGCAACGTGATCGGCGACGACCGTCTGATCGTTGTTACTGCCAATCCCGATGGCACTCCCGGTGCCGTGCGCATTCCGCCGGAGAAGGCTTGGTTTCTGACGAGCACCTTCCAGTTTTAGTCGTGCGTGTCGATTCCCCCGGCGCGCACAACCCTGCTCCGCTCTTCACGGCCTGTAGTGCGACCGGAGATTCACTTCCAATTCAACCCTGACTATCGTGAAATATCGCCCCACCCCTATCGTCGTTGCTGGATGGCTGCTGGCCGCCAGTGCCTCATTCGGCCAGACCCCGAACGGTCCCGCCAAACCGACTCCGCCCCTCGCCGGCGCTGCGGCGGAGGAGGCTGTCGCCCTCAATCCCTTCGTCGTCAGCGAGGACGACAACGTGGGCTACGCCGCCACGAGCACACTCGCTGGCACGCGTATCAATACCGCGCTCCGCGACGTCGGCGCGGCCATCAGCATCGTCACGCCGGAGTTTCTTCGCGATACGGCTGCGACCAACCTCGGTGAGCTCCTCTCGCTCACAACCGGCACCGAGATCGGCGGCGTCTCGGGCAACTTCGCCGGTGGCGCGACGGCCAGCGGTCGGCCCGATCAGTCTGACAGCCGAGAGAATCCGCAGGGCAACAACCGCGTGCGCGGCATCGGCGCCGCCACCACCACGCGCGACTATTTCATCACCGATATCCCGTTCGACGCCTACAACTCCTCCGGCGTCACTATCAGTCGCGGTCCAAACTCCCTGCTCTTCGGCATCGGCAATCCCGCCGGTGTGATCGAGGGCTCCCTCATCCATCCCCAGCTGCAGCGCAACCGCACCGAGATCGGCACACGTTACGGCTCGATGGATTCCTATCGCGGCACCGTCGACATTAACCGCGTGTTGGAGAAAGGCCGTGTGGCCTTCCGCATCGCCACGGTCAACGAGCAGAACAACTACCAGCAGGAGCCGGCCTTTGATCGCAAACGCCGCGCCTATGGCGCCCTCACGCTGGTCGTCCGCGACGGCAAGAAGTCCACCTGGCTCGGCAAGACCTCGGTCCGTTTCTCCGGCGAGGCCGGCGACAGCCAGTCGAATCCGGTGAACGTGATCCCGCCGGTCAATTCGATGACCAACTTTTTCTCCGCGCCTAATCCGGCCATCGCTGCGATCCCTGGCACCGGCATCGACGCACGTCTCATCGCCGGCTCCCCGACGTTCTCCTATCGCCCGAAGGTTACCGTCGATAACCGCCAGAGCTCCTCCGCCCTCGTGGCCGCCACGCCCGGCATTGGCGTGCCCTACTTCATCCAAATCCCCGTCGTCTTCGACACGCCCGGCCAGCAGAAGGCCGGTTTCGCCAGCTCGACCAACCCCGCCCTCGCCGGCATCGCGGGCATCATGGGCCGCATTCGTTACGCCCAAAATCCCAACGGCCGCGAAGCCATCGATACCTTTTATAGCGGCAGCATCGTCCCCACTGGTTTCGTCGCGAGCACGCTTCAAAACACGGCGATCTTTGATTATCGGAAACACCTCTTGAGTGGTGGCCTGAACCACATCGACCAAGTTTTTCAGGACGGTAATGTCGCCTTTACGCAGGAACTCTTCGGCGGACGCGGTGGACTTGAGATCGCCTATGACCAGCAGCGCACCCGCTCGACCCGCCTGTTGCCGTTTTCGTTCGGCGACAACGGCGGCGGCGCCCCGGGTGGCGGCATCGCCATCGATGTCGCGCAGTTTCTTTCCAACGATCAGCCCAATCCCAATGTTGGTCGGCCGTTCATCGACCAGCAGGGCATCACGGATCGCACCACCATGGGTATGCGTGAAGCGTTTCGCGCCACGGCGTTCTATCGCCTCGATCTCGAAGACCGCGGGATGAAGCTCTTCGGGATCCCGCTCGGCAACCACGTCTTCACGGGACTCCAAACGCGCAATCGCAACGACGCCTCCACCTTCAGCTACGCCACCGGCTGGACCAGCGCGACGCGCAACCTGAACACCGACGTATTTCAGAGCACCATCAGCGGCAACTTCCGCACCACACCCATCGTCGTCCAATATCTCGGGCCCTCCGTGATGAATGCGAATTCGCTCAACGACGTGCGCATCACCAACGTGATCGACGCCCGCGTCCCCAAGACCGGTGACACTTACAACGTCAGCTTCTTCGATTTCACCGGCAAGAAAATGGTCACCGAGCCGCTGTCTGTGCTGCGGTTCCTCAATGGCAACTCCAAGAGCCGCCAGCTCATCGACTCGCAGTCGTTCAGCCTTAAGAGTGACTTCTTCAAGAACAACATCGTGAGCGTCGTCGGCTGGCGCTGGGACCACCTGAAAACCTACTCGAGTCTCGGCAACACGCGTAACCCCGACGACTCGCTCAACAACTCCGCCCTGCGCCTCGATTCGAAACCCAACCTCGATGAGCGCGGCCGTAATTTCACCTGGAGCACCGTGGGCCGCGTGCCGCGTTTCCTCACGAAACGGCTGCCCCTCGGCATCGAACTCGGCGGATTTTTCAACGCCTCGGGCAATTTCAACCCCGTCAACATCCGCTCCAATCTCAATGGCGCCATCATCCCCGCGCCTGCCGGCACCACCCGCGAATATGGCGTGCTCATCGAGTTCCTCGATCGCCGCGTTTCGCTGCGCGTAAATGAATTCCACACGATCCAAACTAACAGCAGCAACGGCGCACAGGGCGCGACGGCCGGCGTGTTCAACTATCCGAGCTTTATGGTGGATCGCTATGTCACCGCGCAGACGCAGGGCATTGCCTTCAACACGATTCCCGGTGTCACCGCCGCCGGCTACAATTCCTACCAGCAACTCTACGCTGCACTCTTCCAACTCCACCCCGAGCCTACGCGCACGCTGAAGAACATGCGTCTCAATGCCGCCGGCACGGCCGTGCTTTCAGACGGCATCGCCGGCCTGACTGATACCAGCGACCTCGACGCCCGTGGTTTGGAAGCCGAGCTCGTCGGCAACATCACCAACCGTTGGCGCATGTCGTTCAACGTCGCGAAGCAGGAGACGGTCGTGAGCGGCTCAGCTCCGCTCACCAAGCAGGTCGCCGACGCCGTCTATGCCAATCTCGTGAAGTTCAATCTCCTCGGCATTGACCAAGGCCCCGCGCTCCCTGAGCGCCAGACCGCCGCCTCCCGTTTCTCCAGCAATGTCGGCAATGCCCTCGCCGCCACGCTCTCCCGCGATGGTGCGGTCTCACCCGAACAGCGGAAATGGCGCGCGAATTTCACCTCCTCCTACGATCTCCGCGACTTCCAGAATCCCATCTTGAAAGCCATGTCCGTCGGCACCTCCGTGCGCTGGCAGGATAAGATCGCCATCGGCGCGCCCTTCCTCACCGGCGAGGCCCTTAAGCAGAAAATTGTCGCGACTAACAAGCTCTACACCAGCACGAGCCAGATCGCGAACAGCGATCCCGTCATGCAAACCCAGTTCCCGGACCTCGCTCATCCATTCTACGGCAAAGAGGAACTCGCCGGCGATTGGTGGGTGAGCTACCGCCGCAAGATTTTCAAAAACATCGACTGGCGCCTGCAGCTCAACGTCCGCAACGCCTGGGGCAACGGCAACGACATTCCCGTCACGGCCAATCCCGACGGCTCCCTCGCCGTCGTCCGCATTCCCAACGAGACGCGCTGGACACTCTCAAGTTCGTTCAGCTTCTAAGTCGTCGCTCTGCTCATGTTGCCCGCCACCCGCCTCGCCCTGTTAGCCCTGGCCGCCGTGGCCGGGGGACTCCTGCCCGTCGTCGCCGCGACCGCCGATCGCCCGCCCAACATCGTGCTCATCGTGGCCGACGACCTCGGCTACGGCGATCTCGGCTGCTACGGCGCGACGCGCATCAAGACGCCCCACATCGACCGTCTCGCCGCGCAGGGCGTGCGCTTCACCGCGGGCTACGCGCCGTCGTCGACGTGCACGCCCACCCGTTACTCCATCCTGACCGGCGAGTATGCGTGGCGGCAGCCGCCCAAGAAGACCGGCATCCTCGACGGCGATGCGCCGCTCTGCATCGAGCCGGGCCGGCTCACCTTGCCCGCGCTGCTGCGTGCAGCCGGCTACCACACTGGAGTCGTCGGCAAATGGCACCTCGGCCTTGGTGACGGTGTCGTCCCCGTGAATTTCAACGGCGAGATCAAACCGGGCCCGCAGGAAATCGGCTTCGACTACAGCCACATCATCCCCGCGACGGTGGACCGCGTGCCGTCTGTGTGGATCGAAAACCGCCGCGTCGTCGGTCTCGATCCCGTCGATCCGATCACCGTGAGTTACGTAGCCGACCTTAAGGCCGAGCCCACCGGAATCGACCGGCCCGATCTACTGAAGCAGGGCGCCGACAAGCAGCACTCCGGCACGATCATCAATGGCATCAGCCGCATCGGCTACATGAAGGGTGGGAAATCCGCGCGCTTCAAAGACGAGGAACTGACCAGCACTGTCGTCCGCAAATCCGTCGCCTACCTCGAGGCGCACCGGGCCGCGCCGTTTTTCCTCTACGTCGGGCTCTTCGAGCCGCACGTGCCGCGCGTGGCCGAGCCGCCGTTTGTCCGCACGAGCGAGACCGGCGTGCGCGGCGATGTCATCCAGCAGCTCGACTGGGCCACTGGCCAAATCCTCGCCGCCCTCGAGCGGCTCGGCGTGGCCGACAATACCCTCGTGCTCCTCACCTCTGACAACGGTCCGGTTTTGTTTGATGGTTACCGCGACGGTTCGGCCGAGGATGTCCGCGATCACCGCCCGGCCGGCCTGCTGCGGGGTTGGAAATACCTCGTCTACGAGGGCGCCTGCCGCGTGCCGCTCATCGCCCGCTGGCCGGCCCGGATCAAGCCGCGTGTCAGCGACCAGATGTTCGGTCTCGTCGATCTTCACGCCACGCTCGCGCGGCTCAGTGGCGGGAAATCCTCCTCCGCGGTCGCGCCCGATAGCCTCGATCTTTCCCGCGTGCTCCTCGGCGAAACGCAGGAAAATCTCCGCGACCACACCGTGCTCCACGGTCTCTCCAACACTCTCGCGCTCCGCGCCGGCCGTTGGAAATTTATCCCCGCCAACGCGACCGCGGCCGTCTCCGGCATCGGCAGCGGCGCGAATCCCTCCGACCCGCGTTTCGCGGAAAACCGCATCACCGCGCCGTTGCTCTTCGACCTCGACGCCGATCCCGGTGAGCGCACCAACGTCCTCGCGCAACACCCGCAGATCGCTGAGCAGCTGAAGCAGAAACTTCAGGCCCTCACCGGTGCCGGACCGGCCGGAGGCACCCGGTGATACGCTGGTCCCTTTGGGTGGCGGGCTTTGCGGGCCTCGCTGCGGCCGCCTCGGCGGCCACTTTCTACGTGCATCCCGCTGCCGGTGACGATGCGCGCGCCGGCACAACGGCCGAGGCTCCCTGGAAATCGCTGGAGCGGGTCAATGCCCAGCGCCTCCAGCCCGGTGATCGCGTGCTGTTGGCCGGCGGACAACGCTTTGCCGGCCAACTCGCCCTGACGGGTCTCGCGGGCTCCGCCGAGGCGCCGATTGTGGTCGCCAGCTATCGCCCCGCCGGAGTGACCGCTGAGGCGCGCGCGACCGTCGACGGCCGCGGCTATGTGGCGGCGGTGCACGTTACCGACAGCCGTCATCTCGAAATCGCCGATCTGATCCTCACCGCCGACGGCGGCGGGCTCCTTCCCGGGCAACCACCCAAGGCCGACCAGCGCTGCGGCGTGCTCGTCGAGGCCGCCGCTGGAGTCACCTCCGGCCAGATCGTTCTGCGCGGCCTGCTCGTCCGGGATGTTTCTTTCGAGGCACCGGGCTTCGCGCGTCCAGCTGCCGACGTCAAAACCGCCAACGGCGCCGGTCGCTACGGCTGGGGCATCCGGTTCATCGTGCACGGCGCCGGCGCCGAACTGCGCGGCCTCACGGTGACGGATTGTCAGATCGAGAATGTTGACCACACCGGCCTCAAGTTCACCGCCCCGACCGACGGCATTCGGGACGTGCGCGTCGAACGCGTGCGCGTGTCCCACTCGGGCGGTCCGGGCGTGCAGATGTCCGGCGTGCGTGGCGGCCGCTTCAGCACGCTCCTCGTCGATCATTCTGGCAGCACTCGCGACACCCGCAACTGGGGCCGCGGCAGCGGACTCTGGACCTGGGGCACAAGCGACGTGGTCATTGAAAAAAGCGAGTTCCGCGACGCCCACGGGCCCGGCGACTCCGCTGGGGTTCACATCGACTACAACTGCCGCAACGTCGTCGTCCAATACAACCTCAGCGCCAACAACGCCGGCGGCTTTTGCGAGGTGCTCGGAAACAATTTCAACTGCGCCTATCGCTACAATGTCAGCATCAACGACGGCCACCGCGTGAAGGGCCGCGACGGCGCGTTTCAGGAGGGAAAAACGTTTTGGCTGAGCGGCTACGTCGGCCGTGGTCCGCGCCGCGGTCCGTTCAACACCTACTTCTATAATAACACTATCTACGTCGATGAATCCATCGTGGCCAAGATGGCCGTCGGCCCCACCGCGGAGGGCATATTGATCGCCAACAACATTTTCTATGTCAGGGGGCGCAGCCAGATGGTGGCCGGCGATCAATTCAGTGCCGATCACGCGGCCGACGGGCCCCTCCGGCGCGTGGTGTTTGAGAACAACCTATTCCTCCGCGCCGACAACTGGCCGGCTGGCGTCGGTCTCGCAGACCGCGCACCGCTGATCGGCGACCCCGGCTTCGCGCGCCCGTCGGGCCGCATGATTGCGGACCTCATGCCGGGCGATGGCGCGCTCGTGAAGAACCGCGGTGTGCGCGTCACCAAACTTCCCGGCGACGACGTCGGACTCACCCTCGGTCTTGAGGTCACGCACGACATTCTCGGCCATCCCATTGTCGGTCTTCCCGATCTCGGCGCCATTGAGCTGCCCTGATCTGCCACCCTCTCGCCTATGTCCCGCCATCTGTTGATTAGTGCCAGTCTCCTATTCTCGATCGTCGTCCCTGCTTTCGCGGCCGCCGGAGCAGCCGAGCCGCCGCCCAATATCGTCGTGATCCTCGCCGATGACATGGGCTACGGCGATCCTCACTGCTACAACCCGGCCTCGAAAATCCCGACGCCGAATATGGACCGCCTCGCGGCCGAGGGACTGCGGTTCACCGACGCGCATACCCCTGCCGCCGTTTGCACGCCCACGCGCTACGGTCTGCTCACCGGACGCTACTCGTGGCGCACGCGTCTCAAGAACATGGTGCTCTGGACCGAGTATGAGGAGCCGTTGATCGAGCCCACGCGCGAGACGGTCGCACGGCTGCTCCAACGCGCTGGCTATCGCACCGCGGCCGTGGGCAAGTGGCACCTCGGCCTGAATTTCGCGAAACCCGGCGGCGGCTTTGTCCGCGGCAAGACCGACCACCTCAACGGCGCCGGTGGCACGCGCGAGGTCGATTTCACGCAGCCGGTGCAGGGCGGGCCGTTGGCGCTCGGCTTCGATTCCAGTTTCCTGCTGCCCGGCGGCATCAACCTCGAGCCACATTGCTGGCTGGCCGATGATCGCGTTGTCGGCCAGCCGACCGTTTGGCGGGCCAAGGCTGCAGCGACGCGCCCCGGCACTTCCGGTCTCGAGGTTCACGAGGGCTGGATGACCCCCGACTGGAGCGACGAAGCCGTCGGCCCGACGCTCACTGCAAAGGCCGAGGCATTTCTGGCGGCGAGCGTCGCTGCGCGGAAGCCCTTCTTCCTCTACTTCGCGTCGCAGGCGCCGCACCGGAACTGCGTGCCCGCCGATTTCGCCCGCGGCAAAAGCCAGGCCGGCGTGCGCGGTGACATGGTCTACGAGTTCGACTGGGCCGTCGGCCGCGTGCTTGCGCAACTCGACGCTCTCGGTGTTGCGCAAAACACCCTCGTGATCGTCACGAGCGACAACGGCGCCGTGCCCAAGAGCGACGAAGGCGATGACTTCGGTCACCAGTCCAACGGCGAACTCCGCGGCTCCAAAGGCGGCCTCTTCGAAGGCGGCCACCGCGTCCCGTTCCTCGTGCGCTGGCCCGGCCACGCGCCGGCCGGCCGCACCAACGCCTCGCTCGTCGTGCTCACCGACCTGCTGGCAACCTTGGCTGAACTGGCTGGGATCAAACCGCCACCCGGCGCCGGTCCCGACAGTTTCAGCGTGCTGCCCGCCCTTCGCGGTGTCGCGATGGACGCCGCCGCGCGCCCCGCTGTCGTGCTGCATGCGGGCAACGGCCTCTTTGCCGTGCGCCAGGGACCGTGGAAACTGATCTTCGACGCGAAACGCCAACCGGCCCAGCTCTTCAACCTTGAGCAGGATCCGCGGGAGGCTACGAACCAACTCGCCGCTGAACCCGCGCTAGCCGCCCGCCTCCGGGCAGAGTTTCTCCGCATCTACGACGCTCCTTCCCCATGATCATTCGTAAATTTCTCTTCCTCTGCACCGCCGTGTGCGCCCTCGCGGGCCGCGCCGGCGCTGCGACCGAGACACTCACTTACAAGCAGGCTGGCGACCGCGCGCTGCAGCTTTTCATTGAGAAACCCGCCGACTGGAAAGCCACCGACCGCCGTCCCGCGGTCGTGTTCTTCTTCGGCGGTGGTTGGGTCGGCGGATCGCCGACCCAGTTTGCCCCGCAGAGCGCCTACTTCGCCACCCGCGGCCTCGTCGGCGTGCGCGTCGAGTATCGCGTGATCCCCAAGGGCAACGATGGTCCTCCGATCGTCTGCGTGCAGGACGCCAAGTCTGCGCTGCGTTACGTGCGCGCCCACGCTGCCGAACTCGGCATCGACCCGCAGCGGATTGCCGGCGCCGGCGGTTCGGCGGGTGGGCACCTCGCCGCGTTCACCGCTCTCGTCCCCGGCCTCGACGACCCAGCCGACGACCTCAAGGTCTCGTGCCGGCCCGACGCGCTCGTGCTCTTCAATCCCGTTTTCAACAACGGCCCCGGCCAGTGGGGCCACGGCCGGGTAGGGGAGCGCTATCGGGAATTTTCCCCGGCGCATCACATCGCGAAAACTGCTCCGCCCACGACCGTGTTTCTCGGCGACGCCGACAAACTCATCCCTGTAAGCGTGCTCACTGAGTTCGCCGCCGAGATGAAGAAAGCCGGCGTGCGCTGCGAAGCCCATGTCTACCCGCAGGCCGGTCACGGTTTCTTCAACAAGGACCCATATTACACGCTCACCCTGATCGAGGCGGACAAGTTCCTCGCGTCCCTCGGTTGGCTCACGGGTGCGCCGACGCTGACCGCTCCGGCGATGCCAGCGCCGCATTGACGAACCGGCGCGCCGACGCGAACACTCAGCCCGATGAACCTCAAAACCATTCTCCTGACCGGCTGCCTCGCCGGCTTCGTCTCCGCTTCCTCCGCTGCCCGCGCCGAAAAGCCACTCGCGCTCGCCAACGGCGATTTTGAACAACAGCTCACCGGCTGGACGGCCACCGGTGACAACGGCATGAGCGCCGTCGTCGCCGAAGCCGCCCACTCAGGGAAGTTCGGCCTGCGCGTGACCGACACTAGCGACACGCTCGGCTCCAGCCTCGCCGCCGCGAAGTTTCCTGCGACCCCGGGCAAGACCTACGAAGTGCGCTTCGCATCCCGCGTCATCAAGGGCAACGCCCTCGGCGTCTACGTCCGGTTCTACAACGCAAAGGGCGAATTCCTGAATACTCCCGAGAAGAAGAACCAAAATATCTTCCGCATGGCGGCGAAGGACACCGAGTGGAAACAGAACTCTCTCAAGGGTGTCGCCCCCGAAGGCGCCGTGCACGTCGAGGTCTGGATCCACTCGTTCACCAAAGGCCAGGTCACCGCCGACTTCGACGGTTTCACCCTCGTCGAACTCTGAAGCTAAAGCCGGGCGCCGTTCGCCTGTCCTGTTTTCTCGCCCGCAGCCGCTCCGGCCCGCGGGCGTTTTGCTGTCGGCCTACTTGAGCTGCAGCAGATCCCACTTGTTGCCGTAGAGATCACGAAAAACTGCGACGGTGCCGTAGTCCTCCTCGCGCGGCGTCTCGAGAAACTCCACGCCGCGCGCGCGGAAGGCGTGATAGTCGCGGTAAAAATCGTCGGTGTTGAGAAACAGGAAAACGCGTCCGCCCGTCTGGTGACCCACGGCAGCGAGTTCCGCTTCGTTCTTCGCCTGGGCCAGCAACAGCCGGCAGCCATCAGGTCCGATACCCGGTGGCGCCACCAGCACCCAGCGCTTGCCCGGTCCGCGCGGCGAATCCTCGACCAGCCGGAAGCCGAGCGCGCCCGTGTAGTAGGCGATGGCCTCATCGTAGTTTCGGACTACCAGAGAAACGGTGGCCAGGGATTGGTGCATGGTGGTTACGCGCCGAGCACACCCACCGGAGACATGAAGTCGAGGGGATAGCCGGCACCGTGAGACATCGCTAAATTTCCCGCAGCTTTGGGTGGACAGCGCGGCCGGTTTTCCGAATGACATCTGCAGTCTCTTTCCCCTCCACCCCGAACCGCGTTAATCACCATGTCGTTTCCCTCGCTCCGCCTTGCCTCTCTGTTCTGTGCGTTGACCGCCTGCGCCGTCGCCCATCCCGACGATAACATGCCGGTGCGCAAGGTCGCCGCGGCGCCGCTGCCCAATGCCCCGCTCGGTTCCGGCGCGTGGCGCTTTGAAGTTGAGAGCGGCTGGGCCAAGGTCCCGGCTAACACCAACCTTGGGCCCACCCACGGCGGCATCGTCGTCGACAAGGCTGGCCTCATTTACATGAGCACGGACGGCCCGCTCGGCATTTTGGTGTTTCAACCGGACGGCAAATTCCTCCGCAGCATCGCGCCCGAGTTTTCCGGCATCCACGGCCTCATGATTCGGGAAGAAGGCGGTAAGGAGTTCATCTACGCCGCGCATGTCACCGCGAGCGAAGTCGTGAAACTCGACCTCACCGGTAAAGCCGTGTGGACGATCGGCGTGCCCAAGGAGAGCGGCCTCTACGATCAGCCAGCCGACACGAAGAAGAAGCCGCAGGCCTACAAGCCCACGGCCATCACCGTCGGACCAGACAACCGCATTTACGTCGCCGACGGTTACGGCGCGAGCGTCATCCATGTTTACAGCCCCGAGCGGAAATACCTGAAGACCATCGGCACCAAGGGCGAGGGCGACGGCCAGTTCAAGACCTGCCACGGCATCGCGCTCGACACGCGCTCTGGTAAACCTCTCCTCCTCGTATGCGACCGGGAAAATAAGCGCCTTGTGCACCTCGATCTCGAGGGCAACTTCGTCCGCACCCTCGCCACCGACCTGCGCCGGCCGTGTGCCGTCTCGATCAAGGGCGACTATGCCGCCGTCGCCGAACTCCAGGGCCGCGTCGTGATCACCGACAAGGAGGGCAAGATCGTCGCCACCCTCGGCGACAACCCCGACCAGAAGCAGTGGGCTGCCTTCAAGCTCGCGCCCGAATTCTGGCAGGACGGCATCTTCATCGCGCCGCACGGCGTGGCCTTCGACGCCTCTGGCAATATCTTCGTGCAGGATTGGAACTACATCGGCCGCCTCACGAAGCTCCGCCGCGCCCCCGGTCTCGCGTTGGCGAACTGAGTTTTCCCGATTTCGTGTTGGGCGTGCGATCGCAGGTCGCGCGCTCAACTGCTCGCCGCGCCGCGACCAAAGTTTGTCGCAGTCGTGCTAGTGTCACCGCGAAGAGCGTGCTAGCGTCTCTGCGTTCCCTGGCATTTTCCCCGCATGCTTTCTCTACCGTCCCGCGCAGTGTTCTCCGTCTTGGCTTTTGGCGCCGGTGGCGTCGCGTCCACCTGGGCCGCATCCTCCGCGCCTACGAAGCTCGAGTATAACACCCACATCCAGCCGATCCTCGCGGAAAACTGTTTCCACTGTCATGGCCCTGACTCCGGCACGCGCAAGGCCAAGCTTCGCTTGGACCGCGCGGAGTTCGCGACCGCCGTCCGCGGCACTCACGAGCCCGCCATCGTGCCGGGCAAGCCCAATGAGAGTCCGTTGATCGAGCGCATCGTGTCGAAGGACCCCGACGAGATCATGCCGCCGCCTGAGGCTCACAAGACCCTCAAGCCCGAAGAAATCGCGCTGCTGAAACGCTGGATCGCCGAGGGCGCCCAGTATCAAGAACACTGGTCGTTCCTGCCGCCCGTGCGCCCCTCGGTGCCGGTCGTCGCCGGGGCCGCCGCCAAATGGGCGCGCACACCGGTCGATCGCTTCATTGCCGAGAAGATCACCGCCGCCGGCCTGACGCCCGCCCGCGACGAGGAGCCCGCCCGTTTGTTGCGCCGGGTGACTTTGGATCTCACCGGCCTTCCTCCGACGCCTGAAGATCTCGCGGCGTTTGTCCGCGATCCCTCGCCCGCCGCCTACGACCGTGCCATCGAGCGACTCCTTGCGAGCGATGCCTGTGCTGAGCAATTCGCCCGCCAGTGGCTCGACGCGGTGCGCTACGCCGACACCCACGGCATTCACATCGACAATTACCGTTCGATCTGGCCCTACCGCGACTGGGTCGTGAACGCGTTTCGGCAGAACCTCCCGTTTGACCAATTCACCGTCGAACAGATGGCTGGCGACCTCCTCCCAGACGCCACGATCGAGCAGAAGATAGCGTCCGGCTTTAACCGCTGCCTGCCGACGACGAGCGAGGGCGGGGCCATCGCTGCCGAATACGAGGCCATCTACGCCAAAGACCGCGTCGAAACGATGTCCACCGTCTGGCTCGGACTCACGACCGGCTGCGCGGCGTGCCACGACCACAAATTCGATCCGGTCAGCACCAAGGACTTCTACTCTCTCACCGCTTTTTTCCGGAACAACACGATGCCCGCGATGGATGGCAACGTGTCTGATACTGCGCCGTCGCTCTTCGTCCCTGCCGTCTCCGACCGCACCCGTTGGACTGCACTGCAGGCCGAACTCACCGCGGCCCGCGCCGCGCTCGAAGTTCGCGGCAAGGAGGCCGATGCCGACTTTGAATCGTGGCTGGCCGCTGCCAAGTTGCTGGTGCCGCCGCCGGGCAACCGCCACGTCGCGCTGCACCTCCCGCTGATTGATACACCCCCGTCCGCCGCCCCTGCAGCTGCGGCTCCGACCGTCGATACGCCGGTGGCGGCCGTCGCTCCGGTGGTCGGACCGTATGGCCCCGCGACTCACCTCACCAGCGCGGATCGCGTGCTCGGCCCGAGCGTGCCCTTCCTCCGTGGCGGGGCGGAGAGTTTCGCTCTCCTCGTGCGAGTTGACCAGAAGCCCACGGGCACACTGCTCTCCTGTCTCGATGAGGAAGGGAAACAGGCCGGCTGGGAGCTCTTCCTTGAGAACGGCAAACTCGGTCTCCTCGTCACCGACGGCAAGGGCACCGTCAACGCCCGCGGCGTCGCCGGCGCCGCCCTCGCCCCCGGCAAGTGGCACCATGTCGTCCTGAGTTTTGACACCGCCTCGCTCCGTAGCCGCACGATCGAAGTGCTGCTTGATGGTCGCGGCGTCGCCAACTCCGCCGTCTCCGCCCATCTGCCCGTCGACATTATCCCCGCCGCTCCGCTCCGGCTCGGTTCCCGGCATTCCGCCACTGGCGCCGCCGCGGCTTCGTTTAAGGAAGGCGACGTGTGGGTGCAGGACCTCCGCCGCTATCGTCGCGGTATTCTCGCCGCAGAGGCCAAGCTACTTGCCGATGCCGCGCTCGACACCTCGGCCGCGCTGGCCGCCCTCCCTGAAAAACGCTCGGCCGCGCAGAAAAAACTCCTCCGCGCCCATTTCCTCGCTGCGGTGGATTCGCCCGCGATGAAACTCGCCGCCGACGTCGACCGCCTGCTCGTCGACGACGATGCGATTCGCGCCCGCGGCGGCGTCACGTTGGTGATGGAGGAAAAGAAAGACTCCGAGGCCTTCGCCCACGTTCTCACCCGCGGCGAGTATTCTCAGAAGGCGGAGAAGGTGGCCGCCGACACCCCGGCCGCATTGCCGCCGTTTCCGGCCGAAGCGCCGCGCAACCGCCTCGGCCTCGCCCGCTGGATCGTCGATCCGCGCAACCCCCTGGCCGCGCGCGTTACGGTAAACCGCGTTTGGCAGAACGTCTTCGGCACCGGCCTCGTCGAATCCGCCGGCGACTTCGGTGTCACGGGGGCGCATCCTTCGCACCCCGAGTTGCTCGACTGGCTCGCCGTCGAGTTTCGCGAGACCGGCTGGGATTACCGCCGGCTGGTGAAACTCCTCGTCACCAGCGCGACCTATCGCCAGTCCGCCGCCGCGACTCCCGCGCTCCTCGAGCGTGATCCGGCCAACCGCCTCCTCGCCCGTGGACCGCGCTATCGCCTCGATGCCGAGCAACTCCGCGACCAAGCCCTCGCCGCCTCTGGCCTGCTCGTCGCCAAACTCGGTGGCCGCCCCGTGCGCCCCTATCAGCCAGAAGGGATCTGGGAGGATGTCGCCATGAAGGAGTCGACCACGCGTTACTATCGCCAGGATTCTGGCGAAAACCTCTACCGCCGCTCGCTCTACACGCTGATCAAGCGCACCGCCTTCGCGCCAACGATGGAAATTCTTAACGCCCCGAATCGCGAGGTCTCCTGTGTGCGCCGCGACCGCACCAACACCCCGCTTCAGGCCCTCGTCACCCTCAATGATCCTCTCTTTGTCGAGTCCTCCCGCCAGCTTGCTGCCCGCGCCTTGCGCGCCGGTCCGGCCTTCGATGCGCGCCTCGATGCCGTGTCGCTGCGCCTCCTCGGCCGCACGTTCACGAAACCCGAGCGCGCCGTCGTCCGTCGCACCTTAGACCAAGCCTTGGCTACCTATCAGCGCGATCCCGCCGCCGCGCAGAAACTCCTCGCCATTGGTGAATCGCCCGCCGACGAAAAACTCCCCGCCCCTGAGCTCGCCGCGTGGACCCTCGTCGCGAGCCAAGTCATGAACCTCGACGAATCGCTCACGAAGTAACCGCCATGCACCTCCCTCCCGACTGGCAGAATACCTTCGACTCTTACAACGCGGCCGTCACCCGCCGGCAGTTTTTCCGTCGCACCGGCACCGGCCTCGGCGTCGCCGCCCTCGCATCGCTGCTCGGTGACCGCGCACTCGCCGCGTCGGCTTCGTCTGCCGCCACGTTGCAAACCGCGATGACCGAGCCGTGGAAAATCGCCCCAAAGGCCAAGCGTGCGATCTACATTTCCCTCATCGGCGCGCCTTCGCAGCTCGATCTCTTCGACTACAAACCCGCGTTGGAAGGCCGCTTCAAAGAAGACCTCAAGGACTGGCTGGCTGGACAAGGCGAGCGCCTCACGGGCATGACCGCGGGCCAGGCGGCGTTTCCCCTCGCCCCGACCCGGTTCAAGTTCGCCCAGCACGGCCCGAGCGGCATGTGGATCAGCGAACTCCTCCCGAATATCGCGAAGATGGCCGACGACCTCTGCTTCATCCGCTCGATGAAGACCGACGCCATCAACCACGAGCCCGCGAACCAGCTCGTTTATACCGGTTCGATGCAAAACGGCAAAGCGTCGATCGGCTCCTGGCTCTCCTACGGCCTCGGCACGTTGAACAAGGATTTGCCCGCCTTCGTCGTGCTGCACGCTCGGCACTCGAGCCCGTTCTCCAACGTGCAGGCGATCTCTTCGCGCCTTTGGGGCAGTGCCTATCTCCCTGGCAAGCACGCCGGCGTGGCCTTTCGCCCGCAGGGTGACCCCGTGCTCTTTCTCAACGACGCCCCTGGCGTCCCGCGCGAGCTGCGCCGCCAGATGCTCGACGGCTTGGGCGAACTCAACCGCCGCAGCTACGAACAGATCGGCGACCCGGAAATCCAGACGCGCACGCAGCAATACGAGATGGCGTTTCGCATGCAGACGAGCGTGCCCGAGCTCGCCGATCTCTCCGGTGAGTCCGCTGCGACCTACGAGCTTTACGGCGAAGAAGCCCGCACGCGTGGCACGTTTGCCAGCTCAGCCCTGATGGCTCGCCGCCTCGTTGAGCGCGGCGTGCGCTTTGTGCAGATTTTCCACCGCGGCTGGGATCAGCACGGCACGCTCCCTCGTGACCTCGCCTCGCAGTGCAAGGACGTCGACCGCGCCTGCTACGGTCTCGTGCAGGATTTGAAACAACGTGGCATGCTCGACGACACTCTCGTGATCTGGGGCGGCGAGTTCGGCCGCACGGTTTACTGCCAGGGCACGCTCACCGAGACGAACTACGGCCGCGACCACCATCCGCGGTGCTTTACGATCTGGATGGCCGGCGGCGGCGTGAAAGGCGGCGTCGTCCACGGCGAAACCGACGAGATGTCCTACAATATTGTGAAGGATCCGGTCCACGTGCGCGATCTGCACGCCACGATCCTCCAACTCATGGGCATCGACCACGAGCGCCTGAGCTTTAAGTTCCAGGGCCTCGACCAGCGTCTCACCGGCGTCCTGCCGGCTCAGGTGATTAAGCCGATTTTGGCGTAGGCGGCCGGGGGCATTGCCGATCATGTCTGCGGTGCGACTCCTCTGCGCTTTATTGTTCGGCGGGGCCGTCACCGCGGTGTGGTCGGCGGAGCTGCCGGTTCCTGCCCAGATCGAGTTCAACCGCGACGTCCGGCCGATTCTCGCGGACAATTGTTTTTCCTGTCACGGCCCCGATGCCGCGCATCGCAAGGGCAAGCTGCGGCTCGATGTGCGCGCCGACGCGCTCGCCCGCGAGGCGTTCGTGCCGGGGAAACCGGCCGACAGCGAACTCGTCGCCCGCGTGCGTTCGCCGGATCCCGAAGAGGTCATGCCGCCGCCGGACGCTCACAAGACCCTGACCGCGCGGGAAAAACTCATACTCGAGAGATGGATCGCTCAGGGCGGGAATTACCAGCGGCACTGGGCTTACGAACCTCCGGTGAAGGCTACCATCCCCGCCGGCGCGCATGCGGTTGATGTGCTCGTGGCGCGACGGCTTGCCCAAGTCGGGCTGACCCCTGCGCCCTCGGCCGGCCGGCGCACGCTCATCCGGCGCCTGCATGCCGACCTCCTCGGCGTGCCGCCCACGCCGGCCGAGGTGACGGCGTTTGTCGACGATCCCGCGCCCGACTCCTACGAACGCCTCGTCGAGCGTCTCCTCGAGCGTCCGCAGTATGGCGAGCGCATGGCAATAGGCTGGCTCGATGGGGTGCGGTTTGCCGACACGATCGGCTATCACAGCGACAATCCCCGCAACGTCTGGCCCTACCGCGATTGGGTGATCGCGAGCTTCAATGATAACAAGCGATTCGACCGTTTTACCCTCGAACAAATCGCCGGTGACCTCTTGCCCGATGTTTCGCAGGAGCCGCGCGTGGGCTCCGCATTCAACCGCCTGCTCCTCTCGACGGAGGAAGGTGGCGCCCAGCCGAAAGACTACGAGGCGCGCATGCTGGCCGACCGCGTGCGTGCCATCGGCACCGCCTGGCTCGGGCAGACGACCGGGTGCGCGCAGTGTCACGACCACAAGTTCGACCCAATCACGACGCGCGACTTCTACGCGCTCGGGGCATTTTTCGCCGATGTGAAGGAGGCTGCCATCGGCCGCCGGGAGGACGGCATGGTCGTGGCCACGCCCGAGCAGGCGGCCCGCCGTGCGGAGTTGCACGCGGCGGTTGTTGCTGCACGGTCCGCGGTGACGGCCCGGGCCGACGTTCTCGCCGCGGCCCAAGCCCAGTGGGAAGCCGCGCCGCCCGCCCCTAACACGCCCCGCCCGGTGCTGACGGTGTTGCAGAAAACAGCCGCGGCGCGCACGGCGCGCGAACGCCAGACCCTACAGGCGCACTTCCGCACCCATGTGAGCACCGTGGCCCGGACCGAACTCGCCGCGCTCGCGACGGCCGAGGAGCAGGAGAAGGCCTATACCGAGTCGCTGCCGCATTGCCTCGTGACCGAAGCGACACCCGCGCGCCGCGCGGTCCGGGTGCTGCCGCGCGGCAACTGGATGGATGAGTCCGGCGAAATCGTGGCCCCGGCCATTCCGGCCTTTCTCGCGCCGCCCTCGACGGGGGCGTCCGCCGGCGATGCTACGCTCACTCGCCTCGATCTCGCGCGCTGGCTGGTGTCGCGGGAGAACCCGCTCACGGCCCGCGCTTTCGCCAACCGCCTGTGGGCGCAGTTCTTCGGCCTGCCGCTCAGCCGCGTGCCCGGCGACCTCGGTGCCCAGGGCGAGCCGCCGCCCAACGGTCCCTTGCTCGACTGGCTCGCGTGCGAGTTCATGGATCACGGCTGGGACGTGAAACACCTCGTGCGCACGATCGTGACGAGTGCGACCTACCGGCAGACCTCGGTCGCCACGGCGGAGCAACTCGCCGTCGATCCCGCCAACCGCGAACACGCCCGCCAGGGGCGATTCCGCCTCGAGGCGGAGCTGGTGCGTGACTACGCGCTTGCCGCCGCCAGCCTGCTTTCGCCGCGTGTAGGTGGGCCGAGCGTTAAACCCTACCAGCCCGACCACTACTGGGAGATGCTGAATTTCCCACCGCGTGACTACGTGCCCGACGGCGGTGAAGCGCAGTATCGGCGCGGCCTGTATGTCTGGTGGCAGCGTTCTTTTTTACACCCTAGCCTGCTCGCCTTCGATGCGCCGAGTCGTGAGGAGTGCGCGGCCGAGCGGGTCCGGTCCAATCTACCCCAGCAGGCGCTCGTGCTCCTCAATGACCCGACCTACGTCGAGGCCGCGCGCGCCTTCGCCGCCCGGATCGTCGCCGGCGGCCGCACGCCGGAGGAGCGGATCACGTGGGCGTGGTCGGTCGCACTCCAGCGTGCTCCGCGCGCCGAGGAAATGAGCACGGCCGCCGCGCTGTGGGCCGAGCAACTCGCCGTTTACCGTGCGGATCCGGGGGCGGTCGAGGTGCTGCTCGCGACCGGTGCATCGGCCGCGCCTGCCGGTGCCGACCGCGTCGAACTGGCCGCGTGGACGCACGTCGCTCGCGTGCTCCTGAACCTCCACGAATTCATCACCCGCGAGTAGCCGCCGCCATGAGCCTGTTCCCTGTCCTTCCTTCCACCCGCCGCGCCTTTCTCGGCCGCGTCTCGCAGGGCGTCGGTGCCGTCGCGCTCGCCACTCTGTTGGACCGAAGCACCGCATCGCTTGCGGCCGCCGCCGCGCCTGCCGGAAGCCGTGGCGCGGTTCACCCGCTGCCATTGCCGCAAAAGGCCAAGCGCGTGATTTGGCTCACGATGGCCGGTGGGCCGTCTCAGTTCGAGACCTTCGATCCGAAGCCGAAGCTCGCGGCCATGCACGGTGAGGCGATGCCGGAGAGCCTCACGCAGGGGCAGCAACTCGCGCAGTTGCAGGGGCAGAAACTCGTGTGCTTCGCGCCGCAGTTTCCCTTCGCGAAATTCGGGAAGAATCAGACCGAGATATGCTCCCTCTTTCCGCACCTCGGCTCGGTGATCGACGATCTCTGCCTCGTGCGGTCCATGACGACCGACGCCATCAACCACGATCCGGCGCATATGTTCATGAACACCGGCGCGCAGATCGCCGGCCGCCCCAGCATGGGGGCTTGGATCAACTACGGACTCGGCAGTGAGGCCGAGAATCTCCCCGGTTTCGTCGTCATGGTGTCGACCGGCCCGGGGCGCTCGCCGCAGCCGATCTCAGCGCGGCAGTGGAGCAGCGGTTTCCTGCCCAGCCGGTTTCAAGGCGTGCAACTCCAGGGGCGCGGCGATGCCGTGCACTATCTCGCCAATCCCGGCCGCGTGACGCGCGGCCAACAGGGGGCTGACATCGCGGCGATCAACTCACTCAACCGCCAGCACGACTCTTTCGTGCATGATCCGGAGATTGCCACCCGGATCGCGCAATACGAGCTGGCGTTCCAGATGCAGGCCAGCGTGCCCGAGCTGACCGATCTCCGCGGGGAAAACGCCGCCACGCTCGCGCGCTACGGCTGCACGCCCGGCGACGGTTCGTTTGCATCGAACTGCTTGCTTGCCCGCCGGCTCGCCGAGCGCGGGGTGCGTTTCATCCAACTCTATCATCGCGACTGGGACCACCACAGCCAGTTGCGCGAGGAGCTGCCGCTGCGCGCCTTGGAGACGGATCGCGCCGCCGCTGCTCTCATCTCCGATCTCAAGGAACGCGGAATGCTCGACGACACACTCGTGGTCTGGACCGGCGAGTTCGGCCGCACTCCGATGTCGCAGGGCAATAAAGGCACCGTCGGCCGTGATCACCATAATAAGGCCATGTCCATGTGGCTCGCCGGTGGAGGCGTCCAGCGCGGGCTCGTCTACGGCGCCACCGACGACCTCGGCTACGCCGCCGTGGACAAGGTCTGCACCGTGCACGACCTGCACGCGACGATGCTGCACCAGCTCGGCATCCGCCACGATGCGTTCAGCGTGAAGTTTCAAGGCCTCGATGCGAAGCTCACTGGCGTCGAGGGCGCGCGCGTTCTCGCCGACATCCTCGCGTAAGTCTGGCCGACGCGGAGGGCAGGGGAGTGCGCCGAGTTAGCAGGCCGCCGCCGCCGCATCCCCACCACAATTTGGCGTCGTCGTGCTAGCCAAGCGCGCAGGCCTCCACTACGGTTTGGTGATTCCCGTGGTCTCGATTCCAACCCCGTCCGCCCCGATGCGCCGTTCACTCCTTCTTTGCGCCACCGCGTCATTGCTCGTCGCCGCGTCTTCGCGCGCCGCCGCGCCCGCCAAGGTCCAGTTCAATGACCAGATCCAGCCGATCCTCGCGGAAAACTGCTACGCCTGCCATGGCGCCGACCCCGGCTCACGCAAGGCCGGCCTCCGCCTCGACCGCGCCGAGCACGCGTTCAAGCCGCTCGAGAAGACCGGCCCAGTCATGGTGCGCGGCAAACCGGATGAAAGCCCGCTCATCAAGCGCATCGAATCGAAGGACGAGAAGGAGGTCATGCCACCGCCCGAGTCGCACAAAACCCTCAAGCCCGCCGAGGTTGCGCTCCTCCGCCAATGGATTGCCGAGGGCGCCGAGTATCAGGAGCACTGGGCCTTCCTTCCGCCGGCCCGCCCCGCGGTGCCTTCAATCGCAAATCGTAAGTCGCAGATCGGAAATCCGGTCGACGCCTTCATCCTCGCCCGCCTTGCCAAAGAGAAACTCAGTCCCGCGCCCGAGGCTGATCGGCGCACGTTGCTGCGGCGCGTGACGTTTGATCTCACCGGCCTCCCGCCGACACCCGCCGAGGTGGATGCGTTTCTCGCCGACACGAAGCCGGGCGCCTACGAGCGCGTGGTCGACCGCCTGCTCGCTAGTCCGCGCTATGGCGAGCACCGTGCGCGCTACTGGCTCGACTACGTGCGCTATGCCGACACCCACGGCATCCATTTCGACAACTACCGCTCAATCTGGCCCTACCGCGATTACGTGATCCGGGCGTTCAACGCCAACAAGCCCTTCGATCGCTTCGTCCGCGAACAGCTCGCAGGCGATCTGCTCCCCGCGCGCAATCTCGACGAACTCGCCGCCACGGGCTTCATGCGCTGCAACCTTACGACCAACGAAGGCGGCACTGTTACCGAAGAAGTGTTCGTCAACCAGACCCGTGACCGCGTCGAGGCGTTCGGCGCGACCTTCCTCGGTCTCACTACTGGCTGCGCGGCGTGCCACGATCACAAATTCGATCCCTTCTCCCAGCGCGATTTCTACGGCCTCGCCGCCTACCTCTCGAACACCGTCGAGAAACCGTGGGACCTTAACATCGCCGAGCCACTGCCTGTGCTCCGTCTACCGAAAGAAGAGAATCGTCCCGCAGCCGAAGCCGTTCTGGGTCACCGCGCCGATTTGCAGGCTAAGCTCGACACCCGACGCGCCCGCGCCACCGCCCTGATCGGCGAGTGGCTCGCCAGCGGCAACCGTCCCAAGCCCGTCGCCCCCGCCGCCCTCGAACTGCGCCTCAAGCTCGACGAAGGCAGTGGCGACACCGTGAAGAATTCCGCGCCAGGCGCGAAGGTCACCGAGTTTAAGGCCGACACCAATCCCCTCGTCTGGGGCGAGAACACCTGGCTTTGGCCGTCCATGCGCATGGATATCTTCACGCGCCTGAATCTCGGCGACCTCGGTGATGTAGATGCGGGAGAAAGTTTTTCCGCAGGCGCTTGGATTCATCTCCGAGCAAAACCCGGTGGCGGTGCTCGCACCGGCACGGGCAGTGGCACGCTCCTCGCGCGTATGGGCGACGCGAAACGCAAAGGTGGCGCCGGCTGGGAGATTTACCAAGAGGGCGGCACGTTTACGGTGAACCTCGTCCCTGCGACGGAGCCGCCGCCACCCGCGACCGCGACCACTGGAGACAAACCGCTCGTCGAGACCGTCGCGGCCGTTTCCGCTCCGGCTGCTGCCGCCGCAGCCCCCAAGAAAAAAGGCTCCGCGATTAAGGCGCCCGCACCCACTACGGCCGTCACCACGACCGCCGTGGCGCGTCGTGCTCTCTCCGTTGTCACGCGTGGCACCTTCCCGCGAGACGAGTGGCTCCACGTATTCTTCACCTACGATGGCTCGCGCAGCGGCTCCGGCATAAAGATCTACGTCAACGGCCAGTCCGTCCCCACCGAGACCAAGGTCGATGCTTTCGGCGACAAAGACACGATTCGCACCGATGCCGCGATGCACGTCGGCCGGCGCGATGACTACAACCCCATGCGCGAGACCCGCTTTCAGGATGTGCGTTTTTACCGTCGCGCACTCGCCGCGGATGACGTTGCGCGCCTCCCCTTCGAGGAGATCGCGGCCGAGATCGTTGCGCGGCAGCCCGATC
>CANGHW010000005.1 GCA_947453695.1 Opitutia bacterium
AACTACATCTTCTCGCTCCCGACTGATTCTGCCCTGAATTACGTGTCCGGTGGCGCTGCGACCACGATCGACGGTAAGATCCTGTCCAACGGTAACGTTTACCTGCTGAATCCGGCTGGTATCGTTATCTCCAGCACGGCCCGCATCACCACTGGCGGCTTCTACGCCAGCACGATTGGTGAGCCCCCGAGCTTCTTCTCGGTGAATGGTAACCTCAGCTTCACCGGCACGTCCCCGACAGCTTCGGTCACGGTTGCCGGCACCGGCGCTGTCATCGAGGCCGTTGGAACCACGGGCAACAACATCTACCTCGTTGGTAAGGAAGTTGATGTTCAAGGTGGCGCTTTCTACGGCAACCTCTTTGTCAAGACCACCGGCACGGCAAATTCACTCGCAGGCGGCACGGCATCCGTGTCGTTCGGTGGATCTGGAGCCGTGAGCGTTAATCAAACCAACGCTGGCAACCCCATTGGCGGCGCGCTGAATATCACCACTTCTGGTGGCGCGGTCAGCTTGACCGGCGCTGGCGGTGGACTCACCGTCAATGCTCCTACCGCTGGTGCGCTCACGGTCAATACGACCGGAACCACCTTGAACGGCGCAGTCCTCCAGACCGCCGTGACTCGTGTGGTTGCTGATGCGACCGGCTCTACTGTTTCAATCGTCGCCGGTGACGCTAGCAAGGGCCTTACCTCGGGTAATATCAACCTGACGAACGTCGACTTCCAGAACATTGCTGCCAACGGCCAGAATGTGGAAGTTCGCGACATCGACGGTCTCGCGCTTGCTGCGAGCACCGCCACCGGAACCCTCCTTGTCCAAGTTCAGGGCGGCAACGATCTCACCAGCGCTGGCGCGACTGCTGCCACTGGTAACGTAAGTCTTCTCTCCGCTACTGGTCGCACGGTGACCTTCAGCGGTTCGGGCAACATCACCTTTGCTGCACTCCCCAATACGAGCACCATTAACCTGACTGCCACGGGAGATATCACTCTCCTGCCCTCCGTTGGCGCCCCGACGATCACGCAGAATGTCAGCATTAACAGCACCGGTGGTTCGATCACTGGCCAAGCTGGCGTAGCTCTGAATCCGAGCAATACGCTGACCCTCTCCGCTACCTCCACCGGTGGCAAGATCAGCGTCCCGGCCACCAGCTCCCGCACCGCCACGATCACGGCCAACAGCGATATCACCATCGCGACCGGTATCACTGGCACGACGACCACGAACTTGGCTACCCCGATTTCGATCACGTCGACGACCGGTAATATCTCTGTCGGAACGATCACTTCTAACACGACGGTCAGCCTGACCGCCACTGCTGGTTCGATCACTGCCACGGGTGCCATCACCAATACCACCCTCAATCTGACGGCTAATAACGGTTCGATCTCCCTCCAAGGCGTCACGACCACTGGCGGCACGGCGACCATCTCTGGTGGTTCTGTGACGGCAGCCGGTGCAGTTTCCAGTTCGACCGTGACGATCACGGCGACCACGGGCTCGATCTCCCTCACCACTCTTGCCACCACGAGCGCCGCGACCCTTAACGCTAACGCGAGCGGCGGCACGGTCACCGCGACCGGCCTGACGTCCACCAGCACTGCTGCTACGACGATCAACTCCAACGGTTCTGTGGTCATCCCGACCGCTACCGTCCCGACTCTCGTCGTGAACTCAGCTACGGGCTCTATCACGCAGGGCGGTATTATCACCTCGACGAGCAAAGTTACGCTCAACGCTGCGACCGATATCGCGCTGACGACGGCAGGTAATAACTTCACCAATGTCGTCCTCCAGGGTGGCACGGCGAGCAATAGCTTCCAAGTCACCGATAGTTCACTACTTACTCCTGACGTCATCGTCGGGACCGCGACCAACGCTAAGGCCCCGACGGTCATTACTGCTGGCACGAACGGAATTCTTACCCTCGGCGCCGCTGCTGGCGACTCTATCGCATTCGGTTCCAATCTGACCCTCGCCACGAGCGGCACGGGAACGATCGCGACCTCCTCCAACACGGTTAACGTGTTTGGTAGCGTCACGCTGAACACCGCGGGTGGTAATGTCCAACTCGGTAATGCGGCGTTCGGTGCCCTCTCGAACTACCGTTTTGGTCAGATCATTGGTAATTTGGGTGCCGGTAACCTGACGGTTGTCGAAAACACCACCTTGAACCTTGGTGCGATCACCGCGAATAACGTAAATGCCACCAGTCTCGATGGCGACATCGTTAACAGCGGTGCGCTCAATCTCGCTGGCACGGCCACGGTTGCCTCGAACTCGTTGTTCAATCCTGGCACGGTTACCCTCAATAACGCGTTCAACGCGATCACCGGTGCTGTCTTGGTTTCGAACGCCAAGGACTTCAGCTTGACCAACACCAAGGCCACCACCGTTACCGTCGGCACCACTGCCAATGGTCGCGCGGTTTCCGGCACGACTTCGGTCACCGTGACCGGCGGCGCTGCTAACACCCTCACGATCTCCAACGCCAATGGCGGCGACCTTGGAACTGTCAGCTTCAGCGCTCCTGGCAACGTCAACGTCACCGAGACGGGCGTCGCCACGGGTCTGACCCTCCAGAATGTTGCGGCCACGGGTGCCGCTACTGTGGTCAACGTTACTGCCTCTGGCCCGATCACTCTGGGCTCTGGTATCGCTCTCAGCAATGGTGGCGGCACGAACATCACCTCCACCGGTGCCTCGGCCGACATCAAGGACAGCGCTTCCAACATCCGCATCAATGGTGCTGCCTCGTTCACCTCGGATAACAGCATCACGATCGGTCAAGCCGGTCACAGCTTGGGCGCCGTCAGCCTCGTTACCACTGGCGTCAACGGCGCTAATGGCACTGCCAACGTCACCTACACCGAGAGCGGTTCGGCCAACCTCAACAACGTTTCGATCAATAATACGAACAACGCTGCTGTTCCCGTTGGTAACCTGATTGTCTCCTCGACCGCGGGTGACATCATCCAAGCCGGCACCATCGTCGTCCGCAATCCGGGCGCCGCTGCTTCCAACACCACGTCGTTCACCTCGGCCACCGGCCGCGTTGCACTCACTGCGGCGGGCAACAGCTTTGCTCTCCCGGTCACGGTCTCGGCTGCGGGTAACACCTCGATCGTATCGAGCGAAGCAATCGCTCTTGGTAACGTCAGCTCCGGTGGCTTCTTGACTGTCGACACCTCCGCTGGTGCCGCGAAGGCCATCACCCAGTTGGCCGGAACGACCGTCAAGGCGTTCGGTGCTACGACGCTCAATACCCAAGGTGGCAAGATCACCGTCTCTCAAACGGGCAACAACTTCGGCGGTCTCACCTTGGCCTCGAACCTTGGTGCTGCTGCCGCTGGCGCTGACATCGAGCTCAAGGAGTCGGGCACGATCAACTTCGTGTCGGTTGCTTCCGGCACCGCGGGCAAGCTGATTGCCACGTCTGATACCGGCAGCATCATCCAAAGCGGCACCGCTGGTGTCGTAGTGGGTGGCACGTCTGCTCTCTCCGCTCCTGGCGGCATCGCGCTGAATTCTGGCACTGCCAATAACTTTGGTGGCGCCAATGTTTCCCTCACGACCGCTGGCAACGCCGCGATCCAAGACGTGAACCTCACGACCTCCTTGGGCAACATCAGCGTCGGCGGCACCCTCACTGTGCGTAACAACAACGGCGCTGGCCTGATCAAGGATAGCCCTGGCACGATCAACGTCGGTGGCGTGACCACCTTCGACGCCGGCACCACTGGTGCCTCGTCCATCCGTATCGACAGTTCCACCGCGAGCTTCGGCCCGATCGTGGTTCGCGCCGGCACGGGTGTTGTCGGTCAAAATGCCGTCGTCATCTCCGAGAGCGCTGCGATGGTTCTCAATCCCGGTAGCATCGTGGTTGGCTCGGTCACGCTCATCAGCACGACCGGTAGCATCACGACCGCTGGTTCTGGTGGTGGCACGTTCCAAAACAGCCTCTCCTTGAGCGCCAATGGTAACATCACCATCACCAATCCGATCTTCGTTCAGGGCGGCCTTAGCCTCCGCTCCTTGGGTGCGATCGACGTGAAGGCCCTGAGCAAGACGGGTAATCTTAATAACATTACCCCGACCGTGCTGCCTGGCTTCACCAGCTACGCTGGTCCGACGGACTAATTAATAGTTCATCGCTCGTTTGATTTCAGGGACCAGCCGAAAGGCTGGTCCCTTTTTTGTGGGCTATGTCGGGCCAATAAAGCAACGGGCTGCTCGGTTAGCCGACCTGCTCACGATGATCGCGGGAAGACATAGCCATCCCACCAATCCCGCAGGATCAGTTGATCAACGGAGGTAGCGGCACACCGATACCACGCTAAGCCTCTCAACAACCCCCGCTGATGCCACGATCGAACGCGAGAGGGCAGGGCAAGATACCACCTCATTGATTTGCCTGAACCATTGGCGCAAATCTTATCTGGCCTCAATACCCCAATCTAGTCCCACCGGGTAAAATCGTGTGGTGCGATGGGGTTGGCGATTGCGGTAAAAAACCAAATCGTTCACATCGTTCCCACTTCGAAAACCTCATGCTTACTTTTAAAAATCGCACTGCTCTCGTAACTGGTGCCGGACGCGGCATTGGCAAAGCCATCGCTGAATCGCTGGCCGCTCAAGGCGTGACTGTCATCTGTGTCTCCAAGTCCGCCGACTCCTGTGGGGCTGCCGCGGCCGCTATTATTGCAGCCGGGGGCAAGGCCAAGGCCCTGGCGGTCGATGTGGCGGATGGAACGGCAATCGCGGCGGCGGCAGAGCAGCTCTTGAAGGAGTTTCCGACGATCGATATCTTGGTGAATAACGCCGGGATCACGAAAGACGGACTGCTTTTTCGGATGAGCGATTCGGATTGGAATGACGTCATCGGCACCAATCTCACGAGCTGCTTCCACTGGACTAAGCACCTCGCCCGCCCCATGACGCGGGCCCGTTGGGGCCGGATCGTCAATATCACCTCGGTCAGCGGTATCATGGGAAATGCGGGACAGGCCAACTATTCGGCCGCCAAGGCGGGTATGATTGGCCTCACCAAGACACTCGCGCGTGAGTTCGCCGGCCGAAGCGTAACGGTGAATGCGGTGGCCCCAGGCTTCATCAAGACTGACATGACGACCGATTTCGTGAACAACCCCGAGGTTTCGGCCAAGATTTTGGAGGCGGTGCCCCTAAAGCGTTTCGGCGAGGCGGCAGACGTCGCAAATATCACGGCCTATCTTTGCTCTGAAGAGGCGGGGTATATTACCGGACAGGTTTTTTCCGTTGACGGCGGCATGGCGATGTGAACCCTCCGCCCATCCGCTTTTCCCTCTAAATTTTCCGAAAATGGCTGACCAAAAAACCATCGAACAACGCGTCAAAGAGATCATTGTAAATCAGCTCAACGTTAACGAAGAGCAGATTACTCCGACCGCCTCTTTCTTGGATGATCTCGGCGCCGATTCGCTCGACACTGTCGAGCTCATCATGGCGTTCGAAGAAGAATTCAAGGACGAGATTAAGGGCGAGATCCCTGAGTCTGACGCCGAGAAACTCCAAACCGTCGGGCAGGTAATCGACTATATCAAGGCCAAGGCCGGGGCGGCTTAAGCCTCGACGCTCATTTCCGGCGCTCTGCCCAGAAATATCTGGCAGAGCGCCTTTTTTGTTTTTGGACTGGTTGGCTGATTCCCTCCGTCTATGGAAAATCTTTCGTCGTCTCGTCGCGTAGTAGTTACTGGTCTCGGCGTGGTTGCTTCAGTCGGCCACACGGTTGAGGCATTTTGGGCAAGTTTGACGGCGGGGCGCTGTGGGATCCGGCGGGTTACGCTGTTTGATCCGAAAGATTTAGGCAGTCAAATTGGGGCGGAGGTGACCGAGTGGGATCCAGCGCTCCATATGGATCCGAAAGAAGCGAGGCGGAATGACCGCTACACTCACTTCGGATTTGTCGCCGCCAAACAGGCCTTTAGCGATTCCGGCCTCGATATGGCCGTCGAGGACCACGACCGGGTAGGGGTAATTATTGGCTCGGGTATTGGTGGTATGTGGACTTACGAGTCCCAACTCAAGGTGCTCGCCGAGCGTGGTCCGCGCAAAGTATCGCCCTTCACCATTCCGTCACTGATCGGAAATATGTGCTCGGGATTGTTTGCGATCGAGATCGGTGCCCGGGGACCAAACTTTGGCGTGGTTTCGGCCTGCGCGACGGGAACGCACGCTTTGGGCGAGGCGGCGCATATGATTCGCCGCGGCGACGCTGATGTAATGGTGGCCGGTGGTAGCGAGGCTGCGATCACGCCCTTTGCCTACGCCAGCTTTTGCTCGATGAAGGCTATGAGCACTCGAAATGACTCACCGGAGACGGCTTGCCGCCCGTTTGATCGCGGTCGCGATGGATTCATTATGGGCGAAGGGGCCGGAGTGTTGGTGCTAGAGTCGCTGGAGCACGCCCAGGCGCGGGGAGCTCGGATTTATTGCGAACTTGCGGGCTATGCTGCGACGTGTGACGCGTTCCACATCACCCAGCCCGATCCCGAGGGAAAGGGACTTTCGATGGCGATGAAGCGGGCGTTGGCGAGCGCGGCGGTGAATCCGGAGCAGGTCGATTACATCAATGCGCACGGCACCAGCACGCCTTACAACGACAAGTTCGAGACCCTCGCGATCAAGAAGGTATTTGGTGATCACGCCCGCCGCGTGGCAGTGAGTTCCACGAAGTCCATGACCGGTCATCTCCTGGGCGCGGCAGGTGGAATCGAGTCGGTGATTTGTGTTAAGACGATTCAGTCTCAGACGATCGCGCCCACGATCAATCTCTTGGACCCAGATCCTGAGTGTGATCTCGACTATGTGCCCAACGTGGCGCGCGGAGCCAAGGTGCGCACGGTTTTGAGCAATAACCTTGGCTTCGGCGGGCAGAACGCTGCGGTCGTGTTTCGCGCGCTCTAGCGGGCGATTGGAGGGCGGTAGGGGGCGTGATCAAGGCCTCCCGGAGGAGGCTGTCGCGCATGGCGCCTCAGTTTACAGCGCGACTGGGAAGCCACTTCTCAAGACACACTCGGAGTTCGTCTTGCCGCACTGGTTTGGATAGAAAATCGTTCATACCGGCCTGTTCGCAGGCCTCGCGATCTCCGATCATGGCATTGGCCGTGAGAGCAATGATCGGCAACGGTTTGCCGGCGAGCTGTTGGCGGATCAGGCGGGTTGCCTCAAAGCCGTCCATGCCCGGCATTTGGCAATCCATCAGCACGGCATCGCAATGCTCAGCCGAGGCGATCTCTACCGCCGCAGCGCCGTCTGCAGCGATTATGCAGGCGAGGCCGAGCTTTTCCAACAGCAGCTCTATGACGCGCTGGTTTACCCGGTCGTCTTCCACGACGAGAATACGTCCGGAAAGCGTGGGTTTGGACGTAGGGAAGGGGGAGCGAGTAAGGCGATGAGGTTCCGCCCCCTTGGGCATGGTGAGTTCGAAGCTGAATTCGGACCCCTTGCCGACAGCGCTGCTCACTACAATATTTCCTCCCATGCGGTGGATCAGGCGCTTAGAGATCGCGAGCCCAAGTCCGGTGCCGCCGAAGCGGCGGGTCATCGAGCTGTCTCCCTGACTGAATACTTGGAAAAGTTTTGCCTGAGTGGCGGCATCCATGCCGATACCGGTATCCCGCACGGTGAAGCGCAGCTGGGCCGACTGCAGGTCCTGCCGCAGGACGGTGACGGCGATCTCCACGTGACCGCGCGAGGTGAACTTGATCGCATTTCCGGTGAGGTTGAGCAGCACCTGCTTGAGGCGCACGGCGTCGCCAATAACGAAACGCGGCAGGTCAGGTGGGAGTTTAAGGTTGAGTTCGAGTTGTTTTTGGACGGCGCGGACTCGAAGAAGTGCGACGACCTCGGCGACAGTCGCCGGCAGGGCAAAGGTAATGGCCTCGAAGTCGAGTTTGCCGCTCTCGATTTTGGAGAAGTCGAGAATGTCATTGAGCAGGCGCATCAATGTATCGGCGGAGGCCGCGGCGACATCGACGTGGGCCTTTTGCTCGGCATTTAGCGGGGAGTGTTCGAGTACCTGTAGCATCCCCATGATGCCATTCATCGGCGTGCGAATTTCGTGGCTCATGGTCGCGAGGAAATCGCTCTTGGCTAGATTTGCCGCTTCGGCGCGTTCTTTCTCGGCGCTGAGCGTCATCACCAATCCTTCGTTCTCAAAAATAAGGCGCCATAGTCGCTGGATGTCCGCGAAATGGAGCTTGGCGGTGTTCAGCAGGAAAAGGGCGTAGGTCACTGTCACCAGCGCCAGCGTCCATCCGCCGGCTTCGTTGAGGGTCACGAATCTCGCCAGCAGCGGGCTTAACGTGGTGAAAACATAGAGCCGGTAGCACCAAGGCACGGAGGCGAGTGATCGCGCGGCCCCGGCATTGAGACCGGCGAGGATCAAAACCAGCAAGAGGCGCGGGATCAGATACGGGGTATTGAAGTAGAGCCAGCCAGCTGCACCCCAAATGAGACCGGCGATCGCCACGCCCACGGTGAACGCGATACGCCAGCGACCGAGATCAGACTCCGGTGGGCGCGCCCGGGCGAAACCCAGGTGGATGCCAAGCCGCACCAGTGATATCAGCACGATCGCACCCAGCCAGGCGATGTGGAGCGACGCGGGGTGCGTGGAGAGAGTTCCCGCGACGAGAATGACGGCCAATGCAAAGTTTGAAAACAACCCGAAGCCCGCGGATCTAAACAGGAGCCGCGACATCTCGGCTTCGACTTTCCGCGCGATATCAGGTTCGGCTTTCGCCGAAGCAGGTGGCGCGGAGACGGGGGCCATGACGGCACTCTGGGACACGGCAGACTTCGGTTGAAGTCTTTTCAGGCTCAGAATGGAGATGAGCGCACAAAAAAACCGCGGTCGTGGATGACCGCGGTGGAAGCTTGCTGAGTCGCCCGAGGCGACCTACTTAGACTTTTTCGACCAATCCGGCCTTGATGGCCTTCACGGAAACCCAAACGCGCTTGGTGCCGCCGTTGGCGGTCTTGATGCGGATGCGTTGAAGATTAGGACGGAATTTGCGCTTCGTGATGCTAGTCACGTGCGTGCCGATGCCGCCGCTCTTCTTGGACTGACCCTTGCGGTTGATGATCGAGCCTTTGACGGGGCGACGACCGGTGATTGCACAGATTCTGGCCATGATGGTTTCGAGTTGGTTAAAGGTTCACAGATAAAAGTCGGGGAAAGGGCGAAGCAAGGGCAATTTTAGCAATTGTCCAAACTAGTCCCGTCGGGCGTGGAGCACTTGGAATTTTTGGCCGAGGTGCGCGGGATGAAGAAGCTGGAGTAGGGCGAGCTTGCGTTGGCTGGCCCGCGAGGCTTCGGACGCGCTGATGGCGGCGATCGCTTCGCCGGCATGGCGGATCAGAAACGCCTCTTGCGATTCGATGACCGGCGACGCGAACCCATTTTGCTGCAGCGCGTCGCTCAACCAATCCCAACAGACGTGGCACGTGAGATCTTGCTCACCGGGGCGGGAGAGCAGGTCGTTCGATTGCGTATGGAGGTGGTAGGCACGTGCGGTGCCGGCCGGGGTCGCTTCGCTGAGCTCACGCAGGGACTTTCCGTAATCAAAAGCGACAAACAGCCCGGACCACGCCTGTCGGGCAAGTTCCGCGGCCAAGGCGGCGGCTTCGTGAGGGGCGTCGAAGTGATAGCCGTCATGGTCGATGGCGGGCAGGGCAGTGGAGGGTAGGGTAGGACGCTCCACTTCGCGTAGCGTATCTCCGTCGAGACGAACCGCGATCTCCCGCCATTGCCCATCGCGTCGAACGTAACGGGAGAACGGTTGCGCATCGAACAGTTCGTTGGAAAAGACCACGCAAGGTCCGCTGAGCTCGATTGGCTCGCCGAGGCGAATGGTCCGAGACGAGCCAAAGGGATGGGCGACGCCGGTCAGCACCCCACCGCCGGGCTCGGCACCAATCTCGATAAAGGTGTGTTCGTGCGGATCAGCGGGCCCGAGGAGCTTTGCGCAGGCGGCGGCGATCAGTTCGCCGAAAATCGGCCCGCTGGTGGTCGCGGTAAAAAAGTCCGTGCCCGGTCCATAGCCGACACGGGCCCGATCTCGCCGATAGTAGCCGACGTGCGGGTGGTAGAGCGCGAGGGCCATGAAACGGTCAAACGACATGGTCGCCTCGGCGTCGGCCGCAGTGCGGAAAGCGGCGAGAAATTCCGGCGTGGCGCCGGCAGGCGATACTTGAGCTGACGAACCCATTTACAAAGCGAAGCGGATGCACACAGTGCCCGGCATGTTCAAACGGATTCTCACCCTCACCACCGGGGCGCTCCTCGGAGTCGCCCTGACAGTGGCGACCGTGCGGGTGGCGACCGCGTGGAATTTGTTTCCCAATCGGGATTTGAGCCGTTCGGCCAGCTACGTCCGCGAGGTCATGCAACTCGTGGGGGAAAACTACGTCGACGAGAAGGCCGCCCAGTATGAACAACTCGCCAAGTCTGCGCTCCACGGCATGGTCGAATCGTTGGATCCGCACTCCGAGTTTTTGGAGGCGAAAGACAATCAAGAGTTCGAAGAGGATTTAGTCGGTGAGTTCGGCGGCATTGGCATTCAAGTCGAGACGCGGGGAGGCAAGGCCGTGGTGATCACGCCCATGGCAGGCACGCCCGGTGAGCGGGCGGGCATTCAGCGTGGCGACGTCATCGTGAGCATCGATGGCAAGCCCGTGGAGAACACGGCGACCATGGATGGCATTGTGAGCCGGCTGCGCGGCAAGCCGAAGACGCAGGTGCTGGTCGGGGTCTTTCGGCCTGCGACGAAGGTCACCATGGAGCTATCGCTCGTGCGCGAGATCATTAAGATCGAGAGCGTGCGGGATGTTCGCGTGATGCCGGACGACATTGGCTACGTGCAACTCACCGAGTTTTCTGAGCACACGGGTGAGCAATTTACGAAGGCGCTGGAGCAATTGCTCAAAGATGGCGCCACGAGCGTCGTCATCGACATGCGCAACAACCCGGGCGGACTCCTCGATGCCGCTGTCGAAGTGGCGGAGCCGTTTTTCAAGAAAGGGGAGCTGATCGTCTACACGCAGGGTCGTAAACCAGCGGATCGCGAAGACTACAAAGCTGAGGCCGACGGGGCACCGCTGACGATTCCCGTCGCGATCCTCATCAACGCCGGCAGTGCGAGCGCCGCCGAGGTCGTCACGGGAGCCCTGAAAGACACCGGGCGGGCGGTGGTGGTCGGCGAGCGCTCCTTCGGCAAGGGCTCGGTGCAATCGGTCTTCAAACTCAAGAACGGCGAGGGCCTCCGGCTCACGACCGCGAAGTATTACACGCCCAGTGGCGTGAGCATTCATGAGAAAGGCATCGCGCCGCACGTGGACGTCGTGATGACGCCCGAGGAGGACAGCAAATTGCGCCGCCAACGGAGCCGGCCCGATATCGTCGATCCGAAGGAGTTTAAGGAGCGTTTCGGGTTCGAACCCATCGTGGACCGCCAGTTGCAAGCCGCGGTGGATGTCTTGAAGGGAGTGCGTCTGCTCGACGTGCGCTCCGGTCGCCCCGCCTCGCAGTAAGATGATTCTCGCGCTCGAGAGCTCGTGTGACGAGACCGCGGTCGCCCTCTTCGATCCGGCGAAGGGCATCCTCGGGGAGTGGATCCATAGTCAGATCGCCTTGCACGAAAAGCATGGCGGCGTCGTGCCCGATCTCGCGACGCGGGAGCATCTGCGCAATTTCGGTCCGTTGCTCACTCGGGCCCGGGAAGAGATTGGATTTGGCTCCGTGAGTGAAGTCGCAGTCACCAACGGGCCGGGCCTCGCGGCGTGTCTGGTGATCGGCGTGGCGGCGGCCAAGGCCATGTCTCTGGCGCTCAAAGCCCCGCTGGCGGGCGTGAATCACCTGCGGGGGCACGTCTGGTCACCCTTTATTGCGCTGCACGCCGAGGCGCCGGCGCAGTTTGATGCGCGGCTGGCGGCGTTGTTGCCCCACTTGGGATTGATCGTATCTGGGGGAAACACGCTGCTCTTCAAACTCGATGAGGCGCGCCGGGTGACGGTCCTGTCTTCGACGCGCGATGATGCGGCGGGCGAGGCGCTGGACAAGGGCGCCAAGCTGCTCGGCCTTGGCTATCCCGGCGGTCCCCTGGTGGAGAAACAGGCGGCGGCCGGGCGTGCTGACGCGTTTGATTTCCCGCGCGGCATCGGCCAGCGCGACGAATTGGATTTTTCGTTTTCTGGGCTGAAGACGAGTCTCCGCTATCAGATCGAAAAGATGTCCACGGATGAGGTGCGGGCGCGCATGTCCGATCTGTGTGCGAGCTACCAGCAGGCGGTGGTCGATGCCCTGGCGCGCAAGACGCGGGCGGCGCTGCGGTTGGGCGGGGGAGCCTACCGTAGCCTCGGACTATCAGGTGGGGTGGCGAACAATCGCACCCTGCGGGCTGCGCTCGAAGCCGAGGCTGCTCGCGGAGGGATTCCATCATATGCGGCGCAGCCCAAGCACACCGGCGACAATGCCGGGATGATTGCGTTCGCCGCTTGGGCCGACTCCAGCGTGGAGCGCGGTGCGCAGTGCGGCCTCGGGGTCGAGCCGAGTGCCCCGCTCGCGTGAGCGGTTACTTGTAGTCGCGGCGCAGATTGCTCGGCAGGATGCCCAGCTCCTCGCGGTATTTGGCCACAGTGCGGCGGGCGATCTTGATGCCCTTTTCCTGCAGCTTCGCGACGATCTCCTGATCGCTGAGCGGAGTGGAGCGATCCTCGCCTGCGACGAGGTCGGCGATCATTTCCTTTACGCTCGTATTGGAGACAGAGGCGCCGCTATCCGCCTGATAGCCGGGCGTGAAAAAGTATTTGAAATCGAAGACGCCGTGCGGGGTCTTGATGTATTTGTTGGCGATCGCGCGGCTGACGGTCGTCTCGTGCACGCCGACGACATCGGCGATCTGCGTCATCGTGAGCGGCTTGAGCGCCGAGACGCCATTGTCGAAAAACTCCTTCTGCGCGTTGATGATCTCGCGGGTGATGCGCTCGATGGTGCGTTGGCGCTGCTCGATCGAGTCGATGAGAAACTTGCCCGAACGCATCCGCTCGCGGAGATAGTCGCGCTCGTCCTTGGAGAGCGTGCCCTTGGCAATGAGATCGCGGTAGGTGCTGGAGATGCGGAGGCGGGGGATGTAGTCGCTGTTGAGGTGGATCTTCCACTCGTCGCCGTCTTTTTCGACCGTCACGTCGGCGACGACGACCCGGTTGTTGTCCTCGGCAAATCGGCGTCCGGGGGCGGGGTCGAGTTTGCCGATTTCCTCGATGGCAGACTGCACGTCATCGGCATCGGCGCCGAGTTTGCGAGCGAGCTCGGGGATGCGGCGCCGGGTCAGGAGATCGAAATAGTCGCGGATCATCCGGAGCGCGAGCGAGTCGCTGCGGCCCTTGGCGGCGAGTTGGAGGAGGAGACACTCGGCCAGGTCTTTGGCTCCGATACCGGGAGGATCGAAGGTCTTGAGCACGCGCAGCGCCTCCTGCACCGCGTCGAGCGGGAGTCCGGTCTGCAACGCCACATCCGAGGTTGACTGGGTGAGGAAGCCGCGGTCGTCGAGGCTGCCCACGAGGTGCTGCATGGCCTGAAGCGCGGTTGGAGTGAGCTCGGTCATCTCCGCTTGCTGCATGAGATGCTCCTGCAGCGAGGTTTCGCTTACCAGCGAGTCAAAGAAATGCTGCCGCTTCTCGGCGTCTTCCGAAGTGTAGGGCTGGGTCCCGCCGACGCTGGCCATGTGGTCGCGCCAGTCTTCGTCCATCTTACCGAGGATTTCGAATTCCTTGTCCTTGGAGAAATCCATCTCGTCGCGCTTGCCCTCGTCCTCGTTCGTGGGGGAGGCGTCTTGCGCGTCGGAGTCGTTCTTGCCGGCCGTGCCGTTGTCAGAGTCGCGATCGGTGGGAGCTTCCTCCTGCGGTTTGTCGAGGCTCTCTCCCTCCATGGGGAGCTCTTCGAGCGTGGGATTGCTCTGGAGTTCTTCCTGGATGACCGAACGGAGGTCCAGCGCGGCGACCTGAAGAATTTTCAGGGAGTGCCGCAGTTGCGGCGCCAGGACGAGAGACTGCGTCTGGCGCTGGCGAAGTTCGTGACTAAATCCGTGCCCGCTCATGTGCTGGATGAAAATTCCCGAGGTTCATCTCAGATGGGGGAGCGTGTAGAAAGCGAAGGGATGACCGGATCTTTGATCCCGAAGAGCTCTTTGAGGTAAACGCCGAGCTTTTCGTTGGTGGGGCCGTAACGGTCACTATAGAGGTAAAGTTCGAGATCGGTGAGCATCTCGGAGGCGGACTGATAGCGCTTGTCCCGGTCGCGCTGCAGGGCGCGCTGGATGATCGCCTCAAGCTTGGGATCGATGTCGTCGCGCAGCGTGGAGAACTGCGGGATGGGCATCGTCAGGATGTTGCGCCGCGATTGGGCACGATCATGCGAACGGAAGAGATTTTTCCCCAGCAGCAGCTCGGTGAGGACGATGCCGAGCGGGAAGACGTCTGCTCGTGCGTCGGTGATCGCGTAGCTGGCTTGCTCGGGTGAAAGATATTCATCTTTGCCGGCGATGACCTTGCCTTCCTCATTATACATCAGGTCAAGGGCCTTCGCGATGCCGAAGTCAGTGAGCTTCACATCGCCTTCCTGAGCGACCATAACATTCTTCGGACCGATATCGCGATGGACGATATTGAGGTGGCGTCCCTCGCGGTCACATTTGTTGTGCGCGTAAGTCAGGCCGCGCGCCACGCGGGAAATGATAAACGCTGCGAGATCGATCGGGATGGCTTTGCCGAGCTGGCGGTGGCGCTCCAGAAACTGTTCCAGATTCACGCCCTTCACGTATTCCATCACCATGAAATACTGCCCGCCCACCTGACCGAGGTGGTAGGTTTGGACGATGTTGGTGTGGATCAAGTCCGCGACCAGCCGCGCTTCGCCGATGAAGTTGTTTTGGAATTCCTCGATCGCCGAATACTCTTCGCGAATCAGCTTCACGGCGACGACCTTGCGGAAATTGCCCGCTCCCAGTTGGACGGCCTCGTAAACCAAGCCCATGCCACCCTCCGCAATCTTGCGGGTCATCTCATAGTGGAGCTCGTTGAAGATGTGCTTAATAGACGCCACGGCCGCAGACAAAAGGGTCGGTGGGCGCGACTGGCAAGAGCGCATATCAGATTAGGCGTGGAATTTGCTGTGTCGTCCGTTGACAGCATGGGTAGGGGGATTATTTTCCCGCCGTGATCACGCTGACTCCTCGCGCCGCCCTCCAAGTTCGCTCCATGCAGGCCGAACTCAACGCACCGCAGAAGCGGTTGCGGGTATTTGTCGAGTCGGGCGGCTGCTCAGGCTTCCAGTATGGCATGTCGTTCGACGAGCCGAAGCCGGGCGATGCCGAACTCCAGAGTGAGGCCGTGCCGATGCTCCTCGATCCGGCCAGTCTCGCCTACTTGGATGGCTCGGTAATCGACTTTGACGATGGTCTCCACGGCAAGGGCTTCGACATCAAGAACCCTAACGCCCAGAGCACCTGCGGCTGCGGTAAGTCATTTAACTGACCTCCGCGGCAAGCGGTTTCGCCCACGTTAAGAGATTGCCGGGCACATCGTGCCTACGCCGCGGTTCGCTCGTTATTTCACCGCTACGTGGAGAGCCACGATCCCGAAGGTCATCCCTCGGGATTCCACCTGCGCGAATCCCGCCTGCCGGATCTCCCCTGAGAGCTCGGCTTGATTGGGAAACTGCTCGATCGTTTCGTTGAGGTATACATAGGCCGCCCGGTCCCCCGTCACGGCGCCAGCCACCCAGGGCAGGATCTTGCGCAAGTAGAAATAGTAGAAGGGCCGGAACCACGCCTGGGGTTGGGTAAACTCCAGCACCAAGAGTCGCCCACCGGGCCGGAGGACCCGGCGCATCTCGCTCAGGCCTCGCTGCCGGTCGGCCAAGTTACGCAGGCCAAAAGAGATCGTTAGGGCATCGCAGCAGCCATCGGCGAGGGGCAGGGCGAGTCCATCCCCCTGGCGAAATGTGACGTTGGCATAAAATCCCGCGCCCGCGGCGAGCTTCTTTTGCTCGGCCTCATCGAGCATCGGCTGGCAGAAATCCATGCCGATGATTTGCGTGGAGGGGGGCAGCTGGCGGGCAAGGGCAAAGGCGACGTCCCCGCTCCCGGTGGCCAGATCGACGATGTCCCGTGGCCGGCCTTGCTCGACGGCCTGCACGAGTTTTCTCCGCCACCATACGTCCATGCCACCGCTGAGCAGGCGATTCGCCAGATCGTAGCGGCGCGCGATGCGCCCAAACATGGAATTGACGGCAACGGGATCTGGCATGGAGGAAAGCGAGGAAGCTGGAGCGAAATCTTTAGTTTAGCCAGCTAGTCATAATGGTTGACGCAATTAGAGCCCTGCAAATAGTTTAAGACGCTTCAGTGTAACCGGCCTCAGTCGAAAGGATCCACCCATGTCCAACCTGACCAAACGCGAAATCGTGCTGGAAATCTACCGTAAGTCTGGCTTCCCGCAAAAACAGATCGTTGATACTGTGCAACAGACCCTCGATATCGTCCAAAAGGCGTTGGCCAATGGTCGTAACGTCGAGTTGCGCAACTTCGGCGTGCTTGAAGTGCAGGTGCGCAAACAGCGCATCGGACGCAATCCTAACAAACCCGAGGCCGAGGTGGTCATACCCCAGCGCGCCGTGGTGAAATTCAAGTCAGGCAAGATCCTCAAGCAGCAGCTGAAGAAGCTGGATCTCGCCAAGCTGAATCCTCCCACCGCCTGAGTTCGGTCTGCCGGCCGGCGCGCCATGCTGTGCCCGGAGTTTTTTTGAGTCGCCCTGACTTTCGGCGGTTCACAAGGTCGGGGCCTCATGGCCACCTTCCAGACCCTTCCCGGATTCCGCGAGTTCTATCCCGAGGATTTTTCGCGTCGGAACCACATTTTCCGCCTGTGGCGGCAGACGGCCAACACCTTTGGCTTTGCCGAATACGATGCGCCCGTGCTGGAGCCGCTCGATCTCTACAAGGCCAAGTCGGGCGACGAGATCGAGGCCCAGCTTTTCAGTTTTACCGACAAAGGCGGTCGCGAGGTAGCGTTGCGCCCCGAGATGACGCCCACGGTGTGTCGGCTTGTGGGGGCCAAGGCCAGCGCGCTCAAGCGCCCGATCAAATGGTTTAGCATCGCCGAGTTTTACCGCTACGAACGCATGCAGAAGGGGCGGGGCCGCTGCTTCTTCCAGTTCAATGCCGACATCTTTGGCGAGCCTGGTCCCGAGGCCGAGACCGAGCTGATCGCGCTCCTCGTGCAGTGCCTCGCTTCGTTTGGTCTCACCGAGCAGGATTTCTACGTCCGTCTCAGCGACCGGAATCTCTGGTTCTACTACCTCGAGGCCCTCGGGCTCGACGAACCGCGGATCCGCGGCGTGCTGGGTGCGGTGGATCGGTTTGAGAAATACGGCGACGACGCGTTCAAGGGTTACAACGAGCAATTCGGCGAACTCGATGCGGCGATCAAAGCCAAGGTGCTGGCATTCCTCCAGATCAAGTCACTCGCGGCCCTGCAAGAGACTCTCGGCGGCATCGGGGGCGAAAAACTCACGGCCCGTCTCGCGGACTGGAAGAAACTCCTCGGCAACTTGGACGCGATGGGGCTCGGCCGTTTTATCGAGGTCGATCTCGGCGTCGTGCGCGGTCTCGCCTACTACACCGGCTTCGTCTTTGAGGCGTTTGATCGCAAAGGCGAACTCCGCGCCCTCGCCGGTGGCGGGCGCTACGATGACCTCGTGCAAAAGCTCGGCGGTCCCGCGCTCCCGGCCGTCGGCTTCGCGATCGGCGATATGACCTTCGCTCTCCTGTTGGAGCAGCGCGGGCTCATGCCGACCTTCGTGCAGGCCCCCGATGTGTATTGTGTGATCGGTGGCGAGGCGGAGCGGCAGGCGGCCTTTGGCGATATCCACGCCCTGCGCGCGGCCGGCTACCGCGTGGATTATCCGATGAAGGAGGTCGCATTCGGGAAACAGTTCAAGACGGCCGCCGAGTCCGGCGCCAAGCTCGCGCTGATTTATGGCGGCGATGAAGTGGCGCGCGGCGTGGTCAAGTTGCGCGACCTCACCGATCGCACCGAGCAGGAGATTCCCCGTAGTGCCGTGGTGACCACGGTGCGCGATTTCTTCAGTTGATTCCCGCGGCGCGGCTCTGGCCGCGCCTTGCTCGCGCATCTGTTTAGACGGACGCGCTCGATCCACAACCGAGCCGCCAGGCCTGCAGCCGGCCTAGGGCGCACGCGTCGCTAGCTGGCGCGGATCAACTTGCGCCGACCCGGGCAACAGTCTGCGTTTGCCCTAGAGCAAATTCTTCGGGCCGAAGGCGGCGGGCAGCAGCGCGGGCAGGGTGGTCTCCAGGCGCTCCGGCGCATCGCAGATGCTGATCACGATCGCATCGGGGCCAAACTCGTTGATTACCTGGCGGCACGCGCCGCACGGGCTGCTCGGCGTCGTGGTCGGCGTATAGACGACCACGGCCGCGATGCTGCGCTCGCCCGTCGCCGCGGCGGTGAAGATCGCCGTGCGCTCGGCGCAGTTGCAGAGACCGTAGGATGCATTCTCCACATTGCAGCCGGTGAAGACCTTGCCCGAGCTGCAGAGGATGGCGGCGCCGACGGGAAACTTTGAGTAAGGCGAGTAGGAAGCCTGCGCCGCAGCGCGCGCCGCGGCTTCGAGGCTGAGAAGAGTGTCGGCGGAAAGCACTCCGGGGTTATCACGCGCGCGAGCGGCGCGCGCAAGCCGCCTTCGGCCGGCCGCAGTTCAGGCTCGCGGGTCGGTGCCACCACGGCGCGTCGCGACTTGGCTGCGTCGCATTGGAACTGGCCGTGATTTCATTTGAACGCGCCGTGGCCCCGTGTTGGAACGGGCGTCGCCGCCTCCGCGCGGCACTCTCCCGATGCCAAAAATGACGCAAACGCAGTATAAGATCGTGGCCAACGGCAAGGTCTGGGGCCCCTACACCGTGGCCGATATCTTGCGCTTCGTCGCCGAGAAGCGCATCGCGCTGGGCGAGGCGATTTGGGACAGCACCTATTACGACGATGTCATGACCCTCGGCGATTGGTTGACGGCGCAACGTGCCGGCACGCTCCCGAAGCCGCGGCGCGGTCGCCGCTCCAAGCGCGAGGCCGCGGTTGCCAATGCCCGGGCGCGGCTCGCCGCCGAGCGGGCCGCCTTCGAGACTCACCGGCAAACCGAGTTGGCTCACATCGACCGGCTCAAGGCGGAGATCGAGGGCAACCGCGGCGCGTTTTTCAGCAAGCCCAGCGGGCCGGACGACTTGAAGTTTTTTGGGCGGATTCTTGAGCTCAAGGGCAAGGTCTCGCGCGACGACATCAAGGCCTCATATAAACGCCTGATTGCGCAGTGTCATCCCGACCTCTTCTCCAATGCGCATCCGACGATCCGCGCCGTGGCCGAGCATCAGGCGAAGCTCGTCAATCAGGCGTATGCGGCCCTTCGGAAACACTACGGCATTTCGTAGTGCGCGCGGTAGCGTCGCGGCGAAGCGTCCTCTCACTCCATGAAGACCCACGTTGAGTTTCGTTCCGCGCAATTTCCACCCTACGACGGCGAGGAAGAAGAAATTAATCCGGGGCTGTGGGGCAAACGGCTCACTGAGTATCTCGCTACCAAGCTGGCGGCGAAGGGCATCGCGACCGAGGAGATGGTCGTCGAGGATTGGGGCTGCTACCTTCCCATTCGGAATGAGGGCTGGCCCCTCGCGCTTTGTTGCGGGCACCAGAATGGCGCCGACGATCAGTTCCAGGTGTTCACGGAGCCCAGCACGCCCACGGTGCGGAAGTGGTTTCGAACGATCGACGCGACGCCGCAGCTCACGCGGGTGCTCGGAGCGCTGCGCGAGATCCTCGATGCAGATCCCGCCATCCGCGACATCATGTGGAGTGAGCCCGAATAGAAGCGGGGCGCTGCTGCGGAGTTGATTGAACGTGAGCGTTTCGGCCAGCGCTCAGCGCGGTCGGATCAAGCTCACAACAACGCGGCGCCTTCGAGGGTGAGGAGGCGGGCCTTGGTCTCGACGCCACCCGGGCCGGAGAAGCCGGTCATGCGCCCGTCGGCTCCTGTGACGCGGTGGCACGGGATGAGAAGCGGCCAGCGGTTGGCGCCGAGTGCGGCGCCCACGCCGCGGCTCGCGGCGGGCGCTTCGCCCATGGCGGCGGCGATTTGTCCGTAGGTGGAGGTGTGGCCCGCTTTCACGGCGAGGGTGGCGAGGAGGACGCGGCGGTTGAAATCGGCCACGCCCGTGAAGTCGAACGGTTCGCCGGCGAAGTCCTGCGCCTCCCCTGCGAGATGCCGCTGCACGCGGGCGATCAGCGGCGCGAGAAACGGCGGTTTGGTGACATCGTCGGCCTGGACCAGGGCCTCGGGGAGCTCGAAGCGAGTGAGGCCGGCCTCGCTCCACGACAGGGCGCAGAGACCGAAAGCGGTGGAGAACAACGTGCGCGGCATCGTGGGGATGAAGCGCGGTGCGAGCGGAGAGTAAAGCGTGGAGCGCCTGCGAGCTGGAGAGTGCCGGTGGACTTGGGCGCAGGCCCGGGGTGACCTGTGGCCCTGCTCGTGAGAGCAGGGAGGGCGGTGCCGGTGGCGGCGGTGAAGCGCGATCGATCCCGCCTCTCACGAGGCGGGCTACGGGGAAGGGAACTGGAGCGTTTGGGGCGACGCGTGGACTAGTTGGGGCCGATGTAGCGGCGGAAGAATTCCTCGTAGCGCACGAGGGAATCGAGGCGCTGCTTCGGTTCGCCGGCGCGGCTCATCTCGTGCGTGGCGCGCGGGTAGCGCACGGCTTCGACGTCGCGACCCATCACCTTGAGGCTGCGGAGGAGCATCTCGCTCTGCACAAAGCCGGTGCGGCGGTCGTTGTCGCCGTGTTGGATGAGGAGCGGCGTCCTGATCGACTCGACGTAGGTAAGGGGCGATTCGCGCTCGAGGATGCGGCGCGTCTCGGCCTGCCACGGGTAGCCGCCGAAGTAGCGGGGCACCAGGCGCCACGCGTTGCCCTCGCCGAAAAAGGTCAGCAGATCGTAGACGCCGCGCTGGGCCACCGCGGCTTTGAAGCGCTGGTCATGGCCCACGATCCACGCGACCATGTAGCCGCCGTAGGAGCCGCCGGTGATGACCTGGCGCTGCGTGGCGACGAAGGGCTGCCTGGCCGCAGCGTCAGTGGCGGCGAGGATGTCCCCCGCGGGACCAGTGCCCCAGTCCTGATAGTTGGCGCGTTGAAACATGTAGCCGTAGCCGCCGGAGCCGCGGGGATTGGCAAAGACGATCGCGTAGCCTTGTGCGGCGAAGTATTGAAACTCAAACCACATGCTCTCTTCGCCCGGACCCCACATCGCGGAGGGGCCGCCGTGAATCTCGAGGAGGAGGGGATACTTTTTCGCCGCGTCGAAGGGCACGGGCTTCATCGTCCAATACTGCACGGTGCGCCCGTCGCGGGTCAGGGTCTGGGCCTCGTAGGCGCTCAGAGGTTTGCCAGCGAGCCAGGCGGCGTTGTGCGTGGTGAGGGGCTTTACGCTGCGGGCATCGCGGGGGCCCACGAAGAGCTCGGAGGGATTGGCAGGCGTAGTGAGGACTTGCACGAGCGTCTCCCGGGCCTGCGTGTAGGCACGCACGCCGGACTCGAGGGTGGGCGAGAGGCGCTCGGTGGCGCCGCTGGCGAGAGTCACCCGGTAGAGCGGAAAACCACCGTCCGTGGGCGCGACGAAGTAGAGGGCGGTGCTGTCCCGGGCCCACTCCAGCGAGCCGGCCGCGCGATCGAGTTTTTCCGTGAGCAGGCGGGCTGTGCCGCCCGTCGCGGGCACGACGCCGACAGTGGCTTGGCCAAAGCTGAAGGTCTCGCCCTCGGTGGCCGTGAAGGCGACGTGCTGCCCGTCGGGTGAGGGGAGCGGATTGCCTGTGCTGTAGCCCTTGAGATCGAGGAAGACGGTAACTTCGCCGCCGGCGTTGTCACCCGTGGCGTCGACGCGGTAGAGCACCGTGGACTCGCTGCGATCGGGGTGCTCGTCGAGCTTGCGCGGGCCGGCGCAGAAGATCGACCGGCCATCGGCGGCCCACTCGCCGCCGTTGAAGCTGGTGTAGCCCGGCGTGAGGTCGCGGGCCGCGGCACCCTCGCGCAGCGGCTGCACGAAGAGATGGGTGAAGGTCTGCTCGGGATTGATGTCGCGCTCGTCGAGAAACGTGAGCCGGTGGAGCGCGCGCGGGTTGGCGTCGGCCTCGTTCTTGGCGAGCCATTCACGACGCTCGGCGAGCGAGCCATCGGGATTGGGTTTCACGGTTGGAGTGGTGGGTGTGCCGGCGGGCTTCGCGGCGTCGGCGGGCTTGGCCTTCAGCCCGTGGTTCGCGGTGTCGTTGGCGATGCGCGCGGGTTTTTCGGTCGACCAGCGGGGGCGCGGGTCGAGCCGGGCTTTCTCCCGCGCCTCGCGCACTTGGGCGTAGGTGAGCGAGGAAGTGAAGAGGAGCTGCGTGCCATCGGGCGACCAGCGCGGGGCCGTGGCACCGGTTTCGAGAGTGGTGCAGGCGAGGGATTCACCGCCGCCGAGTGGGAGGAGGCGGATCTGGGGTTTTTCTTTCTCCACCGTGCGCACGAAGGCGAGGCGGTCGCCGGCGGGACTCCAGACAGGGGCGGTATCGCTGGCCGCACCGGAGGTGAGCGGGCGGGGCGCGGTGGAGCCATCGGTGGCGGCGAGCCAGAGGTGGGATTGGTAGGTCCAGTCGTCCTTGGCCTCGGGTTTGGGCACGATGGAGCGCACGACGTAGGCCACCCAGCGGCCATCGGGCGAGAGTGCGGGCGACTCGAGTTGTTTCAACTTCAGCAGATCGGTGGCGACGATGGGGGTGGAGTCGGCGGCGGCGAGGACCGGGGTGAAGAAGACCGACAGGAGGAAGATCAGGCGGGGCAGAAGCGGCATGAGGATTTTCATCGTGCGAGGGGGCCGGTTCGTGTCGAAATGAAAGCCGATGACCAATCGTTTCTACAACGCGTTCGACAGCGAGACGCTCGGCGGAAATCGCAAGCCGGACTACCGCACGCCGTTTCAGACGGACCGGGATCGCATCATCCACGCGCACGCCTTTCGGAAGCTGCAGTCGAAGACGCAGGTTTTTCTCTCGGGCGAATACGATTTCTACCGCACGCGGCTCACGCACTCGATGGAAGTGGCGCAGATCGGGCGCTCCATCTGCACCTACCTGCGCACGCGGGGCGGGTTGCTGAGCGACGATTTCCACATCGACAGCGATTTGGTCGAGGCCGTGTGCCTCGCGCACGATCTCGGGCATCCCCCCTTCGGCCACTCCGGCGAGCGCACGCTGCAGGAGTTGATGGTGAAGTGGGGCGGCTTCGAGGGGAATGCGCAGACGCTGCACCTCCTCACGGAGACGATCTACCAAAACGAATCCGGCGTGCGCGGCATGGTGCCGACCCGTGCGCTCCTCGACGGCGTGCTGAAATACAAGAAGCTCTTCCGGGAGTTTCCCTCTCCGCCGCGCAATCACTTCCTCTACGATCCCCAGGTGCAGCACCGGGCCTTCGTCTTCGGCGGCACGTCCATCCCGGCCGAGCTGCACACCGGGGAAAAACTCAACGCCTTCAAGAGCGTCGAGTGCCAGATTATGGATTGGGCGGATGATGCGGCCTACTCGCTCAACGACATCGTGGACGGCGTAAAAGCCGGCTTTCTCACAATCGAGCGCATCGAGGCTTGGGCGGCGGCGGAGGCGATCGACTCCGAGCGCCAGCGCTGGCTGGACCAGTTGTTTACCGCGATGCGCGGCGACCGGCTGGAGAGCGTCTTCGCCCAGAAAGTGGGCGGCTTCATCACGGCGTGCAAACTGCGGGAGCGCACCAATTTCATGTCGGCTCAGACGAATCGCTACCGGTTTGAGTTGGTGATTTCGGCCGGCGCGGAGCGGGAGGCGGCCTTCTACAAGAAGATGGCCAACGATATCATCTTCGAAAGTCCCCAGCTCCAGCAGATGGAGCACAAGGCGCGGCGCGTGCTGTTTCAACTCTGGGAGTCCTGCTGGCGCAACTACGTGGACCGCGGCGAACGCGTGATCCACATCCTCCCGCCGCGGGTGGGGCGGCTGCTCGAAGCAGAAAAGACCGACGCCGGCAAAGCGCGGCAAATCTGCGACTGGTTGTCGGGCCTCACCGACGGCATGATCGTGCGGACCTACCAGCGGTTGTTTGACCCGCAGTTCGGGAGCATCCGGGATTTGAGCTAGGCTGCTGAAGGGGCGGCGGAGGCCAGTGCTGCAGCGCGGGCCATGGCAGGACCATCGCAGGAGACGCAGAGTTCTTGCCGAGCGGTGACTGAGCGAGGCGTGCAGTTCCGTCGCGCGGACCTACGGTTACGGGCGGCGGACAAGGAGGAGAGTGGTGCAGACGGCCGGTGCCGGTCGGCGGTCGGGCGGTGCCGGAGTGCGGCGCTCCGGTGCGGTTTGGCGGACGGGTCGGGTCGTCGTGCGGCGGTCCCGTTCAGGTTTTCGGACGGGTCGATCAGGTCGGCGGACGTCCGGTGCAGTCGTGCGGACTTGTCGAACGATCCCGTGGACGTGCCGGCACACTCCGTGGTCCTGCCGGCACAACGGGCAAACGTGCCGGACAATTTGGCAAACGGATCGAACACTGCTGGCAAAGCTGTCTGACGCTTTTGCAAACGTGCCGGCCAATCCTGCAAACGCGCCGGCCGAATCCGCAGACGTGCCGGCCAGTTGTGCAAATGGGTGAGCCAGTCCGCGCAGACGTGCCGGCCCGTTCGGCAAACCTGTCGGGTGCATCCGCAAACGTGCCGGCCCAATCCCCGGACGTGCCGGCCAATCACGCAAACAGAGCGGATGGTGGGGTTAAGCTGCAGTGAATGCGTGGTTAACGTGGGATTGGGTGGATCGGACCAAGCGCGTCACGGTGGCATCGGCGGTGGGCGGCTCAGAGCGAACGCATTCGCTTATTTCAGCCCGGGACCACGGCCGGGCACCACCGGAACCTTGGTGGCGCTTTCGAACGGGTGCGTGACCGCGCCACCGGTGAAAGTGGTCCGCGGTCCGGATAACCGAGCATTCCCTTGGTCTTTCTCTGCGGGGCAAAGAGGGACCTCGGAAGGGCGACGCTCGGCCGGGCGGGTCCAGAGGGTGCCTGCGGCAGGGACAAGTCCGAGGGGGGGGCGCCGCGGTCCGCCTCATTCGCGGTGGGGCATTGATCCGTCCGGCTTCTTCCGCCGTCCCGATCAGAAGATCGTCACCGTCACGTCGCTACCACTGCGGCCATGAGTTGCCGCGTAGTGGGTGAGGTCGGCGGTCTCATGAATATTGAGTTTATCCATGACGTCCTGGCGGTGCTTCCGAATGGCCACTAAGCTGATGCCCAGGGTCGTCGCAATTTGCTGGTTGGTCCGCTTGCCCGCGACAAACCGAATCACGGCCCGCTCCCGTGGGGTCAAGCGCACCCCGTTCGGTTTAAGGCTACCATCGGGATCGCGCGACCAATTCTTGCCGTGAGCCATGCGCGTGGCGATAGCCGGACTGAAGAACCGGTTGCCCTTGGCTGCTTGGTCGATGGCGCTGGCGAGATGCTCTGAAACCTTCTGCTTTTCGATAAACCCGAAGGCGCCGACGGCGGTCATACGCTCGATATAAGCATCGTCGCTATGCGCCGACAGCATCAGCACCTTGGCCTGGGGGTTGGCCGTCAGGATTTCACGAGTTGCCTCCAGGCCGTTAAGCACGGGCATCGCGATATCCATCAATATGACATCGGGGCGCAGCGTCCGGGCCAACCTCACGCCTTCGCGTCCATTGCGCGCCTGGCCGACCACCGTGAAGTGGCCCTCTGATTTCAAGAGCGAGCACAGGCTCTTCCGCACAATGGTGCTGTCGTCGACGATCAGGATGGTAGTTTTCTTCAAAGATTTCATGCGGCGTTGCGTGAACGGAAAGGCAGCACGGCGCGAATCGTCGTGCCCTGACCGGCCGCGGATTCGATCGTGAGGTTTCCCCCCACCATTTCGATCCGCTCCCGCATGCCGAGCAGCCCGAGACGTTTGTTGGTTTTGGCGGCCAGCGTTTGCTCGACGGGAAAAGATTTTCCGTTGTCCCTCACCTCCATGCAAATGGTGCGCGAGATCCGGCTGATGCCCACATCGACGAGGCTAGCCTGCGCGTGGCGCACCACGTTCGTGACTGATTCCTGGACCACCCGGTAAAGCATCGTCCGTTTCCCGATGTCCAGCGTTTCGATGCCGTCAAAGGTGGTGAGACGGATCTGCAACTTGCTTTCCGCGGCCACGGTTTTCAAATAGGTATGAAGCGCGGGGTTGAGGCCGAGATCATCCAACACCGCGGGTCGTAATTCCCGGGCAAACTGATGCACCGCAGTGACCGATTTTTCCACGAGTTGCTGGGTCAGGGATATTTTGGCCTTCAAGGCTTCTGGTCCGAGGGAGGAGGCGCGGCCCAAGGCCCCCAGCTCGACGTTTATGCCGACGAGCGTCTGCACGACCTCATCGTGCAGGTCTCGGCTGATTTTCCGGCGCTCATCCTCCTGGACGGAAAGAATCTGCCGGGCCAGGTGCTGGAGTTTTTTCTGCATGAGCTGCGAGGCGAGGAACAGCACGCGATATTTCTCCCGACCCTGGCTGACCGATTTCACTGACGCTTCCAGCAGCTTGTTTGTGGCGGTGACTTTGGCCGTGCGGATAATCACGAGCTTTTCGAGCCCTTGGGCATGGGCGGCCAACTGGGCTTGCGCCGCGCGCAGCGCCGCCTCGATTTGCTTGCGGGCGGTGATGTCGCGAATGTTGCACTGGATGACCTCCTTGCCTTGCTCCAGGTAGAGGTTGCTGACGAATTCCACTTCCAGGCGCTGGCCTGTTTTCGAACTAAGCGGGAGATTCTCATAACGGATGGACCCCTTATGCTTCAGGGTTCTAAACGCCTGTTGATTCGCCACCTCATCCTTGAGCAGGCCGATCTCCCAGAGCTCTTTTTTGATGAGTTGCTTTCGCGAGTAACCCAACAGCTTTACGATGTAGGGATTGGCTTCGGTGATTTTTCTCGTCACCGGATCAAGCATCAGGATCCCGTCATCAGCGGCTTCGAAAAGCCGGCGATAGCGTAATTCCGAACGCTTCAGGACGAACGCCTCCGACCCTGGGGCTGATGCAGCACGTCCGTTGATCGAAGCCTTCCGTTCGATTGCCAAGGGCGTCCCCGTGGTGGCCGAAAGCGACTTATGGGGTGGGGGGTAACGTTTCGCCATTAACATGCAGTCGCCGTCTTGTTCTCGTGGGATAGTCCAGACGCGCCGTCGGTCCGAATTGAGAAGTGCAGAAGAGTATCGCCACTTGGCGGCAACCGTCTGGCGACCATTAGACAGTATCCGGGAATTCGCTGGTATACGGTATTACCCTACCATCGCGCCTAAGACGGTTTTGGCCACACGATTGCCCCGCGGAGACGGCGACCACGTCGCGTGGGTCTGCCCAAAAGCAGGGCCGGAAGTCCTCCGCCAATCACGTCGTCTCGGGTGGGCCTGAGAGGGTCAGGTCGCGACGTTTGAGTAAATTAGTAACGTGCGCTGCGTGGTGTTGAGCATCTACAACGAGGACGGCTTTCGGGTGTGCCGGTTAAGGGTAGCTTCGGTCCGGGTCGCTGGGATCATTTCGTTGCGCCCCGGCGCTCGACCACGCAGGGCGCGGATTGAACGAATAGAGGCCGGACGCTCGCGCGAAACATCCGTGCGCTTCGTGTAATCCGTTGTCGACTGGTTGCGAGGGGGCCGCGGTCGCCGTTCGCAGGGCGAACCTCCGAGGGCGGTCTGCCGTGTTTGCCGGGTATTCCGTGGGCAGTTCAGGCATCAAACCACACGTGTGGGAAGAGGGGGCGGACTTGGCCAGCGCCGATGAGATCGCGGGCGAGGCGGTAGTTTTGGGTTTCGTGGCGGAGTTTGCCGGCGACGAGGGCCGGACTGATCTCCAGGGTGGCCGCGAGGGCGTTGATGGCCTCGGGCGTGGGCTCGGTCAGGACGGTGGACTTGGTCCACGCGGTGGTGGGCACGAGGGCTTCGCCAGCGAGGGTGTCAGCTTCCTGTTCGAGCGCGTCGCCGGTGGCGTCGAGGTCGTCGAAAATGTCTTCGCGCGTGCCAGCGTGGAGGTGGTGGCGCGCGTGCATGAGTTCGTGGAGGAGCACGAACCAGAAATTATCTGTGCGGTTGTGGCGCAAGGTGAGTCCGATCACGGGACCATCGGCGGAGAGCAGGGCGGCGCCATCGAGATGGGTGCCGGGCAGGTGCGGCTCGATGATGACGGGGAGGCCGACAAGGGCGAGGTGGTCGATGGCGCGGAGCGGGCCATCGGCGAAGCGGCTGAGGCGGACGAGCTCGGCCTGCCAGACAGGCGTGAGCGCGTCGGCAGCGTAGGGGCAGCGGCGGGCGGTGCGGGCGAGGAGGAGCACACGGCATTGCCACGCGAGGAGGGCGGGTGGATTCGTCACGCCGCCGGTGCGAACTTTCTGCCGCTGGAGCGAGAGCACCGGCTCTGGGATGGCTTGTCGTATAAAGCCGGCGACGAGGGGCTCGGCCTGAGCGCGGGCAGCGGCCAGGGTGCCGGTAAATTGCGGAAACCAGCCGCGCTTAAACATCTCCGTGAAAGGAAACTCGGCCCAGGCGGGCGACGGTGTAGCGGGAGGGGCAACTGCAGCCGGCCTCGCGGACCGCGCGGCGAGGCGAGCGGCGAACGCGTGGCGGCGCGCCTCAATGCGGCGGTCCAGACCGCTGACGTCGGCGCCTTGCATGGTGAGCCAGGCGTCCAGTTCGGCTTCGGACATGGCGTCGATCATCGCCGGGGTCGGCACAGCGGTGGCCGACAAAAATGCAAATGCCTCGTGGCGTGGTTCCGATTTCATGGTGAGTTCCTGGCGGAGGGGCGATCGGGGGTGCGGCTCGGGCGCGGCGCAGCCGGAGCGGAGCGAGCTGGCGTAGGTGTGAGGTCGGCCTCGACGGTGCGCACGAGGTGGAGAAATTTTCGTTTGAGACGTTTCAGGCCGGCGTCGAAGGCGGGTGGGGTGAGCTGCGCGTGGCGGCAAATATCGGCGTAGTCGCGGTGGCCGGCGGCGACGGCGCGGCAGATGAGCCCGACCTCGGGATCGTCGCGCCCCTCGGCTTGCAGGCGATCGAGGACTTGCGCGCAAAAGGCAAAATCGTCGGCGATGAGGAGGCGTTCCACAGCACTCGTCTCCGTCGGGTCCGTTTGCTGGTGATACACGGCGGTGGCTTGTTCGTTGCCGTCGACGCGCACTGTGCGGGCCTGCTGCGCCGATTTGGCGAGAGAGTGGACGTGATTGCGGATGTGGCTGCGAAGCCTGAAATAGGTAGCTGGGCCGATCTCGGCGCTTTCGGCGAAGGCGCGTTCGAAGGCCACATTCACGACTTCCTCAGGGTCCCACTGTCGCAGCACCACGCGGGCTGCGCTATCGCCACCATAGGTGTCCAGCATCGAACGCGCGAGCACAACGAGCCGTTTGTAGGCGGCGGTGAAGCCGCCTTGGGCCGTGAACACGTGGTCGAGCGCCGCGGGGTCGGCTGACATGGTGGCGCGACGCTGGCCGGGACGTTTTGTGGTGTCCAAACCATTTAACGGTGAGCAGACGGGCAAAAGTGAAGACGTGGTGAATCGCGCAGGTCTGCGTAAATGAGTGAGATGCGAGAATTGTGGAAAAAAGTGCAGAAAAAACGGCGGCGACGTCGTTCGCCAGTCCCATGTATATATGCACACGCACACACCACTTCAATGGAGCCGGCCTCACGGCGGCGCCCGGAGCACGCAAAGCGCGCCGACTCACGGGCGAGCGTCCATGCCACGGCGAGCCGGTGTGTCGTCTGCCAGTCCACTGCGGCCTCCGGGGTCGCCCATCCCTTTCCTGCCCATGACGGGCAGGAACTCGTAAAGCAAAGTTAGAGATACTCGATATACCATGAAAGCCCTCCAATACCGCAAGGTAGCCAGGTCCAGTGCCCTCGTGGCGCTGTTTTCCACCCGCACGGAAACGAGCAGCATTACCGGTCTCCCGGAAGCGCTGGCTGCGTTTGTAACCCAACTCGACCTCGTCGAGACCTTGGCCGAGCGCCAAGCCCAACCGCTCGAAGTGATCTTCCAAGAACGCGACCGGGCGTTTACCGATCTGCAGACCGCCGCCCTGGCGATCTCGGGTCAGGTTTACGCCTACGCGATCCGCACGGGGCGGCAGAGTCTCGCCCTGAACGGGCACCTGAAGAGAGGTGATCTTGACCGGGTGCGCCACATCGAACGCGTGCGGACCAGCCAGCGGGTGCACGACGCCATCGCGGAGGTGTTGGAGTCCATCCCGGAGTCCGGCGTGACCGCGCCGATGCTCGCCGGGCTGCAAACCAACATCGACCAAGCCCGCAGCTTTGTCACGGCGCCGCGGTCGACGGTCGTGGAGAAGGCGACGGCGACGACGCTGCTCGCCGAGGCGATTCGCGACCTGCATGCGATCATGAAGAAGCAGATCGATCCGCTCCTCGTCCCCTGCGAAGTGACGCATCGGGAGTTCTGGCTGCAGTATCGCGCGGCGCGCAAGGCCATCGCGGCTCCGGGTGCATTCGCCGAGGGGGACGCAGAAGACGCGATCACGACCTCCACCACGGCCGCGACGCCGGCGACGGGGACGACGCCGACCGCGGCCTCGGCCGGGGCGGTGACGCCAGCGGCCGGCATGGCCGCCGCGGCGTGAGCCGCGGGACCGAGACGGAAGCGAGGTGACAGTGCAGCAAGGGGCGGGGTCGTGAGACCCCGCCCTTTTTTGTTTTTTGGGTGCGACGAGATGGAGAGCGGCGGGGGAGGGCGGAGCGGATTGCTGGCGCTCGCGGCCACGGGGTCGGGTAGCCCTGCTCGTGAGAGCAGGGAGGGGAGGCGGGGTGCGGTTTTTTGTCCCGCCTCTCACGAGGCGGGCTACGGGGAGAGGGACGGCGGGGAAACTGGTTTTTGGGGCGCAACCGGGACCGGGTGCGGAGCGTCTGTCCCCGCGATGCTGCGCCCCACCTCGTTTCTTCATGTATTTTCCCGTTGGCGGGGTTCGGTAGGGGTGGGTTTGGTGCTCGGAGCCGTAGGCGCCGGCGCGGCGGAGTCCCCGGTGGCTGGTTTTAAGCAGGAAATCCAGCCGCTCCTTGCGAAATATTGCTACGATTGCCACGCGGACGGGGTGAACAAGGGCAAGGTCGCATTCGATACCTTTGCGTCTGATGCAGATGTGCTGTCGCGGCACGATCTCTGGCTCGCGACCCTGAAGAATGTGCGGTCGGGGATCATGCCGCCGATTGAGGACGGTGCGGCGCGGCCCACGGCGGAGGAGATCGCGAAGATCGAGCGCTGGATCAAATACGGAGCCTTTGCCCTGAATCCGGCGGCGCCTGATCCGGGCCGGGTGACGGTCCGCCGCCTCAATCGCACGGAATACCGCAACACCATCAATGACCTGCTGGGCGTGGAGTTTAACAGCGAGGTGGAGTTTCCGCCGGACGATACCGGCAACGGCTTCGACAATATCGGTGATGTCCTGACGATCTCGCCGCTGCACTTGGAGAAATACCTCGCGGCGGCGGAGACGATCGTCGACCGCGCCGTGCCCAAGGTCGCGCGCATCATGCCGGAGCAATCAGCGATCGGTAAGGAATTCCGGTCGACGCAAGGCGGCGGCACTGGCGAACGGATGCTCGTGACCAAGCCGGCGACGGTGGCGCATACGTTTCGCGTGCCCGAGGCGGAGACGTATGGCGTGACGGCGGAGCTGGAGATTCGCGGCTCCTTTGATTTCGACCCCGGCCGTGGCACGCTCATCGCGCGGCTCGATGGCGCGGAGTGGTTTCGGGAAGACGTGGCGTGGCAGGAGCGGAAGGTCCACACCCGCACGCGCGAGGTGACGTGGTCGGCCGGCGCGCATGTGGTGCAATTTGAAATCGTGCCGCGCGCCGCGGAGCCGGGCGAGGCGCCGGCACCTGTGCGCGAACAATCGGTGCCAGGCGCCACGAGCGTCACGGTGCGGGTGGCCTCGGTCTCCGTGAAGGGGCCGCTCGATCCCACGCATTGGAAAGCGCCGGCCAACTACGCGCGTTTCTTTCCGCAGGGACCGGCGCCGGCCGGGGCGGCGGCGCGCGAGACCTATGCGCGGAGTTTGCTGCGGGACTTTGCCACGCGGGCCTACCGGCGGCCGGTGACGGACCAGGATGTGGCGCGCCTGACGACTTTGGCCCGGGCGACGTATGATCTGCCCGGCAAGACGTTTGAAGAAGGCGTGGGGCGGGCGATGATGGCCGTGCTGGCCTCGCCAAAGTTTTTGTTTCGCGTCGAGGCGCCGCTGCCGGGCAACGATGCGATCGCGGCGCTGGACGACTATTCGCTGGCCTCGCGGCTCTCGTATTTCCTGTGGTCGACGATGCCGGACGAAGAGCTTTTCAAGCTCGCGGCACGCGGTGAACTGCGCGGCCAGGTGAAGGCGCAGGTGGCGCGGATGCTGGCCGATCCCAAGGCCCAGGCTTTCGTTAAAAACTTCACCGGGCAATGGCTCCAGGTGCGCGATGTGGAATCGGTGCCGATCAATGCGCGAGTCGTGCTTGGACCGAGCGCGCGGCGGAATCGCGACGGACGCATCGAGTTCAACGGGGCGCAGCGGCGCGCGATGCGGGCCGAGACGGAAATGACCTTCGCCTACGTGCTGAAGGAAGATCGCAGCGTGCTCGAGCTGATCGAGAGCGACTACACCTTCCTCAATGATGAACTCGCCCGCATCTACGGGCTGCCCGAGGTCGGCGGCGATGAGCTGCGCCGGGTGACGTTGCCGAAAGACAGTCCGCGGGGCGGCATCCTCACCCAAGGCTCTGTCCTGGTAGTGACCTCCAATCCGACGCGCACCTCGCCGGTGAAGCGCGGGCTCTTCGTGCTGGAAAACATCCTCGGCACGCCGCCTCCTCCGCCCCCGCCGAATGTCCCGGCGCTGGAAGATGCGGCGAAAAACTTCGGCGGCCGCGAGCCCACGCTGAGCGAGATGCTGGCCGTGCACCGCGAGAACAAACTGTGCGCCTCGTGCCATTCCCGCATGGATCCGCTCGGGCTGGCATTTGAAAATTTCAATGCGATGGGTGGCTGGCGCGATCGCGAGGCCCGCCAACCGATCACGGTCGCCGGCCAGTTGGTGACCGGGGAAAAGTTTAACAGCATCACGGAACTCAAACGTGTCCTGACGCACGAGCGCCGACTCGATGTCTACTGCTGCCTGACCGAAAAGCTGCTGACCTATGCGCTGGGCCGCGGGCTGGACTATCGCGATACGGAGACGATCGATCAGATCGTCGCGGCCCTGGAGCGTGACGGCGGCAAGATGTCCGCGCTCGTCTACGGCGTGATCGAGTCCGTGCCGTTTCAAAAGTTGCACCGCGTGACTACGCGCGTTACGTCTGCCCCGTCTGGTTTGGTCCCCACCGCCGTCGCCACCGCCCCTGTCGCCCCATGAAAAAGCTGCCCGCCCCCACCTCGTTTGACCTCGCTGCGCACCGGCATCACGCCCTGAGCCGCCGGCAGTTTCTGCGCGGAGTGGGCGTGTCGCTGGCCCTGCCCTTGTTTGAGTCGGCTATTCCCGGGGCGTTGCGGGCGGCGACCGGACCGGCGGCGAGTCCGCTCGCCACGACGTCCACGGGCGCGCCGCTGCGCATGGCGTTTGTCTATTTTCCGAACGGGGCGCATCAGGACAATTGGTGGCCTTCCGGCGAGGGCAGCGGGTTTCAGCTCGGCAAGACGATGGAGCCGCTCACGCCCTTGAAGTCGTCGCTGCAGGTGCTCGGCGGTCTCGACCACCAAAACGCCAAGGCGGGCAACGATGGCGCCGGTGACCATGCCCGCGCCAATGCCACCTTCCTCACCGGCGCCCGGGCGCGGAAGACGGACAGTGCGGATATCCAGGTCGGCGTGTCGGTCGACCAAGTGGTGGCGCAACGGGTGGGCCACCTCACACGCTATGCCTCGCTCGAGCTCTCGTGCGACAGCGTGCGCAAGTCGGGGCGCTGCGATTCCGGCTACTCCTGCGCCTACCAATACAATCTCTCGTGGCGCTCGCCCTCGGTGCCGATGGCCCCGGAGCCGAATCCGCGGCTCGTGTTTGAGCGACTCTTCGGCACGGGCCCCGCGGCGGAGCGGCAGGCGGCGTTTCGCCACCGGCAGGCGACGCAGAAATCACTGTTGGATTTTGTGCTGGAGGATACCCGTTCGCTGCAGCGTGACCTCGGGCAGACGGATCGCGCGAAGCTGGACGAATACCTCACCGGCGTGCGCGAAATCGAGCAGCGCATCCAGCGCGCGGAGAGTTTCGGCGATCTGCCCGATCCCCACGCGGATACGCCGGCGGGCATCCCCGGCAACTACGGCGAGCACATGGATATCATGTATGACCTGCTCGCGATGGCCTTTGAGACGGACTCGACGCGCGTGGCCACGCTGTTGCTGGCCGGTGATGGTTCGAACAAGGCCTATCCGCAGATTGGTATTCCCGAGGGACATCATTATTGCTCGCACCACCGCAACGATCCCGACCTCGTCAACAAGATCGCGCGCATCGACCGCTACTACATGGATCACTTCGCGCGTTTCCTAAAGCGGCTCGAAGAAAAGAAGGATATCGACGGGCGCTCCGTGCTGCACAATTCGATGATCGTCTACGGTTGCGGCAATTCCGACGGCAACCGCCACACGCACGACAATCTCCCGATCCTCATGGCCGGTCGAGCCGGCGGCACGCTGAATTCGGGACGCTACTTGCAGCTCGGCGGGCGCCCGATGAGCAATCTTTTCCTCAGCATGACGGAGCGCATGGGCGTCAAGGACGTCGCACGCATCGGTGATTCGAGCGGCGTGGTGAAGGAAGTGTGAGGGGCGCGGTCGCGCCCTGCGGGAAGTGTTCTTGGTGCGCGAATCGTTGGAGCGGTAGCGGCAGTAGCCGGCGGTCTGTGACCGCCGTTCCGGTGCGCATATCCCCACGGCGGTCACAGGCCGCCGCTACAGACAGAGAGCCCGCAGGACTACGGATTCTTTTTGTCGGGCGCGAAGAGGGCGCGGCGCAGGGCGTCGCGGCGGGGCGCGGAGCCGGTGAAGAACTCCTCGGGGAAGGTAACGAGTTTTAACATGTCGGTGTAGGAGGCGGCGCCGAGGGTAGAGTTGAGTTCGAGGCCGGCGAGGTATTGCAGGCGGAGGCTGCGATCACGGTTAATCTCGGCTTCGCGCAACCAGGCGGTGAAATCGGAGGCCCGGCCCGCGTAGGTGGCGAAGAGTTGGTTGGCGGTGTTGAAGCCCAGATCGGTGAGTGCCTGGTGCGCGACGGCGTGGTCAGGGCGATCGAGGCGCGACTGGGCCACATCGAGATCGACGGAGAAGCCAGCGGGAGCGCCGAGCATCACGGTGTCGTAGCCGAAGCCTTCGTCGTCGTTGCCCCAGATCGAGCCGTGAGGGAAGACCGCGTAGAACGTGGCCATCTCGCTCTGCACGACGGCGCGGCTGCTTTCGTAGAGCGGGACCCACTGGGTGACGAGGCCGCCGGGGTTGAGGTGGTCGCGGCAGAGCGTGAAATATTCCTGGGTGTAGAGCACGGCCGCGCCCTTCACCCATGGGTGGATGGGATCGGAGGTGATGATGTCGAATTTCTCGCGGGTGGTGGCGAGGTAGTGGCGGGCATCGTCATAGATAATCTGCACGCGGGGATCGTTGACGACGCGGTGATTTTCCACGGCGAAGCGCGGCGCGATGGTGCGCGGGATCAGCGGCTCGATCTCGCAAATCACGATCCGCTCGATCGACGGATAGGCGACGAAGGAACCGGCGGTGACGCCTGCGCCGCAGCCCACGATGAGCACGGATTTCGGCTCGCGATGGAGCAGGGCAGGGAGATGGCCGAGCATGCGCTGCAGGCGCATGTCCTTGAAGAGACTGGAGGCCTCGGTCTTGCCGCTGACGTGGAAGAAGCGCGCGCCCGTGCTGGATTCTGTGACGGCAACGGAGGCGTTGATCCCCTCGCCGAGGTAAAGGACTTTGGCGGTGGCGTCGTTGGTGGCAATTTGCCGTCCGTAGGCGACGAGTTGCCACGGGATGGGCGGGATGGACCACACGAGCACAGCGGTGACGAGCGCAGCACCGGCGAGACCGGCCCACGCGCGCGGACGGCGCGGGGCGAAGGCGAGGGCGGCGGCGAGTAACGAGAGGAGGAGGAGCGCGCGCGTGGCGCCCTGGGTGCCGAAGTCAGGAATGAGGTTGAGCCCCGTGACGACGGAGCCGGCGATCGCGCCGAGGGTATTGGCCGCGTAAGCGAGGCCGACGAGGCGACCAGTGTCCTGTCCCGGGGCCGAAAGCGCTGCGAGGGCGAGCGGGAAACTCGCGCCCCAGAGGCAGGCGGCGGGAAAGATCGCCCACGCGCAGCGCACGAGATCGAACTGAAAATTGATGAGCGGGTTGGTGCCGGCATTGGCCTGCAACGGCCAAAACGGCAGCGACTCGCTGAGCGTGTAGGCGGCCCACGCGATGGCGGCGACGAGTAGCAGTTGGCAAAGACCCAGGGCGAAGCGTGGCGAGCGGGCGGAGCGGGCGATCAGCGCACCGGCCGAGCTACCCAAGCCGAGGCCCGTGAGAAACACCGCAAGAATCAGGGAAAACGTATAGACCGTCGCGCCCAACAAAAGCGACAGCAGGCGCGTCCAAATCACCTCGGCGCCGAGGGCGCAGAGGCCGGATAGCGCGAGCGTCGCGAGCACCGCCGCGGACGCGACAGGGAAGCCGGAGGAGGGAGCGGTTGGCGTGGTGGGCGCGGTGAGTGGGGACTTACGGGCGCAGGCGAAGGCGATGGCGGCCACGAGCAAATTGAGCGCGACGGCGCAGCCAGTGGCGGTGGGGAGATCGTAGACGCGCAGGAGATAGAACCCGGCGACGAGTGCCCCGGCGACGGCTCCGAGGGTGTTACCGCCGTAGAACGTGCCGAGCCAACTGACGCCGCGCGGAGTGGCCTCCACCCAGCGGGCGATGGCCGGGAGCGTGGCGCCCATGAGCATCGTCGGAGGCAGGAGACACACGGCGCAGATCGCACCGCGGCAGAGCAAGCCGAGGAACCCATAGCCGGCGAACTCCACGTAGAGCCGACTGAGGAAGGGCAGTGCGACGTGCACGAGCACGCCGCAGAGACCGATGCCCAGCTCGAGGGCCGCATAGACGCGGAGCGGGTGGTGGCGGGCCGAAAGAAACCTAGGCAAGAGCAGGCTGCCGAGGCACATGCCGCCCATGAATGTGCCGAGCAGCACCGCGAGTGAGATGGCGGAGGAACCGATGACGAAGCCCAGGAGCTGAAACCAGACGACCTCGTAGATGAGGGCGGCGCAGCCGCTGCCGAAAAACAGCAGGAGCAGGACAGGCAGGAAACGCGGCGCGGACGGCGAGGGATCGTCGGTCGATGAAGGGGTTGTCATTCCGGTGCTGGGCAGACGCGCCGGAGACTAGACAGTTGCCGGAAAGTGCTGGCGATGGGAATTCGCCGCGTGGGGACGGAAACTCCGATACCCCGGTCGGGGCGAGGAGGATCAGAGGAAGCCCAGATTGGGTTGGGCGAAGCGGCCGATGTTGGGGAGGACGACGGGCAGGTTGCTCGCGCTGACGCCGAACCAGGTGGCGAGGGTGGCGCTGTATTCGTCGACGCTCGTGCTGGGAATCCACCGGCCACGGCCGGTGTCGTCGTTGCCGCCGACGGCGAGGCTCATCATCCGGCCGTAGATGTCGCCACCCTGCACGGCGCCGCCCATGATGAACTGGTGATTGCCCCAGCCGTGATCGGTGCCCCGGGCATTGGGCGCGAAGGTGCGCCCGAAGTCGGACGCCGTGAAGGTCGTCACTTGGTTGGCGACGCCGAGTTCCACTGTGGCGTCGTAGAAGGCCTTCATCGCGCCGCTGAGCTCGGTGAGCAGTGGGCCGTGGCCGGTCACTTGATCGTCGTGGAAATCAAAACCGTTGAGTTGGACGAAGTAGATCTGGCGCTTCAGGCCGAGGGTAGAGGCGACGGAGATCAGACGTGCCACCATCTTAAGATTCGCGGCGGTGGTGGTATTCGGGAAAATCGTGTTGAGCGTAGGCGCGCCGGGCAGCACGGAGCCGAGCAGGGCCTGGTCATCGAGCGCTTTCTTCGTCACAGCGGCGTGCGCGGCCGAGTGGAGATTCGGGTATCCTGCCGCGAGGATGCGGTCCCGGGCATTGTAGATCTGGCCGCGCACCCCGACGGGAGTGTCGGGCCCCATGAGTAAATTGGGCACGCCACCGGCGCCCGTGGAGAACTGCAGCACGTTGTTGCCCCGCTGAAACGAGTTCACGCCGGCGAGGGTGACGAGCATCGAGAGCTGGCTGTTGGAGTTCTGTGCGTCGAGTAAGTCGGCCAGCCGTCCGCCCCAGCCGGTTTGGGCCGGAGTGTCGGAGATACTGCTCTGCCACTGTAGGGATTGATCCGCGTGGGAAAACAACTGCAGCGGGAGTCCGCGCCCGGCGTTGTAATCGGCGAGAGTGATCGGACGGGCGAGACTGCCCACATTCGCCAGCACCGCGAGTTTGCCGTCGGCAAAAAGATCACGCAGCCCCGGCAGGGCGCTGTGCAAAGCCCAGGAGCGACCGTCGGAGAACTTTCGGGGCGAGATCGGCAGCAAGCCGGACTGGGCGACGGCCACATCGGCCCGCAACCGGGCGTAGGCGGAGTAGCCGGCAGGATCGCCGGGGATGAGCATGTTCGTCGCGTCGTTGCCGCCGTTGAGATAAAGGCAGACCAGGGCCTTGTAGTCGGGGGCGACGGCGGCGGCGCGCGGCCGGTCGAGGCCATCACTGGCGACGGCGGCGATCACCCGCAGTTGGGTGAGCGCGGAGAGCAGTCCGGTGGTGCCGACGGCGGCGCAGCATTGGCCGAGAAACTTGCGGCGGGAGGGCATGGGCGAAGTAGAAGAGCGAAAAGGTGACAGGGGAAGGTAGGTCAGCGCTGCGTGGCGCTGTCGGGGCACACGAGGACGAGGTTGATGGCGGCTTTGACGCGATCGAGGGCGGTCACGTTTGGGAGCGCCGGGAGGGCTTGGAGCATCGTGGTTAACGAGGTGCGCGTGGCGGCGGTCATCTGGTTGGCGCAGAGCAGGAGGTCGAGATGGTCGATCAGTGCGGTGGGATTGTCCGCCCTGGCGAGAAATTCGGAGTAGTCTCCGACGACATAGGGCGACGGCCCCGACGCGGGCTGCGGCATCGTGCTGGGATCGCGGTAGAGGTAGCCCTGGAGCGTGCGGGGCAGCCACATGGCATTCGACGAATCGACGAGCTCCATCTCCGGCGAGACCAGTCCGGCGGCGGCCAGCGGTCCGACTGGTGCATAGGTCGGGGAGAAGAAATTGAACACCGTCTGCGCCATCAGCGGCATCTGAACCAGCAATCCAACGGGATTGTAGAGCATGCCTGCAGGGGAATAACCGGTGGGGTTGTTGTAGAAGGAGTCATACCACTCGCCATTGGGCGCGGAAAAATTGAGGGCGCGGAACAGCGCGGTGAAACGGATGAGTGGCTCCCTCAGTTTGCCGTAGCCGATATTGTTTAGCACCGCGGGAGAGCGCGCCTCGTAGTCGGTGAGGATCGCCCGAACCACGGCCCCGAGATTGCCCCTTGTGCCGGTGCCGTCGTCGGCGAAGACCTGTGCCACACGATAGACGTAGGCGGGACTCGGATTGGCGGTGACGAGGCGTTGGATGAGATGCCGTGAAACGAAAGGGCCGGTGTTTGGATGTGCGACCAAGGTATCGAGCATCATCTTCAAATCCTGCGCGCCAGTCTGGTTCGCAGGCACCACCGTCAGACGCGCTCGGGTGAGCGGCACCTGATCGACGCTCACGATGCGCTTCTCGGTGGTGTCATGGAAACGCGAGTAGTTCTGCATTGGCTGGAACCAATTGCTCTCCTCTGGAAACAACGCCCATACACCAGGTTGTTTTGAAGGCATAACCGGAAAGAAAAACGAATCGGTGGGCTGGCCGGCGTAAGCCCAGCCGGTGAAAACCTTGGCGGCCTCCGTGACGGCCGACTGATCATAGGTCGGGATCGGCTGGGCCGAGGCGTCGAGCAGCAACGTGCCATCGGGCTGGAGCTGCACGAGTCCGATGGTGAAGAGCTGCATCACTTCGCGGGCGAAGTTCTCGTCGGGTGCGTTGCCGCGCACGGGGTCGGCCTTCTGGTTGCCGAGATGGCTCAACCACAATCCCATCGACGTGGAGAGCGTGACATCCTCGAGCAATTGCCGGTATGTGCCGAAGGCGCCGCGCAGGAGAATGTCGTAATAGTTACCCTTCATCTGGCCAAGGCTCGTCTGCTCGTTACCACTGGATCCGACGACCAAGAGCTCGCTCAACGCAAACGCCACGCGTTGCCGCAGCTGATCGGGTGCGGTCACCGCCATCTTCCACCACGCGACGCCCCAATCGCCGGGCACGACCGGGCCTTGGGCAACGGCGGACGGCGGCGGTTGAGGCTTCGCAATAGCACTAAAGGTCGCGCGGATCGTCGCTCGCGCCGACGTCATGGGCAGCGCCATCTGGTCATCGATCCAGCCGGGAATGCCGCGGGTCTGCAGCGCGGCGATGGTCGCGGTGGTCGGACCGTAGGTCGCCTGCGTGAGGAAGCGTGCGGCGTCGGTCTGGGTAGGCGACGTGAGGGCGCTGGCGGGTAGCGCGGGCGGTGCGGCCGGTGGTGTGAAGGCGATCGAGCCGCGCGCGGGCAAGAAGGCGGAACGGATTTCACCCGCGGGGAAATTGGCCGTGTCGATTTGCACCGTGATGTCACCGGTGAGCAAGGCGGCGACGATGTCATTGACGGAGTAGGGGCCCTTCGAAGCGATCGGCCAATAGAAGCTGCTGACCTGACCGCGGGGTAGATCGAGGACAAACGTGCCGTTGCCACCGGCAGACCCCAGCACGAGATGCGCGCCGGACTGGGTGGACGAAAGGTTGGAGAACGCGATGGAGACGTTGGCGCTGCTGGTATTGGGATCGAAAAATATCGTCGCAAACCCCGATGCCGTGGATCCGGTGTTCGATGAGCGGAGAGAGGTAAAAAAGAGGCGCGACGTCTGCCCGAAGGCGGGCGGGGTGCCGGTGGTGGCGCTGATGTCGTAGACCTCGATCAGGGCGACGCCAGCCGAGGTGCGGGCATCGCCGGAGAGTTGGACAGTGTAGGCGCCGGGGCTGACGTTGACGATGACAGCGGCGTCAGCGGCATCGGTGGCAAAGGCGCCCGCCTGCGTGGTGGCGGACGCGAGCTGAGGCGCGGCGCCATTGGCGAGGGCGGCGGCGATCTCGGTGCCGACGGCATCGAGCACGCTGAGCTTGGGATCGGGGAGGGCACCGGGGACGCCGAAGGCGGCGAGGGCGGGGCCGATGCCGCGAATGAGGAGCTTGCGGGTGCCGGCGCCGGGATTGACGACGAAGCCGGCGACGGCGGCGTTGGCGCCGGTGCCGACTTGGAGGCGGGTGGCGATGTTGACGATCTGGCCGGGGCCGGAGACGTCGTAAACTTCGAGGAGCGCGACGCCGGTAGGCTCGGAGCCGAGGCCGGAGATCTGCGCCGAGTAGGCGCCGGGCGGGAGCGTGGCGACCACGACGGCGTCTTTGCTGTTGGTGGGAAGAGGGAAGGCGCCGACGGCGGTGAAGGTCGGGGAGTCGGAGGCGGCCCAGTTGTCGTTTTGCGCGACGACGGCGTTCTTGGAGTCGAAGATTTTGAGGGTGGGATCGGCGAGGGTGCCAGGGACGCCGAAGGCGGCGAGGCCGGGGCCGATGGCGCGGATGAGGACGGTCTTGGAGCCGCCGGAGATCGCGAAACCGCCGAAGAGGTTATTGGCGTCGGCGCCGACCTGACCGCGAGTGGAGATATTAGCGAGACGGGCGGTCTGCGCGTTGAGCGAAGCGAGCGAGGCGCAGAGCGCGAGGAGCAGGACGCAAAAACGAAGTGGCGGCAACGTCATGGAGGCGCCGGCAGGAAGGCGCGCCGTGATCAAACGCGCGCGGACGACGGGCGGGCAAGGGCGGAATCCCCTCAGGCGGCGCCCGAGAAGTTGCCCAGCGGCCGACGAAGGGCGGGAGGAAAACGGCGCAGGAAGCTCGCTAGCGGCCCTCGTCGCCGAGGGGGCGCTGATTGGTGAAGTTGGGGCTGGCGGGGACAGCGAAGGTGGCCGGGTTGTCGGGGTGGGCTGGGTCGAAGCCGGGGAAGTCGTCGACGAGATGGGCGGCAAGCGGGAGTTTTTGAGTGCGGATTGCTTGCACGATGCATTTCGCGAGTTGGTAGCTGCCGAAGTTGCTGTGGTGGGTGTTGTCGAGTTTGCCCTCGGAGTTGGTGACGAAGGCGGCTTTGGAGCCTTCGACGCCGAGCGCTTCGTAGAGAGGTTTCGAAAGGGCGTTGAGATCGATGAAGGCGACGCCGAGTTTTTCGGCGGATTGGCGCGTGGCGGTGGCGTAGTCGATCAGCGAAGGGACGACTTTACCCGCGGCGTCGAAGGCTCGGCGTTCCATGGGAGAGACGAGAATCGGTGTGCCGCCGTGGGCGCGGACGGCGTCGACGTGTTTCTTGATTTCGTCCTGGTAGGTCGTGAACGGGCCGCCGGATTTCGACGCGATTTGCTTTTGGTCGTTGTGGCCGAATTCCATCAGCACCCAGTCGCCGGGCTGCAGCACGCTGAGGATCTTGTCGAGGCGGCGGCGTCCGAGGGAGTCGCGGTAGGTCTCGCCGGATTCGCCGTGGTTGGCGACGGCGAGCGTGGGCTGGAACCAGCGGGTGATCATCTGGCCCCAGCTATTGTAGGGCTCCTTGGGTTGGTCGCAGACGGTGGAGTCGCCCAGGAGAAAGAGCGTGGGCGTCGCCGGAGCGGGGACGATTTCGAGGGCGGAGATTTTCGGCGCCTGGCCGTTGAATTCGAGCGTGAGCAGGTTGTCCCAGGCCCAGGCTTCGAGGGTGGATTCACGCGGGGTTTTGAGTCGGACCGTGCCGGCAGTGATCCCGGGTCGCGTGGGCGAGGCGGGCAGGGCGGCGATGGCGGGGGTGCGGGTGTTGACGACGAAGGTGCGGGTAACCGGCGGAGCGCCGGGGGGGACTTGCACGCGCTCAAGGAAGAGCCGGCGGAGTTCGGCTTTCACGGTGACATCGGCGCCGGCGGGAAAGGTGACGGTGACGCGGTAGTTGCCCTCGGCCGGCAGGGCCGCGGAGAAGTAAAACGGTTTCTCTGAAGTGAGGCCCTCGGCGGTGGCGGTGAGCGAGGCACCGGGCTCGAAGCCGTAACCGCGGTCCGGCGTGAAGGTGGTGTCGGCGGCGACGGCGATGGCACCGGCGGTCGTGGAAGACGCGGAGGTGAAGGAAAACTTCAGCGGCGTGGCCGGCGCAGCGACGAGCGGGGAGAGCAGGGCGCAAGTGAGCGCGAGCAAAGGGAAGCGGGGTGGCATGGGTGTGAGGCAGTCGTGGCGCAGGCGGCGAGGGGCGGACAGAAAAAAGGCGCCGGTCAGTCCGACCGACGCTGCGCGAAAAGCCGGGAGAGCACGCTCAGGCTGAGCGTGCTACAGATCGAAGGTTGCCTGTAAAATAAACTGTCGCGGGTCGACGATTCGGAAGCTGTGCGGTGTGCCGTCGGGAAAGGCGCCGATGGGTTGTAGTCGGCCGTTTTCCTGGAGATTGCGGACGTTGAGCTGCAGCTCGGCGCCGACTTTGTTGGCCCAGAGCTTGGTGCGGTATTTCACGAAGGCGTCGAAGTAGAGGTGCTGCTGGTCGTAGATGGGGCGATTGGGATCGAGTTCGGTGATGACGGCGGGGAGAGACTGTTTGCCGTAGTAGCCGATGGCGCCCTTGTCTTCCCAGCGGACGGCGCCGCCGACGGTGAAGCGTTTGAGGAGCGCGTGGTCGGTGACGCCGGCGAGCTGGTAGCTCGTGCTGGCCTTGGCGGCGTAGCGGCGGATCTGCGGGCTGCTCTTGCCCTCCTGGGCCTTGACGACGCTGTAGGGCGTCTCGACGAACGACGCGTAATTTTGGGCGGCGGTCTGGGAGCCGCCGTAGTTTTTCGTCCACCAAAGCTGGCCGTCGCGCTGGTCGCGGATGGTCGTCCACACGGGCATGCGTTGGGCGATCCATTGGGCAATATCATTGGAGACGTTGTTGTTGATCGACTGGGTGTCCGTCGCGGAGGCGGCGACGGTCCAGTGGCGGGTGGGGTTGAAGTTGAGTTCGATCTCGGTGCCCTTGGCGGTGATGTCCTGAGTGGAGGAGATGGTGCCGGCGTTGAAAGCCTGGACGATGGAGTTTTGGAGATCGGTGCTGACGCCGATCTGGCGGGCGACCTCGGTCTGAACCTGCGCGGCAGTGAACGTGGGATTGGCGGCCTGCACCCATTGCGTGGCTTGGGTGGTGAGGAGGAAGGCTGCGGTGGAAGTGAGGTCGATGCGGGTGACGCGCTGGGCGATCGTGCCGGCGTCGCCGCCGCTCTTGTTTTTCTGAGTGGTCTCGTAGCGATTGACGCGGAGGACCATGCGGCCGTCGAAGAGATTGAGGGCGAAACCGTATTCCTTGCCCTGACCGGCGGGGTTGGGGAGCGGCTGGAGGAAGAGGTTAATGCGCGGGTCCTGAGGCGTGAAACTGTCGGACTTGTTGTAGAGGAGGGAGAGGCCGTGAAGGGCGCCGGCGAGGAAGTGGCCCGCGGGGCCGGAGTCGTCGAGGTTCTTGAGAAATGAGAATCCGCGAAGCGGGCGGACGACGGCGCCGGCCTGCTTGGTCTTGCCGGAGTTGAACTTGTAGTCGCCAGCGGCCCAGTGGTTGATCGAGTCGTAGTTGAACGTGGTGCCGTCGGCGTTGAGGAGCTGGGGCGTGGCGCCGGCCTTTTGGTATTGGAGATCCTCGCGGAGACCGAAGGTGGTGACGACGCGACTCTGGAGGAGGTGGCTTTGGATGACGCCGCCGAGGGTTTTTAGGATGGTCTTGGAGTTGCTGCCCCCGCCGGTCGAATCAGTGACGGCGGCGAGACCAACGACGGACGGCTCGCGGTTAAATGTGCCGGTGCCCGTGGGCAGGCCGCCGGCGAGGGTGTAGTTGCCCCAGACGAACGGGTAGGTGCCGGGTTGGAGATCGCCGGGAGCGTAGTCGACATTGTTGCCCTTGTTGTCGCCGACATAGTAGCGGAGGTAGCTGCGGGTGATGGCGAGAGCCGCGGCGGGACCGCCGGAGATGGCGCCCTGATTGGCGCGCGACTGGCCGGCGGGAATCCAGGAGTGATTATCGAGAATCGCTTCGCGGAAGGAGTAGCGCCGGTTGATGCGGTATTTGTATTCGTCGTAGAGGGAGATCTGGTGGAGGCCGAGCCACCGGAGGGCGCTCTTCTCGCCGGTGAAATCGAGCTTGTAGGCGAGCTGGGCGCGGATCGTGTCCCACTTGGCGGGCTGGTAGGTGGTGCGGGGCTGGTCCTGGCCGATGTAGGGGCGGAGGAAGTAGGGGTTGGCCGAGCCATCGAGCATCTTCTCGTTTACATCGATCATGAGCTGGCCGGACTGGCCGTTGTCGTTGGCGATGCCGATGTAGTTGCGTTGGTAGCGAAGGGAGTCCTCGCGGAGGAAACCGGCCTGCAAGGCGAGGGTATGACGCGGGGTGTTGAAGAAGAAATGGTCGAGCTGAACGCTGGAGGTGAGGTTGCGATCCCAGAAGCGATTGACCGCGGCGAGATTCACGTCAGTCCAGTCGTAGATCGACTTGTCGCGGATCGTCGGAGTGGTGGTGAAGAGCGGCTGGGCGGTGAAGCGACCGAGGCTGACCCCGGAGGCGGAGCTAGGGGCCATGAGACGGACGCTCTGGGCGCCGGAGATCGGGCCGGTCGCGAGATTGCCGAAGGTGGTGGGGGCGCCGAAGTAGCCGATGCCGTTGGTGTCGATGTAGAGGAAGCTGTGGTTATTGCCGGTGAATGTGTTGTTGAAATAGTCCGGTAATCCGGTGGCCGAGGTAAACGGTCCGAGCGTCTGGCCGTTGACGTGCACGACCTGCGCGATCGGATCCCACGTCGGGCGGCCGCTCTGGGCCCAGTAGGAAATGGAGTCGCGCGGCGGCGTGGCGTTGGGGCGATTGCCGTAGGTGTGGTAGTAGGAGGCCGACGCGGAGAGCGTGGTGTCCTTGAACGGCTTGTATTTGATCATGCCGTTGTAGCGCTCGGTATCGACGCCGGAAGGCTTGCGGACGAAGCCCTCATGCTGGAAGGCGGCGCTGCCACGCAGGGCGAGCCTGCCCTTCTGGAGGACGCGGTTGACGTCGAGGCTCGTGCGGTAGCCGTCGTAACTGTCTGCACGGAACTGCACCTGCGAACGGTCGCGCGTGAGATTGGCGGAGGCGGCGACCATGTTGACGGTGCCGGAGGGGTTGCCGAGGCCGAAGACGTTGGCATTGGGGCCGCGGCTGATCTCGAGGCCGTCGAGGCCGAGGGGATCGACGGGGGTGCGGCCCATGGTCTCGAAATTGCCGAGGGAAATATTGGCGGAGTTGAGGCCGCGCACGCGGTTGGCCTGAGCGGGGTTGAGCTGCACGTTGTCAGAGACGCTCCCGTTGCGGTCGACGGTGAAGTCGGTGAAGGTGCCGGTGCCCTCGGTGCTCGCGGAATAGAGGAAGACGTCGTTGATATCGAGCATCGCGAAGTCCTGCATCTGCTCCTTCGTGACGACGGTGATGGAGGCGGCGAGGTCCTCGAGCTTCGAATTGAAGCGCGTGCCGGACATCGTGTTGGCGCCATAGTAGCCCTTGTTGTCGGAGATGACTTCGAACGGGGACAGGGCGACCACCTCGTCGGCGGGTTTCGCGGGATCGGGCGCACCGGGTGCAGTGATGGAAGCGGATTTTTTCAGGTCGGCATCGAGGGCGGCCTGTTCGTCGGGATCGAGGCGGCCGTTTTTGTTTTTGTCGTATTTCGCCAACGTGGCGGCGGCGTCGGCGGGCGTGGGGGCGACTTGAGCAAAGGCGGTGACGGCGAACAGGCAGGCCGGCGACACGACGAGCCGGCGGAGGGCGGGACGGAAGGGGCGGGGCGTGGTCATGGACGGGAAACAGAAAGGGATGCGCGACGGGAAACGCGGGACGCCGGGAGGATAAGGGGGCAAACGAACGGCGGGGAAGGCCGGGGACGCGTGTCTGAATGGAGCCGAGGGGTGGCTCAACGCCAAAAAAACGCCGCCGAAAATTCGGCGGCGCGAGAAAGGGAGCCAGGCTCGGAGGTGATTCGGGCCGCACCGTAACCGGTGCGGCCACGAGCGCGCGGCGTGGTCAGGAGGTGGCGGGCGGCGTGGCGGGCTTCTCGATTTTCTTTTTGTCGGGAAGTGCGCGGGTGGCGACCTCGGCTTTGAGTTTTGCGAGGTAGGCGTCGAGGGTCATCGTGCCTTCGTCGCCGCGGGCGCGACTGCGGACGGACACGCTCTGCGTCTCGGCTTCCTTGTAGCCGAAGACGAGCGTGTAGGGGACCTTGTCGAGTTCGGCGCGACGGATCTTGCCGCCGAGTTTATCGGTGTGCTCGTCGATGGTGGCGCGGATGCCCTCGGCCTTGAGGCGGGTGAGGAAACTGCGCGCGTAGTCGTTGAGCTTGTCGCTGATCGGCACGAGGCGGACCTGCTCGGGCGCGAGCCACGCGGGGAAGTCGCCGCCGAAGTGCTCGATGAGCACGCCGCAGAAACGCTCCATCGAGCCGAAGGGCGCGCGGTGGATCATCACCGGCGTATGCTTCTCATTGTCGGCGCCGATGTAGGTGAGACCAAAACGCACCGGGAGGACGTAGTCGACCTGCACGGTGCCGAGCTGCCACTCGCGGCCGATGACGTCTTTGATGACGAAGTCGATCTTCGGGCCGTAGAACGCGGCTTCGCCGGGCTCTTCGCTGAAGGGCACGCCGAGGGTTTTGGCGGCTTCGCGGCAGGCGGCTTCGGCGAGATCCCACTTCTCGGGATCGCCGGCGAACTTCTTACCGTCCGGATCGCGGAGACCGACGCGCACGCGGTAGTCCTGCATGCCGAGGGTGGTGAGGACGATCTTCACGAGCGAGAGACAGCCTAGGACTTCCTGCGCAACTTGATCGGGCGTGCAGAACAAGTGGGCGTCGTCCTGGGTGAAGCCGCGGACGCGGGTCATGCCGTTGAGCTCGCCGGACTGCTCCCAGCGGTAGACGGTGCCGAACTCGGCGAGGCGCACGGGCAGATCGCGGTAGCTGTGCGGCTGCGAGGCGAAGATCTTGATGTGATGCGGGCAGTTCATCGGCTTCAGCATGAAACCGTTGAGGAGCTTGTCGTCGGGCATCACGCGGTCGGGCGGGATGGTTTCCTTGCCGGTGCGGGCGTTGACCGTCGCGGCGAGCTGGCCGGAGACGGCGTCGAGGCGCGCATAGGCCTCGGCGCACGAGCAGCCTTCACCGAGGGCCTTGGCGAGCGACTCGTTTTCGAAGACAGGCGAGAACTGCGAGTCCTTGTAGTAAGGGAAGTGGCCGGAGGTTTTGTAGAGCTCGAGCTTGCCGATGTGCGGCGTGAAGACCTGCGAGTAGCCCTGTTTGCGGAGCTCACCGCCGATGAAGTCCTGCAACTCCTGGCGAATGATGGAGCCGTTGGGCGTCCAAAGGATGAGGCCCTGACCGACGTCTTCGTCGATGTGGAAGAGTTTCAGTTCGCGGCCGAGCTTGCGGTGATCGCGGGCCTTGGCCTGCTCTTGGCGCTCGAGGTGTTGGGCGAGTTCTTCCTTGGTGGGAAACGCGGTGCCGTAGATGCGCTGGAGCTGCTTGTTCTTCTCGTCGCCCCGGTGATACGCGCCGGCGATGGAGAGGAGCTTAAATGCTTTCAGCTTCGAGGAGTAACGCACGTGCGTGCCGGCGCAGAGGTCCATGAACTCGCCGTTTTGGTAGAAGGAAATTTTTTCGCCCTCGGGGATGTCGGCGAGACGGCCCAGCTTGTAACGCTCCTGGCCACGTGACTTGATGATCTCGATCGCTTCCTCGCGGGAGACTTCCTTGCGGTCGAAGCGCTGGTTTTCATCGGCGATCTTCTTCATCTCGGCCTCGAGTTTCACGAGGTCGTCGGCGGTGAGTTTGTGGTCGAGGTCGATGTCGTAGTAGAAGCCGGTGTCCGTCGGGGGACCGATGTCGAGCTTGGCATCGGGGAAGATGCGGAGGACGGCGGTCGCGAGGATGTGCGAGGCCGAGTGACGGAGTTCTTCGAGGGGAGACATGCTCATGTGAATTTAAGATTTTCGATTGGGTATTTCCGATTACCGAGGGAGCTTACTTTTTCAGCGGCTCCAGTTTGTAGTCGGTTTTGCTGTCGAGCATCGACCAGCCGGCGGCGGTGAGCTCTTTGCGGAGGGCGTCGGCGGCGGCGAAGTCCTTGGCTTGCTTCGCGGCCCAGCGCTTGGCGGCGAGGGCGGTGATCTCGGCGGGGACTTCGGCTTTGGGAGTGGTGACGTCGAGGTTGAGGCCGAGGGCGAATAGCACGCGGTCGAAGGAGTCGAGGGAGATGCCCTGCGGACCGCGGTTCACAATCGTAAAGAGTGCACCGAAGGCGCCGGGTGTATTAAGCTCGTCGTTCAGCGCGGCGAACACCGGGGTAAAGATCGCGGCGTCGCCGCCGACAGCGGGGAGCGTGGCGCGGAAGGCGCGCAGGGCTTTGAGCGCGCTCTCGGCCGCGTGCAGCGAGTCCAACGTGAAGTTGAGCTGTTTGCGCGGATGGCCGGTGAGCAACGCGTAGCGCAGGGCCATGGGCGAGTGACCCATTTCCTTGAGCTGATCGAGCGTGTAGAGGTTGCCGAGGCTCTTGGACATCTTCTTGCCGTCCACGAGGAGGTGCTCGCTGTGATACCAGTGGCGCGAGAACTGGCTGCCGTTGCAGCACTCGCTCTGGGCGATCTCGTTTTCGTGGTGGGGAAAGAGCAGGTCGACGCCGCCGGTGTGGAGGTCGATCGTCTCGCCGAGGTGCTTCTTGCTCATCGCGCTGCACTCGATGTGCCAGCCGGGGCGCCCGCGGCCCCAGGGGCTGTCCCAGGCGTTGGCGCCGTCGTCGGGCTTGTGGGCTTTCCAGAGCGCGAAGTCGCTGACGTCTTCTTTTTCGTCGGCGTCGGCGGCCTGGGATTTGCCGCTGAGGGCGGAGCCGAGCTGGAGTTCGCGTTCCTTCACGCGGGAGAGGGCTCCGTAGCCGGCAAAGGACGTGACCTTGAAATATACGGAGCCGTCGGCAGCGCGGTAGGCATTACCCTTCTGCATGAGCACGTCGATCATATCGACCTGCTCTTTGATGTGGCCCGTGGCGGTGGGCTCGACGTGGGGCGGGAGGCAATTGAGGGCGGCGCAGTCGGCGTGAAACTTATCGGTCCACTGCTTGGTGACGTCGGCGAGCGGCCTGCCCTCTTCGCGCGCACGGCGGATGGTCTTGTCGTCGACGTCAGTGAGATTGCGGACGTGTTTCACCTTGGCGGCGCCGAACTCAAGCTCAAGGAGGCGGCGGAGGACGTCGTTGACGACGAAGGTGCGGAAATTGCCGATGTGCGCGGGGGCGTAGACCGTCGGGCCGCAGTTATAGAAGCGGAAGACGCCGTCGGGGTGGGACGGGGAGAGCACTTTGATCTTTCGCTCGAGCGAATCGAAAAGCTGGATGGCCATGAAAAGGAAAATTAGAGGGAGAACGCTGCCAGAAATTCCGCCGCAGCGGAACGAAGTTTTTGCTAGCGGCACCCAGGGTGCCGGCGGTTGCGGGCATTACGCCGATCAGCAACCGCAGCCGGTCGTTCGCGTCGTCTCGGGGAGACGCGTCGGGAGGCAAAAACAGGTGGCGGAGCAGGACATGGTTGACCTCTGAAGACATACACGTGCGGGAGTGGTTCAAGCTCGATTTCCGACAGGACCGCGGAGCCACGGAGACGGGAGCGGATGGCGGGCTAGGCGCAAAAAACGGGCGGGGTTGAGCAAGCGATGCGGGCAGTTTCGAGTCGCGGGGCAGGGAGGCCCGTGTTTGGGTGCGGACCTCCCTTATGGCCGACTCGTCTTCCTTCGAACTGACCCATCGTCCGCGGCGGTTGCGCCGCACCGCTAGCCTGCGCGCCATGGTCGAGGAGACGGTGCTGCGCCCGGCGGACTTTATCGCGCCGCTCTTCGTGGTGGACGGGAAGCCGGCGCCCGAGGAGATCGGGTCGATGCCGGGGGTGTTTCGCCTGAACATCGCCGACCTCGTCAAAGAGTGTCGCGCGCTCGCGAAACTCGGGGTGCCGGCGGTGGCGCTGTTTCCCAAACTCGATCCCAGTCTCAAGGACGATGAAGGCACGCAGGCGCTGAATCCCGACACGCTTGTGCTGCGCGCCGTGCGGGCGGTGAAGAAAGCAGTGCCGGGCCTGACGGTCATCACCGATGTCGCGCTCGATCCCTACACGAGCCACGGGCACGACGGTGTCTTGACGGCTGCGCGCGATGATGTGGCCAACGACCGCACGGTGGCGATTTTGGCGAAGATGGCCGTGCTGCAGGCGCAGGCGGGCGTCGATCTGGTGGCGCCGAGTGACATGATGGACGGCCGCGTGGGCGCAATTCGCAAGGCCCTCGATGCCGCGGGCTACACGGGCGTGGGCATCATGGCGTATTCGGTGAAGTTCAACTCGGCCTACTATGGGCCGTTCCGCGACGCGGTGGGCAGTGCGAAGGCGGCGGGCACGAATCTATTGAGCAAGGCGACCTATCAGATGAATCCGGCGAATCGCCGCGAGGCGTTGGTCGAAGCGGCGCTCGATGTGGGCGAGGGCGCGGACATTATTATGGTGAAGCCGGCCGGGGCGTATCTCGACATCATCCGCGAAGTGCGCAACGCTACGAAGAAACCGCTCGCGGCTTACCAAGTCTCCGGCGAATACGCGCAACTCCACGCGGCGGCGCGGTTGGGCTGGCTCGATCTCCCGCGCACGCGGCATGAGTCGCTGCTCGCGATCAAGCGTGCGGGGGCCGATATGATCCTGACGTATTTCGCGAAGGACATGGCGACGCTGCTGCAACGGTGAGCCCGCGGAGGGAGAGCAGAGTGCACCCAAAGTGCGGTAGGCTTGAGACGGCGCACCGCGTCGTAAGCGACGCGGCTACGAAGGCTGCGCGTCGTGCGCGTGGAGAAATCAGTGCGACGCGGAGGCAGCGGTAGCGTGTAGTTGCAGGCGCTCGTCGGCGGCGGCGGAGTGGCGGGCGTAGTCGGCCGCAGCGGCGGCTTGCGCGGGATTGAAATCGAAGGTGGGGATCATCGCACGCAGGCAGGCTAAGCCGTCGGTCGCACGCAGCGTGGCCGGGAAACAGCGCTGGATAACTTCCAGAGCGATATTCGTGGAAACAGAAGCGCCGGGCGAGGCGCCAAGGAGTGCGGCGAGGGAACCATCGGTGGCGATCACCACTTCCGTGCCGAAGAAGAGCCGGCCGGCGTCGGCCTTTTTCAACGCCTGCACGCGGATGCCGGCGTCGACGAGGCGCCAGTCAGCGGCGCGGGCTTCGGGATAGAAGACGCGGAGCGCGGCCAGACGAGCGTCCATGCTCTGCAGGGCCTGTTGCACGAGAAAGCGGACGAGGATGGGATTGTGCAGGCCGGTGTGGAGCAGGGTGGGGAGATTATCGGGACGGAGGGAGGTGAAGAGATCCGAGGCGCGTCCCGTGCGGTGGAGAAACTTGGTCGTGCCCGTGGCGAAAGGGCCGAAAAGCAGGACGCGTTTGCCGTCCATGTGACGGATATCAAGGTGCGGTCCACCGAGGGCGCCGGAGTCGGGCGGGGGCGGGCCGTAGGCCTTGGCGAAGTGGCGGGCGACGACGGCGGGATTCTCGCAGACGAGCCACTGGCCCGCGATGGGGAAGGCGCCGAGGCCGTGGGCAACGGGTAGGCCGGAAGCCTGCAGGAGGGGGAGCGTGCCGCCACCCGCCCCGACGAACACAAAGCGCGTGCGGACGGGGCGCGACTCACCTGATTCGGTGTGGCGCACGGTAAGATCCCAGCCTGCGGTGGAATGCCGCAGACCGGTGATGCGATGGCCGGTGAAGACCCGGCAGCCCTCTTGCCCGCCGAGCCAGGTGAGGAGCCGACGCGACAGCTCGCCGAAATTGACGTCGGTGCCGCCGGCGACTCGGGTGGCGGCGATGGCTTCATGTGCGGCGCGGCCGTCGACGAGGAGCGGGGCCCAGTCGCGGAGGCGGCTTCGCTCCGCGGTGAACTCCATCGTGCGGAAAAACGGATGGGCGGCCAGGGCGGCATGGCGGGCGCGGAGAAAATCAATCGAGGCGGTGCCACGGACGAAGCTCAGGTGGGGAACCGCGCGAATCCACTCGGCGGGGCGCGGCGCGAGGTCGTGCGCGACGGCATAGCTCCAAAACTGGCGCGACTGCTCGAAGCGGGCGAAGATTTCGACGGCTTTGGAGACGTCAACGGGCGCGCCGGGGGTGGCCGGCGGCGGGGTGTAGTTGAGTTCGCAGAGACCGGCGTGGCCAGTGCCAGCATTGTTCCAGCCATCGGAGCTCTCGCGGGCGAGGTCCGGAGCGGCCTCGTAGACCTCGAGGCGGAGCTGCGGGTTGAGGCGCTTGAGCATCACACCGAGGTGCGCGGACATGATGCCGCCGCCGATGAGAACGATGTCGGGGGCGGAGAAGGGCATGGCGACGCCGACAGGAATGCCCCGCCTGCAGTGCGTCAATCGCCCGGCGGCCGCGGCGTGCAGCATGACGCGCCCGGCGAGCTACACGCGGAGCATTCCGCGGAAGCCACGGCCGCTGTAGTAAGACTGTGCGCCGTTGTGGTAGATGAAGACGTGGCCGTAGCGGCGGTCGCCGAAGAGGGCGCCGCCGAGTGCGCGGATGTCAGGCGGGGCCTGCACCCAGCTCGATGACTTGGTGTCGAACTCTCCGAGCTGCTGCAGCTCGCGGTATTGGTCGGCGGTGAGCAGGGTGACGCCCATGGCCGCGGCCATCTCCATGGCGCTGGTCTGGGGCTTAAACTCTTTGCGGGAATCGAGCGCGGCGCGATCGTAGCACACACTGGTGCGACCGGCGGGACTTTGCGCGGAGCAATCGACGAAGAGGAATTCACCCGTCTCTCGGTCCTGTCCGATCACATCCGGTTCGCCACCCGTGCGCTCCATCTCGGCGAGCGAGCGCAGCTTGGCGGGTTGGGCGGCGAGTTTCGCGGCGACGGCAGACCAAGCGAGTCCCTGATGACGGCGCGGATTGGCGGCGAAGCGCTCCTGCAGCGTGGCGAGCAGATCATCGTGGCCGCTCGACGCGCTGGCTGGCTTAGACGCGCGTGCTTTCTTCGTTGGGGCGGCGGCTTTGGTTTTCACGAGGGCGCGGGGAGGGCGCCCGCACCGGCGTGCCGGCGCGGTGGGGGACTTACTTCAGCTCGGTCATGAAGCCCGGCAGTGACCATTGGTTCTGCAGGCTGTTGGGATTGGAGTAGACCGTGGGAAACTGGATCGCGAGGTAGGTGCGGACGTCTTCCTGGGTCTTGCCTTGCTTGATCATGGCGCCGATGTCGGTGCGCATCTTCACGACATTGTCCCGGTAGGTCTGGAGGCCGGCGCGATTGGTCACGGTGCCGTGGCCGGGGATTACTTTGTCGAAGTCGAGGGCGGCCATCGCACCGTCGATGGTCTTGCTCCACTCGACAATGCTGCCGCCGCCCGAATAGTCGATGAGTGGAGTCACGCCGGCCATCAGATCGCCGGTGTGGAGGACGCGCTGGGCGGGAAAGTAGACGAGCACATCGCCGTTGGTATGGCCGCGGCCGAAGTAGCGGGCGCGCACTTCCTTGCCGCCGAGGAAGACGGAGGTCTCGTCGGTGAAGGTGATGCGGGCCGGCTTCATCGTGGCGGGGGCGCCGGGCTGCTTGGCGTCGGTGATGTTGGCGCGGGCGTTTTTGTGGGAGATAATTTCCGCGACCTCGATGAAGCGGGTGTTGCCGCCGCTGTGATCGGAGTGGTGGTGGGTGTTGATCACGTATTTGACTGGCTTGTCCGTGACCGACTTCACCTGAGCCATGATTCCGTCGTAGTCCTGCTCAAACTTGGCGTCGACGAGGACGACGCCCTCGTCAGTGACGAGCAGACCCACATTACCGCCGCTGCCGATGATGACGAAGAGATCGTCGGCGACCTTCTCGATACCGAGCGGAGGGCGGCCCTGTTTCTGTTTGGCGGCGGGGGGCGTCTGGGACAGCGCGACGGGCGACGCGATAGCGAGAGTGAGGAGGGAAAACGCGAGCAAGGGAAGAGAACGGCGCATGGTGGGGGTGGGTGGGGCGATGCTTGGGAAAACCGATGGTGAATCGAGCTTGGAATGGTTGCCGGGTAAGCGGCGGACCGGTCATGAGAGCAGCGGGCGTGCCGCCGCGGGCGGCTATTCGGCCGGGACGACGCGGTCGGCCTCGGTCTGGCTCACGACCTTTTCCCGGACCTTGGCGAGAGCGGCCTCGCGCAGCGTGGTGAGGGGCTGCTTGTTCAACAAACCTGGGTAGGACAGGTAGTTCGTGGTGAGCACGTATTCGCGGACGGCGGCGTTGATCGGAAGAAATTCGAAGACGCCCACGCGGCCGGTTGTGGTAGTCCGGAGCAGGCGCTGTGCGATGATGAGACGAAGGGCGCTTAGAAGATCGTAACGAGGCACACCCATGTGCGCGAGGCGGTTGATGGCTTCGAGCGCGCTCGACGAGTGGATCGTCGACAACACGAGGTGGCCCGTTTGGGCAGCTTGGATGGCAATCTCGGCGGTCTCGCGGTCGCGTATCTCGCCGATCATGAGGACATCGGGGTCCTGCCGGATGAGACTGCGGAGCACACGTGCGAAAGAGAGATCGATACGGGAGAATACCGGGACCTGGTTGACGCCGGGCAGCGTGATTTCCACCGGATCCTCGATGGTGGAGATATTGCGCGTGCGGTGATTGAGCGAGTTGAGCGCGCTATAGAGCGTGGTGGTTTTCCCGCTGCCGGAGGGGCCGGAGACCAAGATCAGACCGTTGGGCAGCGCGATGGTTTTCTCGAGGAGAGTGGTCTGGGCGGCGTCGAGGCCGAGCTCCGCAAACGTGCGCACGTGGGCCTTGGGATCGAGGAGGCGGAGGACGATCTTCTCGCCGTAGATCGTGGGGCACGTGCTGACCCGGATGCTGAGGTGGCGGGAGTCGGCGACGGGAAAATGGATGCGTCCATCCTGCGGGGCGCGCTGCTCGGCGATGTCGAGGTCGGCGAGGACCTTGAGTTGAGTATTTAGCCGGAGACCGAGGGACCTTTCGCCGACAAAGAGCGACTGCAGGAGTCCGTCCTGACGCATGCGGATATGGTAGTTCGTCTCGGCCGGCTCGAAGTGCAGATCCGACGCGCGGTGCTCGAAGGCGTAAGCGATGACCGAACTGACCTGATCAATGCTCGTGAAAGGCAGGGACTCCTGGGGCAAGGACATGCGGACTAGGCAGGCACAAGTTGGCGTCGGGGCGAAGCCGGGAGCAGGGCGGGTAACGCTTATTCCCCTCAGCCCGTCGCGCGCAGCTCCGTGAGCTGTTTCGTCGCGATGCCAACAGGGCGGTCGAGTGGGACGCCCGCGCAGCCGAGTAAGGTCGAGAGGAGATCGCCCTGATTACCGCGCACGCCGGTAACGAAACGGCCAGTGTTGAGCGAGCCGCCGCCGCGGCCGGCGAGGATGAAGGGCAGGTTTTCGCGCTGGTGCTTGTTGCCGTCCTCGAGACCGGAGCCCCACATCATGATGCAGTTGTCGAGCAGGGTGCCGTCGCCCTCGCGGATGCTCTGCATGCGCTTCACCATGTAGGCGAACTGCGCGATGTTGAAGGCGGTGATCGCGGCGACCTTGCGGACCTTTTCCGCCTCGAAGTTGTGGTGGGTGTTGGAGTGATGCGTGTCGGAGAACCCAAGCTCGGGGTAGGACACGCCGTTGGGGGTGGAGCCGATGTAGGTGCTGATGCGCGTGGTGTCGGTCTGGAAGGCGAGCACGTTGAGGTCACACATGACCTGCATGTATTCGCTGCGTTTGTCGCCGAGCGGGATCTTGATCTCGATGGGCGGCGAATCGGACGCGTGGCGTTTGCTGACACTGACGCCGGCTTTCTCGAGCGCGGCTTCCTTCTGGCGATATTCAATGGCGGCGATGCGACGCTCCACGGAGCGCACGCTGTCGAGGTATTCGTCGAGCTTGTGCTGGTCGCCCTGCGGCAGAGTGCGGCGGAGGTCCTTCGCGCCGCCGAGCACGAGGTCGAGCATCTTGCGGTCGAGGGCGCTGGTTTGGGAGGACTGGACGGATTGGCCGGGGCGGCCGGCGGCATCGCGCATGCCGAAGAGTCGGTTGAGCACGCTGCGCGGATTGGTCTCAGCGGGCATGGCCTGCGTGGCCGAACGGTAACTGCAGTGCGAATAGTAGCCCTCGTTGAGGCCCTCCTGGTTCTCCTTGTGCGTTTGCGGCATCGTGGCCAGCTCCAGCGACGGCAGAGAAGTGAGGTGGCCGATGTGGTTGGCGGCGATCTGGTCGGCGGAGATCGAGATATTGATTTGGCTGCGGCGGTCGGCGTCGGGGAGGCGGGCGGTGAGCCAGGTGGACAACTCGAGGGCGTGCGGAGCGCCGTTGAACGGCGAGATCGGCACACCGGAGATGCCCTTCATCAAAAGACACTCGCCGAGCACGGAGCGCAGCGATTCCAGGGCGGGCGGCGGAGTGGTGAGAAACGTGTCCGGACTCGCAGGCCAGAACTGGTCCATGATCACGCCGTGCGGCATATACATGAAGCCGAGGCGGACGGGGGGCTTGGCGGCCTTTTTCTTTTCCGGCTCGGCCCAGCCCATCGATTCGAAGAGCGGCAGGGCGAGGGCGACGCCGAGACCTTTGAGACACGTGCGACGATCGATGAGGTGGGTGCTGCTCATGGGAAAAGAAGTGGGGTTATTGGATTCGGCGCTGCGTGAAGGGGTAACTGGTCACGATTTCACTGATGAGGGTTTGGAGGCGGTAGCCGTCTTTGGCGATGGTTTCCATCAGGCGGTCGACGACGATTTCGTCGTAGCCCTCGAGCTGGCGGCAGAGGGCGTAGGCAAGGAGTTTCTCGGTGAGATTGCGCGCGAGGTCGGCTTCGCGGGCGGCGATGATGGCTTTCAATTCCTTCGGTGACGAAAAGCGTTTGCCGCCCGGAAGCTCGCCGCTGGCATCGATGGGGCCGCTGCCCTCCTCGGCGTCGCGCCAGCGGCCGATCGCGTCGAAGTTCTCCAAGCCGAAACCGATCGGGTCGAGGATGCGGTGGCAGTTGGCGCAGACGGGATCGGTGCGGTGCAGCTCGGTGCGCTGGCGCAGCGTCAGGTTGGCGACTTTGGCCTGATCTTGTTTTTCGAGCGAAGGAACATTGGGCGGCGGGGCCGGCACGTGCTCGCCGAGCACCTGCTCGAGGACCCAGACGCCGCGTTTGACGGGGCTGGTGCGATTGGGAAACGAAGTCGTCGCGAGGATGCCGGGCATGCCGAGAATGCCGCCGCGATTGGCGTCGGTGAGCTGCACGCGGCGCATGGCGGGCCCGGCGATGGTTTTCTCCAGGCCGTAAAGCTGGGCGAGCGGGCCGTTGAGATAGGTGTAGTCGCTGTCGACGAAGGCGACGACGCGGCGATTTTCGCGGATGAGGCTTTCGAAGAAGAGTCGCGCTTCCTCATACATGGCCGTGCGGACCTCGGCGGTCATGACGGGGAATTGGGCCGCGTCGAAGGTCTTGCCGGCGAGTTCGCCAAGCCCGAGCCATTGCGCGCCGAAGCCGTCGAACAACGCGCGCGAACGCGGATCCTGCAGCAGGCGCTTCACCTGCGCCTGGAGCACAGCGGGCTCGTGGAGCGTGCCGCGGTCGGCGAGGGCGGCGAGCTCGGCATCGGGCAGGGTGGCCCAAAGCAGATACGAGAGGCGCGACGCGAGTTGATGGTCGTCGAGCGGGACGATCTTACGGCCGGCTTCGGCGGTGGCCGCGGGTGTGATATAGAGGAACTGCGGCGAGACGAGGATCGCCTTGAGCATCAGACCGAGGGCGGCCGGGTAGGAGAGTTTGTTCTCCTGCCCGAGGTCGAACACGCCGAGGAGGACATCGAGTTCAGGCTCCGAGGGCGGGCGGCGGTAAGCGCTGCGGGCGAGCGAGCGGGCGACCTGGCGAGCGGCGGCGCGGACATCGGCGCCGGCCGGGGGCGTCGCACCGAAGAGACGCACCTGCACGGGTGTCGGCGCGGCGCCCGCGGGAGCGACGACGCGCTCGAGCACGGTGTTGGCGATGCGGAGATATTGCTCCGACTGGAGAGGCGAGAGGTTGTTGAGGTAACCCTCACCCACGACCTCATCCGGCAACTCGGCGGTGACCGACGCGTCGACGCCGAAGAGATCATGGAGGGTGTTGCCGTATTCGACCTTGGTGAGACGGCGAAGCGCGAAGGGACCGGGATCGGGCGTGCTGAGATATTTGAGCTGCGAGATCCACTGCTCGAACATCTGGCGATCCGCCTCCGAAGGCTGCGGGTCGGCATCGTCGGGCGGCATGTCGTGAGCCCGCACGTTGATGACGGCCTGCTTCCAGTGTTTGCTGAAACCAGCCGCGCCGGGGTATTTGAGCGCGGACTCGAAGTTCACTCCTCCCTTCGACTTCCGGTTGCTGTGGCAACTTAGGCAGTTGGTCTTCACGAACGGCGTCACCTTCTCGCGAAAGGATTTTTTGATCTCGGCCTGCAGGGTGGCGAGTTCGGCGTCGTTCGTCGGCGGTGCTGCTCCGGCCGGGGTAGCGAGCGGGAAGGTGAGGGCGGAAAGCACGGCGGTGAGGACGCCGCGACGAAGGAGTCCGAGCTGGGTCATGCCGTTTTCATGAGGGAGGCGTGCACTGTTTCCGGCTGACCGCGTGCGCTCAAATGTAATCTCTCGTAAGCGGATGGCACGCGCACGGCAGGGCTGGCGCTGGCGGATCTACGCGGTCGCAGTGCGTCGGGCCGAGACAAAGAGGACAGCGGCGAAGCCGGATTCGATGGCAGCGCCGGCGAAGGCGCCAAGCGTCGGAGCTGCGTTGGCCAGACCGATTGCACATCCGGTGGCGGCGAGCACGGCGCCGCAGATCCAATAGAGCCGCAGCCCGTAGAGCGTGGCAAAGGTGAGGTAACGACCGCCGATGATGAGAAGCATGGCCGGGAAGAACCACTCGGGGCGGAGGCGCGACACGCCAAACGCGAGGGACAACATCAGGATCATCCAAAACGTCGTCGCCAGCGCGAGGGAGCCGAGTGGGTTGTCGGCGCGGTGTTTACCCGGGCGGCCCAGCGCCTTGGTGAGCAATACGGACACGGGAAAAATCAGCATGCCGCCCAGGAGCAACGTCCAGATCGCGCGCGTGGGTGGGGTAACGAGGGACACCACGCCGGCGATGGCCCACACGGTGGCGGACGTGAGCAGCCCAGGGGCGCCGTCGTAGTAGGCGAAACGCATCTCGCGTTGGGCTTCGGCCAGAGTCGGCGAGGAAGAATTGGCGGATGAAGCACTCATGGTGGCGGTGGCTGCTTCGGCAGCGTGGAGGCGGCAGAGGGTAAAGGCGCCGGTTCTTTGCGGGCGTCCTGCTGGCGCCGCGATTCTGGTGCCACGAGCACGGTGCAGCTGGGTGCGGCGGTCGATTTCACCGCGAGCGGAAGGTTTCACTGGCGAGGCACTCAATGACGAGCGTGCGCAGGCCGTAGTTATCCTTCTTCACAGCCTGCAGGATGTCATCGACCACGAAATCATCACTGGTGGTGAGGTGGCGGCCGGTGGCGTAGCTGAGAAACTGTTTGATGAGGTGCCGGGTAAATTGATCCGTCCGGTTGGCGACGAGGCGGGCTTTGAATTCGCGGAAGTCGGCGTAGGTCTCGCCCGAGCCAAACTCGCCGGAGGAGTCGACTTTCGGGGCCGTGCCTTTGCCCTTGGGTTTCGCGTAGGTGTCGCGCCAGCGGCCGATGGGATCGAAGGTTTCGAGGCCGAAGCCGAGGGGGTCGATCTTGCGGTGGCATTCGGCGCAGGCCTGGTCGGCGCGGTGTTTGGCGAGGCGCTCGCGGATGGTGGTGGCGCCGCTCACATCGGCCCCGAGGGCGGGAACGACATCCGGCGGCGGGGGCGGTTTGATGCCGAGGATGTTTTCCATGACCCACACGCCGCGCGTGACGGGCGAGGTTTCCACGCCGTTGGCGCTGACGGTGAGGACGCCGGCCATGCCGAGCAGTCCGCCGCGCTGGGTATTGCCCGGGAAGCTGACCCGCTGGAAACCGTCGGCGATGCGCAGGATCTTTTGCGCGGGGAGGCCGTAGAGTTTGGCGAGCCGCTTGTCGGCAAACGTATAGTCGGCATCGAGGAATTGCTGCACCGAGCCGTTTTCCCGGAGCAGGTGCCGGAAGAAGAGACGGGCCTCCGTCTTCATGGCCTCGGGCAGATTCTCCGCGTAGTAGACCCGCATGGTTTCGCGCGGGGGTGGTTGGCTGCCGAGGTCGCGCAGGTTGAGCCAGCTGTCGAGGAAGCCGTTGATGAAGCCGCTCACGCGGTCGTCGGCGAGGAGCCGCGCGCTCTGTTGGCGCAGCTCCGCGGGCTTCGTGAGTTTCTTGGCGACGGTGAGCAACTCGGCGTCGGGCGGGGCGCTCCAGAGTGCGTAGGAAAGGCGGGAGGCGAGATCGTAGGGGCCGAGCTTGGGGTCTTTCTCGTTGGTGATCTCGCTGAAGTAGAGGAACGACGGCGAGCACAGGATCATCTTCAGAGTATCGAGAGCCGCCTGCCACCGGGTGGCCTGCTCGGCGATCCGGCGCTCGTAGGTTTTCCGGATGGCCGTGCGATCGGCCGAGGTGAGCGGACGCCGGTAGGCGCGGGCACCGAAGTCATAGAGTTGATCGAGGGCCTGCTTGGCTTGGAAGCCCTGCGCGCCAAACACCGCGCGCTCCTCGGCGCTGCCGCCCGGCTCGGCGAGCGGGCCGGCGATCTTGATCTCGCCGATGCGGATGTGCGGGAGTTTTCCCTCGCCGGTGATCAAGTGCGTGCGGCTGACGCCGGCATTGGCAAACTTGGCATCGAACTCGCCCTTGTAGCGCTTGTTGACCTCGAGGACGGAGGCACGCGACTCGTAGGGACCGTTGGGAAAAATGAATCGCGGGGTCTGTCCGGCCTCGAGCCAGACGCGGAACTTGAGCCACGTCGGCTGATCGTCGGGCACGGTGGCCTGCGCGAGGAGTGGCTCGATGGCCTGCGGATAGTGGATGTGATTCTTGGTAGCGTCGCCGGGGACGATGCCCAGCAGGAAGGGTTCGGAGAAATCGATGCCGAAGATGGTGGGATCGTAGTGCGTGTCGCGGTGCATGGCCTGCGCGAGGACCTCGATGTCGTAGAGGCCGGAGACGGGCACGCCCTTCAGGAAATCCTCGATGTGGCCGTAGCCGCCCTGGCGGGTGTCGGTATTGGGCTGCTCGTAGAGGCAGAGATACTTGAAGTTGAACGCGGATTTGTGCGGGCCCTGGAGCTCCTCGTATTGGACAAAGTGGTCTTTGAAGTGCCACGTCTTCGGCGGTGTGTCCGGCCGGCCGAGGCGGGTCTCGACGAGGCGATTGGCGGATTGGAAATACTGATCGAGGAGGAAGCCGGAGGTGACGAGGGACTGGCCGATGGTATCGATGTGCTCGCTCGCCTTCTCCTTGGGGAAATCAGCGGTGAGGCCGAGGGTGTCGACGCGGCGGCCAAACAAAGTCGCGAGGGTATTTTCGTATTCCCGATTGGAAAGCCGGCGCATCACGGTGCGCGCGACGGGGGTTTCAATCTTGCCGCGGGTTGAGGCGATGTTTTCCCGCAGCAGGCGGATGATCGCGAGCCGCTCGTCGTCGCTCGGTTGGGCCTTTTCCTTGATCGGCGGCATCTCCCGCAAGGTGAGCTGATCGACGATGTCCTTGGCGGCGATCAGGGAGGCGACGTTGGTGAGCGGAAATTTGAAACTCTCGAACTCGCGGTCGCCTTTCTGCGTCACGGTGTCGTGGCACTTGAGGCAGTATTTATCGAGGAAGGGGATCAGGGCCTTCTGGGCAGGCGATTCCGCGGCGGGGGCGAAGGTGGCGGTGAAGCAGCAGACGAAGAGGGCGAGGACGCGCGCGCTTAAACGACGGGCCCATGCCGGCACAGGGGCGTGCCCGCTGACCGCGAATGCCAGGCGACCCGGAGCGTCTGAAGCCATCTTACACTGACCGGCCGGTGCTGTTGCCAAAGGAGTTGGTCTCGACGCCCATGCGTTGCGCGATGTCCACGTAGAGATTGCAGAGGGGCACCTTATTCGGGCCGGAGGACGGGATCTTCTTGAACTCGCCATGGCGATAGCCGCCGCCGGCGAGGAGAATCGGGAGATCGGAATTCTTGTGCGTGTTGGCGTCGCCGATGCCGCTGCCGAACAGGACGGACGTAGAGTCGAGCAGGGTGCGGTCGCCGTCTTCCATCTTAGAGAGGCGCTGGACGAACTTGCCGAAGTGCTCGATCTGGTAGGACTCGAGCGTGATGAGGTGCTTGATGGCGGCCTCATCGTTGCCGTGGTGGGAGAGGCCGTGGTAGGCCTTGTCGATGCCGAGGTCCTGCGGGAGGAAGTCGCCGCCGATCTCGAGCGTGGCGATGCGCGTCGAGTCCGTCTGCAGCGCCAGGGCGAGCAACTCGTAGAGCATCGGGAGGTCCTGGACCTTGTTCTTGTTCTCCGGGCGGTTGAAGGGCGGCTGCGGCTTGGGCAGGCTGGCCCAGCGCTGGCGGAGCTCGAGGCGCTTTTCGACGTCGCGGATCGAAGTGAAGTATTCGTCGAGCTTTTCCTTGTCCTCGCGGTTGACCTGCTTGGAGAGGCGGTTCGCGTCTTCTAGGCCGGAGTCGAGAATGGAGGCCTGCAGGCGGTTTTCCTGGTGGCGCTTGGCCTGGCGGGACGCGGAGTCGCTCACGAACAGGCGGTCGAACAATTCAGCCGGGCCGGTGATGGGCGGGACGCGCACGCCGGCCTTGGTCCAGGCGATCTGGCAGCCGCCGTGGATGCCGCCCTCGGAGCCGACGGTGAGCGAGGGGAAGCGCGTCTGGTGGCCGATCTCGTCGGCCATGAACTGGTCGATGGTGACATTGCCCAACGGGCGGGCCTGCGCCTCGGAGTTAAGGACGCCGGAGAGGAAGGAGTGGACCGCGAAGTGGCCGCCCTTGATGCCGTGATCGAGGCCGCGGTAAACGGTCAGGTGCTTGCGCACGTCCCAGAGGGGCTTGAGCAGCGTGGTCTGCTCATAGGCGGAGCCGGTCGTCTCGGGAAACAGGTGCTTCACCTGATAGCCGAGGAGATTGCCGATCGCGACGAAACGGCGCGCGCCGGCGCCCGCGCCCTTGGCGGTCTGCACGGCGGAGTTGCCACCCACAGCGCCGGCCAACAGCGAAGGGAGCGAGGGGAGGGCCAGCGTGGCGCCGAGGGATTGGAGGATGAAACGGCGCCGGTTGATGGGATTCATGCTCAAGAAGGGGGAGAGGGGAGGGGCGGGACGCTGGGAGCTGCCTTGGAAACGGGCGGTCACGTGGCGACACGCGGCAGACGTCCGGGGGCAGAGGGTGGTTGCGTGTGAAACTCAAATCGCGGTTCGGTGGGGAGCGAGGAAAAACCCGGGGAGGGAGCGGGACGGAGCGGGAGTAAAGGAGGGACGGGGCGAGGGAGAGAAGGAGAGAGGGGGAGCCAGAGGGAGGTGGAGGAGACGGAGGGCGGAGGGCGGTGGCGATGGGTTAACGGCGATTAATGTGATGGTTGCGCAGGCGTGGACGATTGGGGGGAGCGATCTGGCGGCGTGGGTAATCGAGCTGACGGTCTGGTAAATCGATCTGGTGGTCTGGTATATCGAGCTGGCGAGGTGGGGAAACGAGCTGGCGGGGTGGGGAAATGGGCTGGCGAGGTGGGGAAACGATCTGGCGGTCTGGTAAATCGAGCTGGCGAGGTGGTTTTTCGGTCTGGCGGTCTGGTTTTACGATCTGGTGGCGTGGTTTTTCGAGCTGGCGGTGTGGGGAAACGAGCCGGCGGTCGGGGAAAACGGGCTGACGAGGTGCGGATATGCGCAGACAGGGTGCGAGGGGAGGGGAAACGCCGGGAGAGTGAAGCCGGACGGACGGTGGGAGGGCTGCAAAGAAGCTGGAGTCACCCGGGAGCGAATAAGGGGCGACGTTGCGCCCCGAGGCGCGCGTGGGGTGGCGCGCCGTCGCGGGCAGGTTCGTGCGGAAATAGCTTTTGCCCGCGGATGTTTTGCGGCGGAATTCCGGGCATGAGAATACCCCGTCTCCTGCGTTTCGCGTGCTTAGTCGGAGTGGTCATGGGCGCGGGGGCGCGGGCGGGCGCCGAGGTGACGCTCACGAAGGCCGAGGATCGCGTGCGCGTGGAGATCGTGGGAAAGCTGTTTACGGAATATATCTTCCGGGGCGCCTACCGGCCGTATTGTTATCCGGTGCTTTCGGCGGATGGGACGGGGCTCACGCGGGATTTTCCGATGAAGCAAAACACGGGGGAGGATGAAAACCATCCGCACCACCGCTCCCTGTGGTTCGCACACAGCGATGTGAACGGCGTCGATTTCTGGAATCAGGACATGCAGGGCAGTCCGCGGCCGAAGGGCAAAATTGTGCACGTCGCACTCACGGAGGCGGCGAGCGGGAAGGACACAGGCGTGCTGCGCGCGACGAATCAATGGGTGGCGCCGGATGGCCGCGTGTTTTGCACCGATGAGCGCACGATCCGTTTCGGGGCCAGCGGGGCGGACCGCTTCATGGATTTCGAAATTACGCTGCGCGCGCCGGCCGACGCGCCGGTAAAGCTCGGCGACAACAAGGATGGCGGGATGGCCGTGCGCGTCGCGCAGTGGATGAATCTCCCGCGCGCGCCGGGCCCGGGCCGCGCCTACACGGGCGGGCAGGGGCACATCGTGACCGAGCTAGGCGCACGCGATGGCGCGGCTTGGGGCAAGCGAGGGAAGTGGTGCGACTACCACGCGGAGCACAACGGCCAGACCTATGGCGTCGCGATCTTCGATCATCCGCAGAATCTACAACACCCGACCTGGTGGCACGCGCGCGACTACGGCGTGTTTTCCGCGAACCCCATCGGCTGGCACGACTTCGAAGCGCGGACGACGAAAGCCGGCGCCGGTGATACCACGATCGCCGCCGGCGGGAGCCTTACCCTGCGCTACCGGCTCCTATTCCACTTCGGCGACGAGAAGGTGGCGAGAATCGCGGAGCGGTATGCGGAGTGGGTGAAGGAGAAGTGAGAGAGGAGCGACGGAGATAGAGACAGAGAGTGGGAGGCACTCTAGGCTTCGGCTAGCTTAGCAACTTCACTACGACTACTATCGCAACGACGACTATAATTAAGCCTAGGAGCACGGAACTACCGCTAGAATTTTGCTGAGCTTTGATCTGATCTATCAGAGCCGATGCCTGCCACTTTCCGAGCGAATCGATGACCGCCTGATCTTTGAAACCTAGACTCCAAATTAGGTCTTTTTGTTTTAGCGTCGCTTTACCTTCGTAGGGTTGACGTGCGGGCAGGCAAATTTCGTAGACAGTCTGCCCCTCCTTAACTTTGTGACCCGCGAGCGCTTGATGTAATTTTTCGTCAGTGGCTTTTTTCGCGGACTGCGGTGAGCCCGGCGGCTCTGATTCTGAGGATTCGCGCTCCGCAAGCAGTCTCCCGATGGTCTCTGAGGCATCTCGCTTCGTGGCATCGGGCGAAACGGTGCCACCCAGGTCTTCAATAAACTTCAATTGCGCTTTTGTCGGAGATTCTTCGGCTCCTGACGTGCGGCGGCTTTCCCAGACTTGTCGCTTTGCTTCGCGCGACGCCTCTGATTCCGCTTCCTCACGTGCCTCCATCTCGGCCTCGGCCTTTTTACGGGCCGCTTTGGCAATCGCGCGATCTGCCGCGGGAAGAATTCGTTCCAACGCCAATTGTAGACGACCGAGCTCCCACGGCAATATTTCCCCGCCTATAGTATAGCGCTGAACTTCTTCGCGGACATAATTTAGAGCTGGCAAGTCGCTTTCGCCACATGCCTCAAGCCATTGCTTGAGTGCGAGAGCTTCGGTGGCGTCGAGCTTCCCATCTGCAAGGAGATTGTTGGCGTTCTCACAGAGCGCGCGACCGAAACCTGCAGCCGCTTCCTTCGATGTCAGGACAACGCGTTTCCGAGATTCTGGGGGCGTGGGGTCCAAAGGCATAGGGTCTAGTTCATTCAGCGGAATTCCTCGTTTCATCACAAGGATGTTGCGGCTATTTGCTTACACTAGCGGTGCGAAGTTCTGACGTGAAGAATTTTGTCCGGATTCAAAGCCGTTGAGCTGCGCGTTTTTTCGTTCCATGCCGTCGATCGAGCGCGCGATGGAGGCTCCATTTCCGTTGGCCGAAACAGCGTCTCCGTGCCGCATGAATTCAAGATTATTCGGAGGAAGTCCCTTGCGGGTCTCAGCTGGGATAAACGTCTTTACCGCAGCGTGTGCATCACGAGATGTTGGCGCCGCGTTTCGAATCCTTGGTCGGGCCAGGTCGCCGCGTAGGCGAGCATGGCCTGTTTGCCGGCTTCCCAGTCGAGGCCGTTGACCCGACAGTCGGCCACGAGGCCTTTGTCGGGATAACGCGCCGCATACAGACGAACCGCGAGGAGGTCCGGCTCACGCAGCTTCTCCTTCATCGTCTCCAGCGTGTGGGTGAAAAAGCAGCACGGGCAAAATGGATGCGCCTCATCTGCGGCAACCGGCGCGGTGATTTGCCGGGATACGGGGCCGAGGAGCACGCGGCGGGGTTGTGGCATGCCGAGGGGACCGTCGGAACGTTCGAAGCTCACGCTCGAACACTCGCGCAGCTGGTCGCTCGCCAAGTCCACAAAGACCGGCAAATCGATCACCGCGAAGTGCTCGAATCCTTGCGCGAAGGTCTGTGCCACGTCGTGACCGGCCGCGTGCTGGTATTCGAAGACTCCCTGAGGAAACAAATCCGGATGGGTGACTTCAATCGTCGTGGTCGTGAGCCAGTGCCCGGCGGGCTGGCGCTGGGCGCTGACGATGCGCGGCTGGAGCACGAGGCCGCGTTTCAGCTCAAGCCATGCGGCCCGCTCCTTCACCTCAATGCCGCGCCGGCGTAGCACGCCCGCGAGGCAAGCGACCGCGTGGACGTGGCCGACCTGCCCTGTCTTCGCGTCGAGGCGCAGCTCGACCGCGCAGCCGGGGTTGATAGCGCTCGTCACCGGCTCCGGCGTGTGCTTGAAGAGTTGTCCAAACAGGCGGGGAAGCACGGTGGATAAACAAACCTGTGCCCACGCGTGGCGTCGACGGCGAAACATCAGCGGACGAGGCGAACATTGGCGTGCATCCGGCGCTTGCCGGCGGGGCCGACCTCGGCCAATTGAATTGGCATGGGATGCCTCGGCGTTCATTTCGCGCTCACGGAAAACGAAGTCGCCAAGCTCCGGGCATTGGAAAGCGACGCGGACCAGCTGGCTTACCTGATGGAGGAACTTGAAGAGGATTATTTTGCCCATCACTCGTCATTTATGGCTCAATCAGACAAGGCGTGGGACGCGATGCACCGCAGCTTGTCCGACGGACAGCTCAGCTACACCGCGGGGCCCCATCCGGAGCGTCTCGCGGCGATAGGCGGAGAGCCGCTCTATGCCGAAGACGACTACATCATGTCGCTGAAAACGCCCGCTGAGGTCAAAGCTGTGGCGGAGGCGCTCGCGCGGATAACGCGGGAGGATTTTCGTCGCCGCTACGACGCGATGGATGCGGTCGCCTACGGTTGTCCAAAAAACGACGACGACTTCAACTATACGTGGGAGTGGTTTGGCGGGGTGGCCGCGTTGTTCCAGCAGGCCGCTAAGCATGGTCGCTACGTGTTGTTTTCGGCAGATCAGTAGAGGGTGGCTACCATGGCGCAATCAGACGATGAATCCGCGCCCGGCTGGGATGCCATTGATCGCGCCCTCGCGCCGATCTACGGTGGCAAGGAGCCGCGGCATTTCGGCACGTTGATTCGTTACCGCCTCGGTGGGCCTGATCCTCTGGATGGAATCAGCGCCTACGACCGCGATACGCCTGTGCCTCACTGGCATTTTGTCACGTATGGTTTCACCGACCTCTATGGTCCTGAAAATGGTGTCGCGGACCAGAATGGCTACGGTTTCGAGCTGACACTGCGAATCACTCGCTCTCCCAACGAAAGCGAGCCGCCAATGTGGGCGCTTAATTTTCTACAGAACTTAGCGCGCTATGTGTTCCGAAGCGGAAATATACTGCGCGTTGGCGACCACATGAACTGCAACGGCCCGATCGCGTTGGAGAGCGAAACTTCGCTACATGCCGTGGTCTTCGCTTACGACCCCGAGTTGGGTGAAATCGTCGCGCCTCACGGCAAAGCGAGGTTCCTCCAAGTTGTGGGGATCACGCTCGACGAATATGCAGCGGTGCAATCGTGGAACTCCGCTGGCTTTATAGAACTGCTGCGCCAGAGCTTGCCGTTATTGTGCACGGACCTCGTGCGCGGTTCGGTTCTCAAGGAAGTGGCTACGGCGGCCGCAGTGCAACGTGGCATTGTAAACGACGGTTCGAGCACTGGGCTCCTTTTCGTTTCGCCGCTTTTGTGGGAACTTCGGGGTGGGCTAGTGCGGCGTCAGTCGGTGAAACTTACACTCGGTGCAGGGCAAATTGAGATTATCGCTGCAGTGTTACGTGGCCGTCTCGGGCATGGACGAGCGCTTTGTCTTCGTGGCCAAGATTTCTCGGTGGATTTTGTTGGCGGCGAGCAATGTGGTTTTTCCGCAAAAGAGGATAAGTTAGAACTTCGGCTGACACCAGAGGCGGTTCTCGAACTTTTCGAACGCCTGCAGCCGCGCGCCGAATCGTTTGGTCTGAGTCGATTCCCAGAGCTACAACTGGTGATCAAGGGAACAGAAATGCGGGATGCAAACGGTGCCGTCGTGAAAACAATCGGGTAAGCTTGCCTGATTCGTGGAATACTTGGGGATCGGGTGCCGGCGCTACTTCTCCTCGTTGAGCCCGCCGGTTTTCACCGCTTGTTTTACGAGGGCCATTGCGGCGGGGAGGTTGAGGTCTTCGAGTTTCTTGAAGTTGATGCAGCTGCGGCCGGTTTTCACTTTGCCGAGCTTGGCGGCGTTTTGTTCGGCGAGGTAGCCGCCTTGGTCGGCGGAGCAGATGTGGAGGCTGTAGTAACTTTTGCCGGCGGCGAGTCCGATGAGGAACCAGTCGCCCTCGCGGCCGCTGGCGGATTTGTAGCGGTATTTGCCGTAACCGATGATCGGCGGCGAACCCATGCCGGACACGAGTTCGACGGGGAGTTTGGGCACGGCTTTCCGAATCGCGGTGTGGACGGCGAGCATCACGGCGCGGCGATCGGCGGGGAGGCTCGCGAGGAATTCGTCAGGGGTCATGGATTTCACGGCGGCGTAGGGGGTTCCAGGCGAAGCGCGGACCAGGGAGGGTGCGGGGGCGTGAGAGCAGCTAACGCGAGCCGGGCCGGGGCAGGCAAGCCCAGTGGACGGAGGATGTTCACTTTAAAGACACGACACACACGAAGATAGACGTGGCCGAGGCGCTGGCCCTGTTTTCGTTGGCCATTGGGATAAAAGGATTGGCCCGACGCGAGGCGTTGCGCCTGACTGGGCCGATGGAACTCTACTTCATGCGGCACGGCGAAACGGCGTGGTCACGCACGGGACAACATACGGGAAAAACCGACCTGCCGCTGACCGAGCATGGCGAGACGGAGGCGCGGGCTCTGGCGGGACTGCTGCAGGGCGTGGAGTTTGATCAGGTTTTCACCAGCCCGCTGCAGCGGGCGGGACGCACGGCGGAACTTGCGGGGCACGCGGGCGCGGTGGTGGAGCCGGATCTCGCGGAGTGGGACTATGGTGACTACGATGGGCAGCGGCTGGATGAAATCCGCGCGGTGCGGCCGGCGTGGGATATTTACACCGACGGCTGCCCCGGAGGGGAGTCGCCGGAGGAGATCACCGCGCGGGCGGATCGCCTGATCGCGCGGTGGGCGGCGCTGCCAGGGCGCGTCGGGGCGTTTTCACACGGGCACTTTGGGCGCGTATTGGCGGTGCGGTGGATCGGACTGCCGCTGGGCCTGGCCAAGCACTTTGCGATCAATACGGCTTCGTATGGCGTCCTCGATCGTGATCCGGGGCGGGGAAATCGCGCTCGAATCGTGCAATGGAATATCGCGGCACCGCTGGTGCGGGGGTGAGGCGAGTGACAAGAGGGGCGACGAAACGGGGAGTGTTGAACGCGGGAAGACGGGTGGATCGGAGGGATTTACCGCTCAACAGACGAAAGACACGAAAGTCGGAACAGGAGGCGGGATCACGGGACCCGTGGAGGGCGTGCAGGAAGGAAGTGAACGCGGTGACTCAGGCTGGCATTTGGCGGCGCGGTGTGCAGGTTGCGCGACTGCACTGGATATGAATCCCCACTCTCTCACTCCTCGCGTGCGCGCTGCGTTGAAGCAGCTGGCGGCTGGTCCGCAGGACATGCGTGACGAAGCACTGCTCAAGCAGATCAACGATGAGATGAAGAAACTTCCGGTGGAGGAAATCGCCTATGTGCGCGATCGCGTGCGGTTCTCGTGTCCGCCGTGTCCGATGGTGCAGTCGGTGGTCCTGATGCTGGATGGGTTGATCGAGGTGAAGAATCTGAAGTTCTGAGGAAGGCGCGGAGAGCTGAGCGCTAAAAGTTTGGAGCGGAGCGTGCGAAGCTCGCGGCTCGGGCTGTGGTTTGCGTTCGGTGGATGGCGAGTGCGAGGAGCGGAACAGCGGTGCACTTCCCCGGCCGGCACACGGGATTTGGGCTCGCGAGAGCAGCGAGTGCAGAGGAAGGCTGCGGGCTATGCCACATGTCCCCGGGTTGCGGAGTTGTTACGCGAAGGTGGGTCGGCTCGTTTATTTCGGGCGGATGCTCGATAAGATTCGGCTCCATGCGGCGGGGCAGTTGCCGCCGGAGTATCAGAAGAATCTCGGAGACTCACAGGGACCGGTGCTCGACGGGCGGTGCTGTCGCTTCCTCGGCGTGCGTTACGCCGATCTTCGTGAGCGGGTGCTGGCAGGTGAGTCGGACGAGGCGGTGCTCGCGTGGGCCCACGCGCACGGCACGCCGCGGAGTGATGAGGACTGCCACGTGTGGAATCGATTTCTGCTGAAGCTCGGCTGGCGCGACGAGCGTTCGGGGGTGTTGCCCCAGCGCATCCTCGACGCGGGGCTGACGGGCAAGCCGATCGACACGATCATCGATCACATCGAATACGACGAAGGCCGCGACCCGGTGGGCACCAAGGCGTGGGAGGCGGTGTGAGGGGCGGACGGGTTGACCTGGTTCCGCTGTGTGGTGGGGAAATGCCGTAGAGTGCACGGATGCCGCGGCGACGCGTGACGGGTTCGGCGTGGACAGACGGACGGTAGCGGTGTCGCGTAAGGGGATGACGACTTCGCTGGAAAACTCCGCTCTTCGCACCGTGCTGGCTGACTTGAGTCGGCCGGACCATCAGGCGGCGGTGCTGGCGATGGTCGATGCCTACTCGCAGGATCCGATGGGTGATGGTGCACCGCTTTCCGCCGAGGCGCGCGCCCGGCTTATACCGGGACTGCGGCAACATCCGACCACCCTGGTAATGCTGGCGTTTGCAGGCGAGGTGCCGGTGGGCGTGGCGGTGTGTTTTCTGGGGTTCTCCACGTTTGCGGCCAAGCCGCTCGTGAATATGCACGATGTGGCCGTCGTGCCCTCGCACCGGGGCCGGGGTGTCGGACGGGCGCTGCTGGCGGCCGTGGAGGCCAAGGCGCGCGAGCTCGGTTGCTGCAAGCTTACGCTGGAGGTCCTGGATAAAAACGAGCGGGCGTTACGGACCTATACGGCGGCCGGCTTCAAGCGCTACGCCCTCCAACCGGGCGCGGGCGAGGCGATCTTTTTGACGAAGTCGCTGGGGTGAGAGCGGGGAGGGACCTTGCCAGCGGGGCAGGCGTGAGTTCCACTCGGCCTGCTTTCCCATGAACCCTTCCCCTGATTCTCCGGCGGCGCGCAATCGCGCTATTTTCCGAGCCCAGACTTTGATGACACCGGCGCTCGTGCCGTCGATCTCGACCGAGCTGTTGACGACGGCGGACGGCGAACTGAATCGCGAGCTGCATCATTTTCTTTTCGATCGGCCGTCGAATCCTGCGCTGCTCCGGGGCAAGACGATCGCGATCTGCTGCACGAATGGCGTCGAGGAAGTGGAGATCACGGGCTCGATCCGCTGGCTCACGGAGCACGGCGCGACGGTGCACGTGGTGTCGCCGCGGGTGGGGGAATTTCATCCGACGCTCGGGCTGCGTTTCCCGGCGCAGTGTGCGACGCACGTGCTGGCGATCCGGCTCATGGAGAATGCGGGGTGGATCAAGATCGACCGCTATCTCGACGAGGCGAAAGTGGCCGACTACGAAGCGTGCATATTTCCGGGCGGCTGCTGGAATCCGGATGCATTGCGCGCTGATCCGCGGGCCCAGGCGTTCGTCCGCGGCATGTGGGAGGCGGGCAAACCGACCTGTGCGATTTGTCACGGCCAGTGGGTGATGGTGAGTGCGGGGATCTTGAAGGGTAAGCGGGCGACGGCGGTGTGGAATATCCATCCGGACCTCGCCAATGCGGGGGCGACGGTGCTCGACGAGCCCTGTGTGGTGGATGGCAACCTGATCACTGCGCGGTTTCCCTACGATCTGCCACGGATGATTCACGCGATGGTGAAACAACTCGGCGGATAGCGCGGAGCGCCGAGCGGGCGTCGCAGGTCGCGTCCACCGCGAGAGCCGCGGCGCGCGGCGGCCCGGGGAGGGGCGGGCGCGGGGCGGGAGCGACGGACGGCTAGAACTTCAGGTGCTTGACCGTGAGGCCCTTGTTCAGGAGCTGTTTCAACGAGGCAATGCCAATCTTGAGGTGATCGTTGACGTAGGCCTCGTCGACCTGCTTGTCGCTGTCGGCGGTTTTGACGCCGTCGGGCGTCATCGGTTGATCGGAGACGAGGAGGAGCGCGCCGGTAGCGATTTCGTTGTAGAAACCGGTGATGAAAATCGTGGCCGTCTCCATATCAATGGCGAGGGCGCGGATCTTCTTGAGGTATTTCTTGAAGGCTTCGTCGTGCTCCCAGACGCGGCGGTTGGTCGTGTAACATGTGCCGGTCCAGTAATCGCGGGCGAAATCGCGGATGGTGGTGGAGATGGCCTTTTGGAGGGCGAAGGCCGGGAGCGAAGGGACCTCGGGCGGGAAGTAGTCGTTGCTCGTGCCCTCGCCGCGGATGGCGGCGATGGGGAGGATGAGGTCACCGAGCTCGGCGCGGTGCTTGAGGCCGCCGCATTTGCCGAGGAATAGGACGGCCTTGGGTTTGATGGCGCTGAGCAGGTCCATCACGGTCGCGGCGGTGGCGCTGCCCATGCCGAAGTTGATGATGGTGATGTCGCCGGAGGTGGCGCTCGGCATCGGCTTGTCTTTGCCGCGGACGGGGACGCGGTGCCACTGGGCGAAGAGGTGGACGTAGCGGTCGAAGTTGGTGAGGAGAATATACTCGCCGAACTCTTCGAGCGGGACGCCGGTGTAGCGGGGCAGCCAGTTTTCGACGATCTCTTTGCGGGTCTTCATGGGTAGGAAGAAACCACGAAACGCACCAATTACACGAAAAAGTTATGACAAAGCGGGAGGGACGAGCGGCTGGGGCGTGCGGGAAGTAAGCGGCAGGAGAGCGCTGCCGCGGGATGCGGAAAAATTTTCCCCCTCGGTGTTCATCAGTAAGAAGCGAAGAGCTGCGAACGAATTTTTGAAATTTTAATCCCCTGCAGAAAATGGACTAACGTAACTGCATCCACCCGTGGCCTGCGCATTGCTAAATTGCTCACGCATGCCTGTCGCACCCTGCACTTCCGTCTTGCCCGACCGCACCACCGAGCTGTGGAGCACGATCGAACGGTCGGTCGCCGAAGCCTGTTTGCTGCGGGCAGAAGGGCGGGCCCCGGAGGCGATCACCATCGTGCAACAAACGTTGCCCGCGCTGATCGCGGAGTGGTCGCGGCGCTCTGGAATGTCGTCCGAGCACTGTCAGCGGACGCTACGGGAATTATTTGCCCGGGTGCAGCAACAGGTGAGCACGGCGACGATCTGCAAGCGACTCGTGTTGCAGTCCATCGCGTCAGGTGACGCGGCCCAGGAGACCACACCCGAGCGTTTTCAAATCCAGCGCCGGGTGCCGCTGCACGATATCCCGGCGATGCTCGACGCCCTCGATGAAGGCGAGCGCACCGCGCAGTTTCGCCGGCAAAATTTTCCGTCCCGCGCCGTCCGGTTCTCTCCGGCGATGGCGTTGGGCTGAAGCCACAAAGTCAGAATCCACCGTCCTCGTAGAATCCACCCATCCACATCCCAGACATGAAAGCCAACTCCTCCAAGCATGCCGCCGGCAACACTGCCGTGCTCGAAAACGCCCAGCCACAAACCACCGACACGTTGCTCGTCGGACTCGATTGGGGCACCAATATTTCCAGCGTGTTGGCGTCGCTCCGCGGCACCAACGAAACGCTCACCAAGGAGCTGATTCCCACCGTGGTTGGCTATGCCAATGACGATGTGTTGCCGGGTGTGCTGCCGGGCGACGCCAAGATCCTCGTCGGTCGCATGGCGCTGAAGCACAAGAGCAACCTCAAGCTCGTGCGTCCCCTCCAGGGTGGCGTGATCCACGACACCGAGGCGGCCAAGACCTTTGCGCTCAATCTCCGCGATCTTCTGCCCACGGGTAGCCGCGAGGTGCGGGCCGTGATCGGCATGCCGGCGAGCTCTGATCTCGTGGCTCGGGAAAACGCCCGCAATGCCGTCCGCGGCGTGTTTCACAAGGTGCTGTTTGTGCCGGAGCCCTTCCTCGCCGCCTTGGGAGTGCGTAACGAGACCCAGCTCAACGATCCGGATTATCAAGACCCGGTGCTCAACTCCATCTACATTGATATCGGCGCCGGCTCGACCGACGTATGTCTGGTGCAGGGGCACTACCCGACGGTCGACGATCAGCTCAGCGTGCCGTTTGCGGGCGATGCGATCGATCAAATCATCCTCGATCGTATCCTGGCGGAGTATCCGGAGTCCGGCCTGACCTTGGCTCGGGTGCGGGAAATCAAGGAGCGCCACTCATGGGTGCTCGCCGAAGACGGCACCACCCGGGCGATCGCCACGATCATGGTCGGCGGCAAGCCGCGGAAACTGGACGTGACGGCGCAAGTCGGTGCCGGCTGCGAGGCGCTGCTCCAGAAGACCTTTGAGATGACCCGGGAACTCGTGGGCCGGGCTAATCCGGACACGGTCGCGGAGCTCCTCCGCAATGTGATCGTCACGGGCGGCGGTAGCCTGATCAAGGGTTTCGGTGTGGCGCTCCAGGCCAAGCTCATCGAAGAGGGCTTCGAGAGCCCGCAGGTCCGCGTGTTGGGTGACAACTACAAGGACTACGTGGCAGCCGGCGCACTGAAAGTCGCGCGCATGGCCCGCGAAAACCAATGGCAGACTTTGCTCGGCTGAGAGAGTCCGGGCAGGAAAGTGGATTGAAGCCCGCGGCCGAACTCCCAGCGAGTTTGGCGGCGGGCTTTTTCGTGGCCGGAAGTGGCGACGGAGGACGTCAGGCGAAGCTGGTCGCGGGCGGGAAAGCGGGTGCGGCGTTGGGCCGCCTCAATCACGCTCATTCGGACGAGGCATAAGGCACAGCGGAGATCCGGAGCCCGGACCCAAAGGACATGGGGCAGGACAGGATGACGGAGCGCAACGAGGTGAGGACCTTTGTGAAATGAGGCCGGGGTCTGCGCGTTTCGCGACCGCCGGAATTTTGGCGAACGCTGCGGGTAGATAACATCAGCGTTGGGCCGGTCGCCGAGTGAGCGGGCACCGCTGGAAGGCTGAACTCCGAATATTCTCCCCGGGGTGTGAGCGATGGAAGATTCAGTCGGATGCGTTCGCGGCTCATCTCCAAGCTCGCACGCGGTAGGGTGGTCGCGTGAGAATTTTCCGACATGAGTGCAAAACAGCGGTCAATGATAGGCGGCGTGGCGTGGGCCGCATGGGTGGCGTGGCAGGTGCCGCACCTTCAGCATGCCGTGTGGGCCCTCGCGCTGCTCCTGCTCGCGGCGCTCGTGCTGGTGCCGCTGGCGCTGGAGCTCACTAATGACGAGGATGACCGCGGCGGGATCGCGGTGCTGGTGGCGTTGACGCGGTTGGGGCAATTGCCCGCGGCCGCGCTGCTCGTCTGGGCCTGCGGGAAAGTGCCGGGAACGACGGCGGCGTTGCTCTCCCTGCCGTGGGTGGCGATGTGTGGGCTGGTGGCGACGATGGGCTGGCGGCGGGCGCGCACCGGTGGGTGGCGGCGGCCGTTTCACCGGCTGTGCGGGGATGCGGGGCAAATTTTTCTCGGGATCGGGGGCGCGTGGATGTTTGCCGATCGGGCGGGGGCGAGGCCGCTGAACTTCGAGCCGGCGATCGTGACGCTCACGGCGGTGCACTTTCATTTCGCGGGTCTGTTGCTGCCGCTGCTCGCGGGGCGGATCGTGCGGGCGCTGCCGGAGTCGCGAATGGCGACGCGGGCGGCGGTGGGCGCACTGTTGGGTGTGCCGGCGGTGGCACTGGGCATCACCGCGACGCAACTCGGCTGGGGCATGGCGCTGGAGCGCGCGGCCGGGTGTGGCCTGGCGCTGGCCGGAATGGCGGTGGGCCTGCTGCATGTGCGGCTGGCGACGGAGCTACGCACGGCGTCGATGGTGACACGGGCGCTGCTGCTCGGCGCCGGGGTGGCGCTATTTCTCGGGATGGCTCTCGCGGTCGCCTATGCGCTGCGCGGGAGTGTAGCGGCGCTGGCGTGGCTGGACTGGCCCACGATGCGGGCCGTGCACGGCTCACTCAACGCGCTGGGATTTGGGCTGTGCGGTGTTTGGGCCTGGGGGCGGATGAAGGCATGAAGGACTCACTCCTCGAGTTTTCTCCGGGCTATGTCTCCGGATTGTTTGATCGGATGTCCGCCACTTACGGAAAGGTAAATTTGGTTTCCTCGTTTGGTTTTGCTCATTTTTGGCGGGCGACATGTCTCAAGTCCTTGGCTGTGGAGCCGAGGCATAAATGTGCCGATCTGATGTGCGGTATGGCGGAAATGACGACGTTACTGAAACAGGTGAACGGAGTCAGCGTGGATGCCTTCGATTTTAGCGCGGGAATGTGTGAGGGCGCAAAAAGGGCAGTCGCAAGGAATGGCTGGAACGATGTTACAATCAGTCAGGGAGATGTGCTTTTGCTGCCTTCGGATGCGCGTTACGACCGCGTAGCAGTTACCTTTGGACTGAAGACCTTGGCGCCAGATCAACTGAACCGGTTTGCTCAAATTCTCTTTGGAATCCTCGCAACAGAAGGGAAGGTCTCGCTGGTTGAGATTTATGTTCCGCGAGCGCGACTACTTCGTTTGCCCTACCTGTTTTACCTGCGTTGGATAATTCCGGCTGTTGGCCGGTTGTTCTTAGGTAATCCGGACTGCTATCGGTCTCTTGCCGTCTACACCGAGAATTTTGCCCGCACCGAAAACTTCGCGGCAATGCTTAAATCGGTAGGGTTTACTGTTTCTACCCGGCCGCTCTTCTATGGCTGCGCCAAACTCTATCTCGCCGAAAAGTGAGCGTGAGACACCTTCTTATACTCCGGCCAGCGCGTTCTCGTTGTTGAGGTGCTCGGTGCCGGTGTATTTCTGCGACTGTTCGTCGGCGTGGTAGCTGGAGCGGACGAGGGCGCCGCTCTCGACGACGCCGAGGCCGATGCTGAGGCCGAAGTTTTTCCAGTGCACGAATTCCTCGGGCGGAGCCCAGCGGGAGATCGGGAGGTGCTTGGGTGTAGGCTGGAGATACTGGCCGATCGTGAGGATGTCGGTTTTGTCGGCGGCGATGTCGCGGATCGTCTGCTCGATCTCGTGCTGCTCCTCGCCGACTCCGAGCATGATGCCGGTCTTCGTCACGAAGCCGCGGCTCTTGGCGTGGCGGAGGACGGAGCGGGAACGGTCGTAGCGGGCTTGGACGCGGACGGGCTTCTGGAGGCGTTCGACGGTCTCGAGGTTGTGATTGTAGATGTCGGGCTTGGCGTCGAGGACGGTGTCGACGTGCTCCATGTTGCCCTTGAAGTCCGGGACGAGGACCTCGATGGCGGTTTGCGGGCAGCGATGGCGAATGGCGCGGATGGTCATGGCCCAGACGCTGGCGCCGCCGTCGGCGAGCTCGTCGCGGGCGACGCTGGTGATGACGCAGTGCTTGAGGTTCATCTTGGCGACGGCGTCGGCGACGCGGGCGGGTTCACCGAAGTCTAGCTCGGTGGGCTTGCCGGTCTGGATCGCGCAGAAGTTGCAGGAGCGCGTGCAGATGTTGCCGAGGATCATCACGGTGGCGGTGCCGCGGGACCAGCACTCACCGAGGTTGGGGCACTGGGCGCTCTGGCAGACGGTGTGGAGCTTGTTGTCGTCGACGAGTTTTCGCGTGGCGAGATAGCCGGGGCCGGAAGGCAGCTTGGCTCGGAGCCAGGAAGGTTTGCGCGTGGTGTCCATCGATGAAGGAAAGGGAGGCGAAAGGTGTCGGAGTTAACCGCTAATGCACACTAATTTTCACTAATGCGGAGTCGGAAGAATGGGGAACGAGACGTGAGCAGAGTCAGTATTAGGGCCGATTAGGCGGTGTGAGTGGCTTCGCTAAGGTGCTGCGGGAGCAGCGTCCAGAATTCGCGGGCGAGGGTGGCGCGGACGGTAGCGAGGTCCGGGGAGGCGCCGAGCTCGGCGGCCATCGAGGTGACGGTGCCGTCGGTGGCGGCGATGCCGCAGGGCACGATGCCATCGAAGTGGGCGAGGTTGGGGGAGACGTTGAGGGCGAAACCGTGATAAGCGACCCAGCGGCGGACGGCGACCCCGAGGGCGGCGATCTTGCGCGGGCCCAGCCAGATGCCGGTCTTGCCCTCGCGCCGGGTGGCGTCGGGCAGGCCGTGGGCGGCGAGGGTGTTGATCAGGACCTGTTCGAGGAAACGCAGGTAGGCGTGAAGGTCCTTGCGCGCGGCGAGGGAGACGATCGGGTAGCCGACGATCTGGCCGGGGCCGTGGTAAGTGATGTCGCCGCCGCGATTGGTTTTGACGACCTCGACGCCCTCGCGGGCGAGGTGGGCGGCAGACCAGATGAGGTTGGCATCGGCGCCGGCGCGGAGTCCGATGGTAAAAACAGGCGGGTGCTCGGTAAAGACGAGGGTATCACCGATCTCGCCGGCGATACGCCGGGCCACGAGGTCATCCTGCGCGCGCCAGGCCTCGGCATAGGGCCGGCGGCCCCAGTCGAGCGTGGCGGGGAAAGGTGAGAGCGTGGCAGACATGCGCGGGAAGTTTGCGTGGAGACGGTCGCGGCGCAAGGGCCGGACTGCGGACGCGCTGCCGTGGTCAGACCAGCCAAAAGGCGGCGAGTCCCGCGACGGCGGTGGCACCGAGGACGAGCGTGGTTTGGCGACGCAGCACCGTGGACCCGAGGGAGACGGCGAAGGCACCCTTCAGGAGGGTGTTGGCGATGGCCGCGACGATGATAGCGTGGGCGGCGAGGGTGAGAGTCACATGACCGCTGGTGAGGTTGCCGGCCATGGAGAGTGAGATGGCGTCCATGTCGGTGAGTCCGGAAACGAAACTGAGGGGGAGCAGGCCGTGCTGCATGAGGTCAAATTGAGTGGCGGCTTTGACGAGCAAGCCGACCACGGCGTAGATCAGGGCGAACTTGATGGCGGTTTTAAGACTGAGCGGATTGGAGAGCGCCGGGGTCTCGACGACGCTGAGCCCGGGGCGGCGGGCAAACCACATCCACGCGCCGTAGACGACGGCCGGAATCGCCATCAGGGCGAAGGGTTTGATCAGAGCCAGGCCGAGATCGGCGTTGATAATGCTGGTGGCGACGATGACGCGCGGGAGCATCACACTACAGGCCACGACGACCGCCATCGCGTAGTGCTCGGATAGGGCAGGGTCATCCTTGCTCCGGCGGCTGAACGCCAGGGTGGTGGCAGTGCTGGAGGCAAGTCCGCCAAACACGCTGGTGAGGAGAATACCGGCGCGGGCGCCGACGAGACGCATGGTGACGTAACCGGCGAAGCCGAGGCCGGAGATGAGGACGACGAGCATCCACGTGGCGTAGGGATTGAAGGCGCCAAACGGGCCGAACGCGCGGTTGGGCACCAGGGGCAAAATTACGCCGGTGATCGCGACGAACTGGAGCGTGGCGCGGATATCCTCGGGTTTGAACGCGCGCGTCCAAGCGTGGAGCGTCTGCTTCAGGCCGAGCATCACCACCGTAGTCGCCGCGATCAGGACGGCGGCCTGACGTTCGTCCCAGTAGACGAGGGCACCAATAAGGACAGTGAGTAACGTGGAGGCGAAGGTGGTGCCGCCGGGGAGGGGGGCGGTGGCGTTGCGCGCCATGGCGACGACCTGATGGAGGCCGATGAGGGCGACGACGACGGCGAGCAGCATCGGAGCGTGTGCCTCACCGAGGAAGGCGGCGGTGCACCCGAGCATGGCCCAAAACGAATAGGTGCGGACGCCACCGAGATCGACCTCGCTGTTGGGCGAGTGAGTTTGGTCGCTCCACTGGCGGATGAGGCCGACCAAGGCGCCGAGGCAGGCGCTCACGACGAGGGAAGTGAGGGGAAGCGTCACGGCAGGTGAACTGTGTGCCGGGGTGGCGGAGTCGCAAGTTTCCGTTTGCGCCGGGGGAGGGCAGGGCGCTAATTCCCACCCCTCCATGAGCGACACACCTCCTCTCGATATCAGCCACGACCAGCATGCCGTGCGACGCGCCAAGCTCGCCGAGATGCGCGCCGGTGGGTTCGATCCGTTTCGCGCCAATGTCGCGACGACGCACTTTTCGGCCGAGGCGAAAGCGCTCTATGTCGACGGCCAAGACAATGTGGTGAGTGTCACGGTCGCGGGCCGGCTCGTGACCTTCCGCGTGCAAGGCGGCAGCTCGTTCGTGAAGATTCAGGACCAGCAGGGGCCGATTCAGCTCTATTTCCGCAAGGATGTGCTCGGGGAAGAGCGCTATCTCGTCTTTAAGAAGGGACTCGATCTGGGTGACATCATCGGTGTGACCGGCGTGTTGTTTAAGACGAAGACCGGTGAAATCACGGTGCGGGTGGACTCGTTTGTCCTCGTCTCCAAGGCGCTCCGGCCGTTGCCGGAAAAGTGGCACGGGCTGGCGGATGCCGAGCAGATTTATCGTCAGCGCTATCTCGATCTCATTATCAACGCCGAGTCGCGGCACCGCCTGATGACGCGCTCGAAGATTGTGTCGCACATCCGCCGTTTCCTCGAGACGCAGAGCTTCATCGAAGTGGAAACGCCGGTGCTGGAATCGACGGCTGGTGGCGCGGCGGCACGGCCGTTTAAGACCCACCACAACGCGCTCGGGGTGGATTTCTACCTGCGCATTGCGACGGAGCTGCGCCTGAAGCGCATGCTGGTGGGCGGGTTTGATCGGGTGTTCGAGATCGGCCGCATTTTCCGCAACGAAGGCGTGTCGCGCCGGCACAACCCCGAGTTTACCATGCTCGAGGTTTACCAAGCCTACAGCGACTACCGCGGCATGATGACCCTCATCAAGGATATGCTCACGACGCTGATTCGCGACGTGATCAAGCCCGCGGACGGCTCGCTCAAGATCAAGCACGCGGCGAGCGGGCAGGATATCGATTTCGGCGGCGAGTGGCGCGAGGTGAAATACAAGGACCTCATCCGCGAAGCCACGGGTGATGCCGAGTGGTTCAGCCGCAGCAAGGCGGAGAAGATCTCCGGCGCGGAAAAGCTCGGCCTCGGCGTGAATCCGGCGTGGGAAGAGTTCGAGATCACCAACGAAATCTTCTCCAAGAAGATCGAGCCGACGCTGATCCAGCCGACCTTCGTCACGCACCTGCCGAAGGAACTCTGCCCGCTGGCCAAGATCACGCCAGATGATCCGACCACGATCGACGTGTTCGAACTCACGATTGGCGGCATGGAAGTCGCGCCGGCTTACTCCGAGCAAAACGACCCCGACGTGCAGCGCACGATGTTCGAGGCGCAAGCCGGCGAGGAGAAGCAGAACATCGACCAGGATTTCCTGCTCGCCCTCGAGCACGGCATGCCCCCCGCGGGCGGTATGGGCGTGGGTATCGACCGTTTGTGCATCTTGCTCACGGGCGCCGAGAGCATTCGCGACGTTATTCTGTTCCCGCAGCTGCGTCCCGGGTCGGCATAAATGGAACCACCGAGGCACGGAGAACACAGAGAGGCGCGTATGACCCCATCTTCTCTGTGAGCTCGGCAACCCGGCGGTATATCTAGTCCGATGCCCTGGTATCTCTACCTCGCGTTTAAGCAGCTCTTCCCGACCGGGCGGTTTCCGTTCTTCACGGCGATCTCGGTGCTGGGGGTGACGCTCGGTGTGGCGGTGCTCGTGATCGTGACCAGTGTCATGGGAGGATTCGGCTACGAGATCCGCCGGATGATCGTGGAGACGGAAGGCGAGATCGACGTTAAGGCGCGCGGCTATGTGGCCGATCCGCGGGAGATTCTGGCCAAGGTGCGCGCGACGCCCGGCGTGGCCGCGGCGACGCCGTATGCCAAGGGCGCGGTGGCGGTGCTCGCCGCCGGACGCACGGCCTACCCGATGTTTCGCGGCGTCGACGTCAACTCGGTGGAAAGTGTCACCCAGCTCGGCCGGTTTGTGAACCCGCGCAGCTCCCTGGCGGCGCTCGACGATGATTCAGTGATCATGAGCTCGGCGCTGGCGAATTCGCTCGGGGTGCGAATCGGCGACAAGATTGAGATCTATTCGCCGCTCATCATTGAAAAGATGAAGAGCGACGAGGTGTTTCTGCCACGGGAGTTTCGGGTGATCGGCGATCTTTATATCGGGCACCAGCAACTCGACAGCAGCACGATCTACGGGACCGTGCGCGCGGCCCAGGACCTCTACGGCCTTGGCAAGGGCGTGCACGGCATCTACGTGCGGGTGAAAGACGGCGAGAACGAACACGCCGTGGTGGCGCGGCTGAATGCCACGACCCTGCCGCCGACGATGCGGGCATTTTCGTGGATGGAGAGCTGGGAGGATTTCCTGTGGGTGCTGAACCTGGAGAAGAGCATCAATTTCTTTCTGCTGCTCTTCATCGTGATCATCGCAGCGTTTTCGGTGATGAGTTCGCTGCTGATCTCCGTCGTGCGAAAGACCCGCGAGATCGGCCTGCTCGGCGCGCTGGGTGCGCGGGCGCGCGATGTGGCGCTGTGCTTTTGCGCGCAAGCCTTTATCATCGGCGTGACGGGCACGCTGGCGGGCGTCGGCCTGGGCTTCGGCGTGCTCGCGATCCGCAACGACCTCGTGCACGGCATCGCGAAGATCATGCAACGGCAGGACACGCTGCGGCAGTTTTATCAGTTTTCCGATCTGCCTTCACACACCCTCACCAGCGATCTCGTGCTGACGGTGGTGATGTCGATTGTGATCTCGACTCTGGCCGGGCTGATCCCCGCCTGGCGGGCGGCGCGACTCAAACCCGTGGAGGCGTTGCGCAGTGAGTAACCCAATTCAGTCAATGACCAGGGGCGATCCGGTGCTGACGGCCACTGGCCTGCAGAAATTCTACCAGAGCGGTGACCGCCGCATCGAGGTGCTGCGCAGCGTGGACTTGACGGTCGCAGCAGGTGAGAGCGTGAGCATCCGCGGCGAATCAGGGTCAGGCAAATCGACGCTGCTCAACCTCCTCGCAGGCCTTGATAGCGCGGATGCCGGCACGCTCGCGTGGGGCGGAGCGCCGGCGAAGGCGAGCCGGCGCGCGGTGTTTCTCGGAATCGTGTTTCAATCGTTCTACCTAATTCCGGAAATCGACGCGCGAGCCAATGTGCTGATGGCGGCGCGAATGTTGAAGGCCCCGGGAGCGAAGGAACGGGCGCGGGCCGACGAACTGCTGCAACGCGTGGGGTTGACGGAGCGAGCGACGCATTTGCCGACGCAGCTTTCGGGCGGTGAACGGCAGCGCGTGGCCGTGGCGCGGGCGCTGATGAATTCGCCGCAGCTGCTGCTGGCGGATGAGCCTACGGGGAACCTGGACGAACACACCGGGGACGTCGTGATCGAGATGCTGCTGGCGCTTTGCCGTGAGACGGGAACCGCGCTCGTGCTGGTCACGCACAACGTCGCCCACGCGGCCAAGACCGGTCGCCAACTCGTGCTCACCAACGGCCGACTCGCCTAGGCGGCGTTTACCTGATCGGCGGAATTCGCGAAATCTCGCGCGCCGAACACTCCGGACAAATGCTGTGCGTGATCTCGGCACGGGTGTGATTGTGGAGGAACGCGTCGACCTTGGACCAATACCCTTCGTCGTCGCGCACTTTGTTGCACCACGCGCAGAGCGGCAGCAGGCCTTTCAACTCGCGCACCTCGGTCAGCGCGAGTTCGAGCTTTTGGTTGGTCGCCGCGAGTTCGCGCCGCGCGCTTTCGCCGCGGTGCACCGCGAGGCAATGAAAGTAGATCATGGGCGGGGCGATGAGGGCGGGGCACAGCATCGTTAGAAAGAGCGCGTGGCTGAGTTTTTCGGGCGCCAGCCCGAAGATCGCGACGGTGCCAAAGACGATGAGCAGAGACTCGAGGACGGCGATCAATCCGCCCACGGTCGCGATCGTGAGAGGGGAGTAGCGGAGCAGAATCGAGGTGCGCATGGGCAGTGGGTGAGTGTTTGGGGTGGCGCGGGAGTGGCAAGCGAGGGAAACGCGCAGGCGGCGCGCGCGACCTACGGAGGATTTTTATGGCCGAGCCCCGGCCCGCCACTACGGTCAGCGCATGGCAAAGCCCAAGGTTAAGTGCGGAGTCGTCGGCGTTGGCTCGCTCGGCCAGCATCACGCGCGCATCTACGCGTCCCTCCCGGCCGTCGAATTCGCCGGCATTTACGAGACGAGTGATGCGCGGGCGGCGGAGATTTGCGCGAAGTTTAATTGCCGGCGGTTTGCGACCCTCGAGGAGCTCGGCGCGGCGTGTGACGCGGTTTCAGTGGTGGTGCCGACGGATTTGCACGCCAAAGTGGCGCTGCCCTTGCTTGCAAAGGGTGCTCATCTGCTGATCGAGAAGCCGCTGTGCGCCTCGCTCGAAGAGGCGGAGCAAGTGCTGGCGGCGGCGCGGGCCGCCAACCGCATCGTGCAAGTGGGGCACATCGAGCATTTCAATCCGGTGATGAGTTTCCTCGAAAAGGAAATCGACGAGCCGCGCTACATCACAGCGGAGCGCCTCGCGCCCTACCAGACGCGTGGAACGGAAGTCGGCGTGGTGCTCGATCTGATGATCCATGACATCGGTATCGTGCTGGCGCTCGTGAAATCGCCGATCGCGAAGATAGACAGCGTGGGTGTGACGGTGCTGTCGAAGAGCGAGGACATCGCGAATGCGCGCATCCAGTTTGCCAACGGCTGCGTGGCCAATCTCAGCGCGAGCCGCATGAGCACGAAGAAGGCGCGCGAGATCCGAATTTTCCAGGGCGACGCCTACCTCTCGCTGGATTTCATGAACCAGGCGGGACATCTCGTTAAGAAGAGCGACATCATCGCCTACGGGCTGAAGATGAAGATCGGCCTCGTGAAGCCCGGCGACCTGAGCGCGATCCCGGTGAAGGAAATCCCCATCGAGAAAGGCGAGCCGCTGGCGCTGGAGCTGGCGAGTTTCGTCGACGCGGTGATGCAGGCGAAGCAGCCGAAAGTCGGCGCGGCCCTCGGCAAGAGTGCACTCGAAGTGGCGATCACGATCACGGAGCAGATCCGCGCGGCGCAGAAATGAAGCGGAATTTCAAAGGTGGTGCACGCGGCGAAGCGGGGGGCGCATCGGTGACAGTGCAAGAGAGGACCGCACGCTAAGGCGTGCGGCTACCCATGAGTCGCGCGTTGCCTTTTCGACTTCCGGCTCCGGCAGGGGCGCGCGTGGACGTGCTGATCGTCGCGGGCGAGCATTCGGGCGACGAGCATGCGGCGCGGATGGTGCGGGAACTGCGGGCGAAGCGGCCGGAGCTCGTGTTTGCAGCGCTCGGTGGACCGCGGCTGGAGGCGGCTGGAGCGCAGTTGTTGCACGATCTCACGGGGAGTTCGTCGATCGGCTTCGCGGTGCTGGGGCGGATTTCGTTTTATCGGGCGCTGATCGGCGAGGTGGTGCGCTGGGTAGGTGAGCATCAGCCGCGGGCGGTGTGTTTCGTGGACTCATCGGGGCTGAATCTACGGATTGCGCGGGGGCTGTTTGATCGCGGATTTTCGGCCAAGGCGGGCGGGTCGACGAAGACGTTGTATTATATCAGCCCGCAAGTGTGGGCGTCGCGGGCGGGGCGGCGGTTTGAGATGGCGAGGCACCTCGACGGGCTGGCGGCGATTTTCCCCTTTGAGCCGAAGTTTTACGCGGACACGACGTTGCCGGTGGAGTTTGTGGGGCATCCGTTCGTCGCGCCGGACTACGTGGCGCCGGTGAAGTTTGATTCCGCGGGGCCGGTATTGTTGCTGCCGGGAAGCAGAGTGGGGGCGGTGAGGAAGATTTTTCCCGCGGTGCTCGCGGGCTTCGTGCGGTCAGGGGCGAAAGACGCGGCCGTGATTTATCCCAGCGAAGCGATCCGGGTGGAACTGGCGGCCGCGCACCCGCCGACGAATGTGCGGCTCGTGGCGACGGGTCAGCCCGTGGCGGCGTCGGCCGTGCTGACGTCGAGTGGCACGATGTCGATGCATTGCGCGCTGGCGGGGATTCCCGGCGCGGTAACGTATCGCACGGATCCGGTGACGTATTGGCTGGGGCGGCTCCTCGTGAAGGTGGAGCACCTTGGGATCGCGAACATCTTGCTCAAGGAGGCGATGTATCCCGAGTTCATCCAAGGCGCGGCGACGCCGGAGGCGCTGGCGGAAGAGTTGCAGGCCTGTTTGCACGATCCGGGCCGGCAAGCGCGGACGGCAGCCCAGTCGGCCCGGCTGCGGGCGCTGCTGAGCGTGCCGGCCAGCGGGACAGCAGCGGATTGGCTGGGGCGATATCTCTAGCTTGGTTGCAAAGATGAGTCGTCAAAGTCCGCGAATCTGATTTCGTCCCGCGCCGATGTCAGGTCACGCCCGCCCCCCTTCCCAGCGTCAGGTGCGCAGCCGTATGTTACCGTGGCTGGTGTTGGCGTTGGGGCTCGGCATCTCTGCGGTGGGTGGTTTCGTGGTGCGGCTCGAAATGCACGCGCAGGACCATGTGCGTTTCGAGCGTTTGAAGGAGCGGGTTTACGCGGCGATCACGGTGCGGTTTCATGCGGCCGCCGAGGCCCTCTACGGAGGGCGCTCGTTTGTCGACGTGCAGTCGACCCTCAGTCAGGCGGAGTGGCGGGGTTATGCGCAATCGGTGGCGCGATTCTTTGACCGCGGCGTAGTGGGCCTCGGCTACGTCGAACGCATCGACCGCTCCCAATTGGAGGCACTCGAGGCGCGGGTGCGGGCGGACGGGTTGGCGGAGTTTAAGGCGGAACGTCGCGGCAACAGTCAATGGGGCGGGATTGTGACCCACATTGATCCCCTGGAACGCAATCGCAGCGTGCTCGGCCTCGACATTCTCTCTGGCAATACCCGGAGGACCGCGGCAGAGGAGTCGGCGCGGCGCAGCGCACCGGTGATCACTCGGCGGATCGCCTTGGTGGAAGGGAATGAAACGGTGCCCGGCTGTCTGCTCCTCCTGCCGGTTTTTCGAGACGGAGTGGTCCCGCCCGAGGACCAGCGCGAGGCGGCCGTGCGGGGGTGGGTCTACGCGGCGGTGCGACCGGACTGGTTGCTGCGCGGGGTGCTGGATGCCGCGGAAGGCTTGGTCGACTTGGAGGCGTATGAAAGCGGTGGAGCCACGACAGAATCGCTGATCTTCGATGCCGATGGCACGGTGGCGATGGATGATTCCCACTGGAAACAGCTCGTTGACCGGCCCCGGGTCGCAGACTCGATCGAAGTGCCGATTTACGGGCGGGCCTGGACCTTGCGCGTGCGGGCGACGCCGGCCTTTGAGGCGCAGGGAAATTACTGGTTGGCGTGGGTGATCTTGGGCGGAGGAGGCCTCGTAAGCCTCCTCGCCGGTGGATTGACCTGGGCGTTGGTGAATTCGCGGGTGCAGGCGCTGGTGCGGGCGGACAAAATGACCGCTGGGATGCGGGACGCGGAGGCGGAGGTGCGGCGGCTGGCGCTGGTCGCGAGCCGCACGGCGAACGTCGTCGTGCTCATGGATGCCGACTGGCGCATCGAATGGGTGAATGATAGTTTCACGCGTTTCTTCGGCTATCTACTGGACGAGGTAAAGGGACGGCGCCCCGGGGAGATATTACACGGTCCGGCGACCGATCTGGCCACAGTGAGCGCGATCTCCGAGGCCGGGGAGCGTGGCCAGCCGTTTTCGGGTGAGGTGCTCAACTATGCCAAGGACGGTCGGATGTTCTGGGTGCAGCTTGATTTGCAGCCGCTGCGAGATGAAGCGGGCAAGGTCACCGGGTTCATGGCGCTCCAGCTCGACATCACCGAGAGCAAGCGCATCCAGGATGAGCTGTCGCGAGCGGAGGCGCAGTTCCGGTTTATCTTCGAGACTGCGCCCATCGGTATCTACTGGCGGCACATGCGGGCGGACGGAGTGGTTTCCCGACGCATCAATGATGCGCATCTGCGGGTGTGTGGACTGACGCGGGAGGAGTCGATGAAACCGGGAATCTTCAAGGAAATCAGCGTCGCGGAAGATTATGCGGTGCAGGAGAAGCATTATGCCGATCTCACGGCCGGGAAGATCGATCATTTCGAGATTGAGAAACGCTACCGGCATCGCGACGGCACAATTGTTTGGGCGCTTTTAACGCAAAAACGCCGGTGTTACCCGGACGGGAGCAGCGAGGAGCTGTCGACCGTGGTCGACATCACTTCACGCAAGCGGGCCGAGGAAAATCTGGTGCGGGCGGAAGAGCAGTTCCGGTTTATCTTTGAAGCGTCGCCCACCGGCATCTCGTGGCGGCGGGTGCGGGCCGACGGTTCCGTGGTGCGCCATATCAACGACGCCCATCTCCGGATCTGCGGACTCTCCCGCGAAGAGATGGAGCAGCCCGGGGTGTTTGACCGCATCAGTTTTCCAGAGGAACGGGCGGCGCAACTCCGAGAAGTGGCGCGGATGGTCGCCGGCGAGATCAACGCCTACTCGATCGAGAAACGCTATCGCCGGCCGGATGGCAGCGCGGTGTGGATCGTCCTGACCCAGCAACGGCGGCCCCTGGCCGATGGCGGTTACGAGGAGCTTTCGACGATCGTGGACATCACGGCTCTGAAGCGCGCCCAAGAAGAGCGGGCGCGGCAGGAGACGCAGTTCAAGTTTATCTACGAGAATCTGCCAGTGGGCGTTTCATGGATGGAAGCGGGCCGGGCCGAGACTCACCTGGTCAACCCGGCGCACGAGAAGATCACCGGAGTCCCAGTCGAACGATCGCTGGATATGGAGAGTTATGTGGCGGTGACGCATCCCGATGACCGGGAGATCCAACGCGGCTGGCAGGAGCGCATGAACCGGCGCGAGATCGATCAATTTTCGCTCGAGAAACGTTACCTCCGGGCGGACGGATCCGTGGTGTGGACGTATTTTACGATGCACTCCTTCCTCAATCCCCTCACGGGGACTTGTCAGGAGGTCGCGACGATCGTCGACATCACCGAGCAGAAGCGGAGGGCCGACGAGTTGCAGGCGGCCAAGGACGCGGCGGAGGCGGCCAATCTCGCGAAGAGCCAGTTTCTCGCGATGATGAGTCACGAGATCCGCACGCCGATGAACGGCGTGATCGGCATGACCTCGCTGCTGCTCGATTCGAGGCTGGCGCCCGAGCAGAAAGACTACGTCGAGACGATCCGCCACAGCGGCGATGCGTTGCTGACGATCATCAACGACATTCTGGATTTCTCGAAGATCGAGTCGGGGCGGCTGGAGTTGGAGAATGCAGAGTTTGGCGTGCGCGAGTGTATCGAGGGAGCGCTCGACTTGCTGTCGCCGCGCACAGCGGAGAAGGGACTCGACCTGCTCTACGAAGTGGCGGACGGCGTGCCGGGCACGGTGAAAGGCGATGCGACGCGTCTGCGGCAGGTCCTGGTCAATCTTCTCGGCAATGCGGTGAAGTTCACGGAAAAGGGCGAAGTGATGTTGAGTGCCCGGGCTGAGGCGCACGACGACGGCAAGGTGACGCTCACGTTTGCGGTGCGAGATACGGGCATCGGAATTCCCCCGGAGGGCAAGGCGCGGTTGTTCCGCTCATTTTCACAGGTCGACGCGTCGACGACGCGCAAGTTTGGCGGCACGGGTCTCGGGCTGGCCATCAGCAAGCGGCTCGCGGAGCTCATGGGCGGCACGATGGACGTGGAGAGCGAAGTGGGCCGCGGATCGACATTTCATTTTTCCATCGTGGTCGAGCCCTGTGCGGCGAAGCCGCGCCCTTGGCACACGCCCGGTCAGATGCATTTGGCGGGACGGCGACTCCTCGTCGTCGACGACAATGCGACGAATCGCCGCATCCTCGTCGATGTGGCGAGGGGGTGGGGCATGGAGGCGCATGCGGCCAGCACGCCGCGGGAGGCACTTGCGTGGTTGCGGGACGGCCAACTCTTCGATGTCGCCGTGCTCGACATGCACATGCCGGAGATGGACGGCGTCGGGCTGGCGCGGGAAATCCGCCGGCTGCGTGAAGCGGCGGCGATGCCGATGGTGATGTTGTCCTCGCTGGGCGAACGCGACATCGCGGTCGAGTCCCAGCTGTTTGCCTCATTTCTGACGAAGCCGGCCAAGCCCGCGCAGTTGTTCGATGTGTTGGCGGGTTTGTTTCGTCCGGAGGGAAATGAGCCTTCGCCGGTATCGGCCCATCCGTTTGTGGTCGCGGCGGCGGCCACCGCCTCGCGCTCGGAGCGACTGCTGTTGGCGGAAGACAATATCGTGAATCAAAAGGTCGCGCTGCTCATGCTCGCGAAACTGGGATTCCGGGCGGATATCGCCGCGAATGGTCACGAGGCGCTCGATGCGGTGAAACGGCAGCGCTACGACGTCGTGTTGATGGACGTGCAGATGCCGGAAATGGACGGCCTCGAGGCCTCGCGCCAGATCAACGCGCTCTTCCCTGATCGTATGGATCGCCCGTGGATCATTGCGCTCACGGCCAATGCGATGCAGGGCGACCGGGAACTTTGCCTCGCGGCCGGCATGGACGACTACATTACGAAGCCGATGAAGACCGAGGAACTCTCCGCGGCGATGGATCGCGCGCGAGTGGCGTTGGGCCGTGGTTAGTGTGCGTGCCGGCGACTACGGTTGCGGCGAGCGGGCGAAAGTCGGGCTGACGCCCGGCGACGTGTGGCCGGCGAGCGCGGCGACCTGACGTTCTACCTGTCGCCACAAAGATTCCGCTTTTTCCGAGGCGATCGCGCGGCACTTGGTAAGCTCGGCCTCGCGCGCGGACCGGTTCTCCTCCGCGATCTTGGCGAGATCATCGAGGTTATAGAGAAAGACGTTTTCGAGCGAGGTGACGGCCGGGTCGACGTCGCGCGGCAGGGCTTGATCGATGAAGAACAGGGGTTGCGCGGGGCGGCGGCGCATGGCGGATTGCGTCGAAGCGAGCGAGACCACGAGGTCGGGCGCTGACGTGGCGCACACGACGATGTCGAACTCCGCCAGCCGGGCCTCGCGCTGCTCGAAGGGCATGGCGCTGGCGCCGAGCACGGTGGCGAGCTCCATGGCGCGTTCGAAGCGACGGCTCGCGACGGTAAGCGAGGCGGCCCCGCGACTCTGAAAGGCCTTGGCCGTCTTTTCGCCGATCTCGCCGGCGCCCAAGAGGAGGATGCGAGTCGAGGTGAGACTACCGAAGATGCTCAGCGCGAGATCGACCGCGACATTGGCCACGCTGACCTGGCCCTCGTTGATCGCAGTGGTGGCACGGACGTGCTTGGCGGCCTGAAATCCCTTTTGGAAAACGCGATTCAGCACCGGACCGGTCGTGCGCAGGCTCTGCGCGGTGGCGTAAGCGTCTTTGACCTGACCAAAAATTTCGGTTTCGCCGATCATCTGGGAGTCGAGGCCGGCGGCGACCTCGACGAGATGGCGCACCGCGTCCGGACCGTGGAGACGAAGGCGGAATTTCTCGAACTCGGCGTGATTGAAATTCTGCCGGGCGCAAAACGCCGCCGACACGCGGTGGGCCACTTCGGGATGCGACGTGACCCCGTAGAACTCGATGCGGTTGCAGGTGCTGAGCACGGCGAATTCGTGCAAACCGGCGATGGTCGCGAGCTCGGCGCGCAGGGCATGGGCGGCATCGGCGGCGAGGGCGAGTTTTTCTCTCACCTCCAGGGGCGCGCGGTGATGCGTGGCGCCAATTACAAACAAGCCCTCGGCGCTCATGGCTTGACCGCCGTGGCGGTGGGCTTGGTCGCAGGATGGCGGCTCGAATCGACGGCTTCGAGCGAGAGCAGGGCGGCGGCGAAGAGCGCGATGCCCGTCCAGGCAAAACGGCGGGTGATCAGGCGGCCTGCCAAACGGAGGCCAAGGGCCACGGCATAGGCTACCCAAACAGCGACTGTGATCAGAATTTTAATCGAGTTGGCCGAGGCCGTGTCGCGGAACCAGTAGTTGGCGCCGACGAGGAGGGAGATGGCGAGGATGGTCACGCCACTGCCGAGGAGGCGGACGCCGATCTGGTCGAGGTCAAAAATTGACGGCAGAAATGAGACCCAGCCGCTGAGCTCCTTGGATTTCAGGGAGCGGTTGCGGGCGAGATACATGAACGAGGTGAGCGCCAGCAGGCCGAAAACGCCGTAGCTGAAAACGGCGAGCGCCGCGTGAAGCTCGATCCACGGGTTGCCACCGAAAATGTGGGAGCGCGTGGCGGCATCCCAACTCGGCAGCGATAGCGAGAGGACGGTGAGGGCAGTGGCGAGGCAGGACGTGAAGTAGCCGAGCAGGCTGTTCCGAAACGTGACGCCAATCACGAGGTAGAGAGTAATGGCGGACCAGGCGACGAATTGAAACACCTCGAACTGGTTGCCCAGCGGGCAGCCGCCCACGGCTTTCCCTCGCAGACCGAGGCCCAAGAGCTGGAGCGCGTAGCCCCCCGCGACGAGGATATACATCGCCGCACCGGACGGGCGGCCACCCCGCAGGAGCGACAGCGTGCCCAGCAGGAAGCCGGCGAGGTAGCACCCCGCCGCCACCCAGAGCCAGGTGCGATCATCGAGTCCGGCAAACATGAAGGGCAGACGCTACGGTGGGTGGCGCGCGGAGCAAGTCTGGGCATGAGCAGACGGACGGGCTTGTGGCTTGCCCCGGGCGGGCCGGCGCGGTTCGCTAGCGGGGTTCATTTGCCCAAACCCTCTATGAAAACCCTCCCTCGTTTCGGTGCTTTGATGGTGACGTTGTCGGCGCTGGCTTCGGTCGCCTCCGCCCAAAACCGCACCTTCACCAGCCAGTTCACGTTTGGCGACAGCCTGAGCGACAATGGTAATCTGCTCGCTGCGACGACTCCGTTGGGTGCGCCCAATCCGCCGCCGCAGTATTTCCAGGGCCGCTTTTCGAGTGGCCGCGTCTTCACCGAGCTCCTCGGCAACACCATCGTCCCCGCGGTGACCGCGCCCGCGACGCAGAAGACCAATCTCAATTTTGCCTTCGGTGGTGCGACGGCTCAGGGCTCCGGCACGCTGCCGCCGTCATTTTCGGTGCAGCTCGCGCTCTTCCAGTCCCGCGCGATCAGCCCGGCCAAGACCGACTTGTTTACCGTTTTGTTTGGGCCGAATGACGTCCTCCCGGCGCTGACTGCGGCCACGACGCCCGCCAATCCCGCCGCCTTGGACGTCGCCGGCTTCAATGCCGCCGTCGCCACGGCCAATGGCGTTCAGACGCTCATTGGTCTCGGGGCGAAGAACATCGTGGTTGGCGGCCTTCCGAACATCGGGGCGACGCCGCGTGCGTTGTCGGGCGGCAGCACGGGCGTCGCGCTCGGGCTCCGGGCGACCAATGCCTTCAACAACGAAATTACCTCCCGTCTGCGCACGATCACGAGTTCGGCCGCGGCGGCGGATGTGAATGTGCTCTATCTGGATTTGCAGGGCGTGTTGGACCGCCTCGTCCTCGACTACAAGGCCTTCGGCTTTACCAACGTGACGTCCTTTGTGCTCGCGCCGGCGGCCGCGGGTGGTGGCGGTGACGCCAACAACTATGTCTTTTTCGATGACATCCATCCCACCGGCAAGACACATGCGCTCCTCGCGCAAACCGTCGTCGAGGCACTCAATCCGGAGCCGGTGCTCGGATTCGCCGCGACGCAAGGGACCGCGGCGCTGGCGTTGCAGTCGTTGTCGGCGGCGGCGCTCGATACTCGCGTCGCCCAAGTGAGCGGCGGCAATCGCGCCGTCGGCCGGGCCGATGCTTATGTCACGTTCAATTACGGTGACGGCAACCGCGATGTGGACGGATATCGCCGCAAGTTCAACTACACCGCCCAGGTGATCACGGCCGGCGCGGATGTGCGGGTGAGTGACGGTTTCTTCGCCGGTGCCGCGATCAACACGGGCCGCCTGACGACGAAGATTTCCGCCGCCGGTGGTAACTACAAAATGGAAGACCTCACGGGACGCGTCTATGGCGTCTGGCGCGGCGGCCCCATCTCACTCTCGGTCGATGCGGACTACGGCAATCTCGACACCAAGGGCATCCATCGTTCGACGGCGTTCGGCGGCTTCCAGACCAACGCCAAGGGCAGCGGCGACCATTGGGGCGCTGGCGTGCGGGCCGCGTGGGAGGTGGAGGCGTCCGGCCTGAATCTCCGCCCCTGGCTCGGTTTGCGGACGGAGCGGGTGAAACTGGCGGGTTACTCCGAGAAGGATATCCCGATGCTCTCCATGGATTTTGACGGACAGCAGGCAAAGAGCTCGGCCGGCACTCTCGGCCTCGACTTCGGCACCAACACGAAGGTGGCGGCGCATCTCGTCCGCTTCGATTTCCGCGCGGCGTGGCACGGTGAACTCACCAACAAGAGCCGCAGCGTCTCAGGTAAACTCGCCAACAACTTCACCCGCACCACGACGATCAGCGTCGAGGATGGCGATGGCAGCGGAATCGAGCTCGGTGGCGCAGCCACGCTCTTCTTCGCGAAGAACTGGAGCGCCTCGCTCGGCTACGCCGGCGATATCCGCAGCGGCGACAAGCCGGCCAGCCGGGTTTCGCTGTCGCTGCAGACCGGATTCTGAGTTTAGTTTCGAGAGGTGCCGCGGCGTGACGGAGTTTTCTCCGTCGCGCGCTGCACCGGCACGAGAAAGTCGAACTCACAGTCGTCGCCGCCATCGCGGTAGCGTTCGTCCGACCGATCAAAGTTCGGCCCGCCGGTGTGGACGTAGTCTGACCGTGGCAGCCAAGTCCCGAAGGCGTAATTGATCGTCTCTTCTAGGCGGGCAACCGGGCCGCGGTGCACAAAGAGGGCGTAGGTCGAGGCTGGGATCGACCAGAGTTCCGTGCCGGCGGGCGAGGGAGTTTTCGCGGGCACATTAATGCCGATGAGATATTCCAGTTCGTCGGGATGTTTGCGCGTGGACTCCGCCGGGCAGCGGCAGGCGCCGTAAAGGTATTTGTCCCGCGGCTCGGGCAGGCGGGCACTCGTCGCGTGGAAGCGATGGTAGAGCGGCGGAATGACGGCGAGGTTGTTCGCGTCAGGCGACATAGGGCCGATGAAGCGGGCCGTGAGGCCGAGCAAATGGAGCGCGGGCAGATCGATGATTTGCGGGGTCATGGAGGTTTGGGCGGGAAGACGGTGGAGGCGGGGCGGGGTGAGGGCCGGGCGGGTGTGCAGCCATGCGAGACTACTGGTGCGCCGGAAGGCCAGTGGGGTGGTGCGAAAGGCGGATTTGAAGGCGCGTGAAAATGCCTCGTGAGACTCGAATTGGTAGTCGAGGGCGATATCGAGGATCCGGCGCTTCGTCTGCGCGAGGTCGGTGGCCGCAGCCGTGAGGCGGCGACGCCGGAGATAGCCGCCAAGCGATTCGCCGGTGTGCTCGGCAAAGATGCGGTGAAAGTGCCAGAGCGAGAAGCCCGCGTGGCGGGCGAGGGCGTCGAGCGAGAGCGGCTGGCGCAGGCTGCTTTCGATCTGCTCCAGCGCACGGAGGACGGCTTGGCGGTAGTGGCTCATCGGTGGGATAGTCGAAAGCTTACCAGCAGGTGAGGCCCGGCCACTTGACGGTTTGTGCGAATCGCGCACTGCGCGAGTTCGCCTACGCTTTCCGGGCAACCCAAAACCGGCACTCGTCGGAGAAGTTCAGCACGTCGCGTGACTCCTGGGCGATTTTGGTGCGCATGGCATCGAACTCGTGCGTCCACCCGGTCGCGGCGAGATCGGCGAGGATTTCCTCGCGATTCGGCAGGTGCATGAACGTGCGGCCGGCCTCGTCTTCGAAGTAGCGGTCGCCGAAATCGACGAGGCGCGGGTCCTGTTCCCCGCGCGTCCAACGGATGGTCTCGAGGCGCCAGAGCGCGCGCTCGGTGGGGGAGGAGTCGCGATCGTGGGTGGTGAAGAGCAGGGGTGCGCCCGGGGCACAGGCGCGGTGGAGCTCGCGGAGCGCGGCGCGACGGTGGGCGTGGCCGGGGATCTGCATCAGGCCGTTGAACATGAAGAGTGCGCCGGCGAACTGGCGGTCGGCAAAGGCGGAGACAGTGCTCAGCACGGTGGCATCGGCGTGGTGAAACGCGATCGCCGTGGGACCGGCGTCAGCCCCGCGTTCGGCGGCGAGGCTGCGGGCCTGGTCGACGAGCTCCTCGGCGAAATCGAAGGCCGTGAGGTGGTGGTAGCCCAGCGACCAGAGGCCGAGCGTGACGCGCCCGGCCCCGCAGCCCGCCTCGAGGAGGGAGGCGGACTTGTCCGGGAAGAAACGCTCGATGAGCGCGCGCTCCGAGGCCCAGAGGCCGAGCTCATGCGCGGCGCGCGTGTAGTGGACGACAGCCGAGAGGTCGTTGAAGTCGGCGCGGACCGTTTCGGACGTTATTTTTTGCGGGTCCACGCGGCGATGAACATGCCGTTGGCGTTGATCTCGTGGGGCCAGAGAAAGAGCTGCGAGCTGGGAGCGGTGGGCTGCGTGCTCGAACTCGTGGCCAAAGGAAGCGGGAGTGGCTCCAGCTCGGGATGGGCCGCGCCGAAGGTGTTGGCGACGGCCGTCGTCTCGCTCCGCGTGAGCGTGCAGACGGAGTAGATCAGGCGACCGCCGGGTTTGAGGGAGCCGGCGACTTGGTTGAGCAGCGAGAGTTGGGTCGCGGCGAGTTCGCTGACATCCTCGGGCGTGGTGGTCCAACGGGCGTGCGGGTTGCGCTGCCAGGTGCCGACGCCGCTGCACGGCGCATCGACGAGGATGCCGTCGAACTTGGTTTTGGTGGGGAGGCTGGCCGAGCCATCCCAGAGCGCGGTGCGGTAGTTGAAAAGTTTGGCGCGGCCGGCGCGGCGTTTGAGGGTTTCGAGGCGGCCGGAGTGGCGGTCGGTGGCCCAGACGGTGCCCTTGTTGGCCATCAGATCGGCGAGGTGGAGCGTTTTGCCGCCTTCGCCGGCGCAGGTGTCCCACCACGTCTCGCCGGGCTTGGGCGCGCACGCGAGACCGACGAACTGAGAGGCGAGATCCTGAATCTCAAATTCGCCGAGTTTGAATTGCTCGGTTTTGAAAAGGTCCTGTTTGCCGGTGAAGCGCAGGGCGTCGGGCACGAGCTGGCTGAACTCGCAGGCGAAGAGGGAACGGCCGAGGACGGCGGAGGTGCCGGGGCGGGCGCGGAGCCAGAGGGAGGGATCGCGCTGGAGCTGGCGCAGGTAGTCGGGCGGGAGATCCATCTCGGACGCGAGCCACTTGGGCACGGCGAGGGCCGCGAGGGCCTCAACCTTCACGGACTTGGGATTGGCGAGGAAGCGCTCGTGCAAAATCGCCGCGTGCTCGATGCGTTTTTGCAGCGAAGACTTTTCGTCGAGCCACGAGAGCCAGCGGAAGTAGAGGAAGACCGCGTGGCTGATCTCACGCTTCTCGCGGGCGCCGATGTAGCGGTGCGCTTCGAAGTAAAAGCGTAGGGCGACGTCGGCGCGGCGGTCGGCGGAGATGGAGCCGATGATGCGGGCGGCGTGGTTGAGCGTGGTCTGGTCGGGCATTTGTCACCACGAGACACACGAAAGCCGACCAAAGGGGAAGCTGGTAATCGGTGCAGCGTGCCGGCGATGGTGCGGATGGCGAGTGAACAGCGGTCATAGACCGCCGCTACAGCAGAAGGCGTGAGGGACAGGAGAAGGCGGTTGGACTGCGCGCGAGTGGCGCTATTTCTTCTTCGACCAGCGGCGGTCCTGCTTCAGCTCCAAGTGTCGAGTTTCGATTTGCACGCCGGCGACGGCCGGGTGGGAGCGGAGTTGCTGGAAACTACCGGCGTTGACCTTCCAGGTGAGAGCATTGCTCGCTTCCGCAATGGAGGTGACGCGGTCCTCGAAGACGAAGCCGAGCTCCACGCGGGTGTCACCGGTTTGCTTGTTTAGGGTTTCGCGCAGGAGGCGCAGGAAGGCGGGGAGCTCGCGGTGCGTGGGGTGGAGGAGCCAAAGGACTTTTTTGACGATGCCGGCGATCTGGGTGTCGAGCGGATAGCACTCTTTCACGTTCACGCGCGCGCCCTCGTGATTGACGATGATGTTGCCAGCGACGAGCACGAGGGCGTTTTCCCCGAGGGCGGTGCCGTAGTTGGCATAGCCATCGGCAAACATGTTGAGCGGGAGGGCGGCTTGCTTCGTCGCGAGAGTAAACGAGGCCCAAGGGCGGTTGTCCTTTTTCGAGAGACGTTTCGCGATGCTGCCGGCGATGCCGCAGAGGCGGAATTCGGTGCGGTCGACCTGATTTAGGAGCTCGGTGACGGGGTAGGTGTTGATGGCGTCGATCAGACCTTCGTAAGCGTTGAGCGGATGGCCGGAGACATAGAAGCCGAGGAGCTCTTTTTCGAATTGGAGGATATTGGCGGCGGTGAGCTTCCGTTCAACGGCGGCCGTGGCAGCGGCTTTGCCCTTGGCGGCGGCGCGCGGCGATTCACCGAGGTCGAGGCCGCCGTGGTCATCGGCGCGGGGCGCGGCCGCGGCGACGGGTGCGGTGGTCGGGGCGCGGCGGGTGTGGCGCAGGAGCTCGTTAAACTCTTTCGCGAGTTGCTCGCGCGGCGGGAGGGGCTGCGCGGCCGAGGTGGAGCCGAGATCGAAGAGCATGGTGTCGGCCGGCTCTTCCACTTTGGCGACGACGGCGTCTTTGCGCAGGGCAGGATAGGTGCGCTGGAGCTCGCCGAGGGCGGAGATGGCGTCGTCGATCTGCGCGAAGAGCTGTTCGCGTCCGGCGCCGCTGAAATCGAAGCCGCCGGTGGCGACGAGATTCTCGAGGACGCGCTTGTTGATGGCGCGCGGGTCGGCGCGGATGAGGAAATCGGTGTAGTCGCGGTAGGGGCCATTGGCCTCGCGCTCGGCGAGGATCTTTTGCGCGGCCTGTTCGCCGACGCCCTTGATGCCGGCGAGACCGAAACGGATTTTGTCGCCAACGGGAGTGAAGGTCCCGCGGGACTCGTTTACATCGGGACCGAGGACGACGATTCCCATGGCTTCGGCTTCGGCGATGAAGTGCGAGACCTTTTCCGAGTTGCCGAGTTCGGCGGTGAGCACGGCGGCCATGAACTGCACCGGGTAGTTGGCCTTGAGGTAGCCGGTCTGGTAGCTGATGAGCGCGTAGGCAGCCGAGTGGGATTTGTTGAAGCCGTAGCTCGCGAACTTGTTCAGCAAATCGAAGATCTCGTTGGCCTTCTTTTCGTCGATGTTGTTCACGCGCTTGGCGCCGGCGACGAATTTGACGCGCTCCTCGGCCATCGCCTTTTCGTCCTTCTTACCCATGGCGCGGCGGAGCATGTCGGCGCCGCCGAGGGAGTAGCCGGCGATGATCTTCGCGCACTCCATGACCTGCTCCTGATAGACGATGATGCCGTAGGTCTCCTTGAGGGATTGTTCGAGGAGCGGGTGCGGATACTCGACGGTCGACGGGTCTTTCTTGCCGCGTGCGTAATCGGGGATGAAGGCCATCGGGCCCGGGCGGTAGAGCGCGCCGATGGCGTTGATGTCGTCGATATTGGAGACGCCGACTTGTTTACAGGCGCTCTGCATGCCGGAGGACTCGAGCTGGAACACGCCGATGGTCTTGCCGGCGTTGAGGATCGAGTAGGTCTTCGGGTCGTCGAGCGGGAGGGTCTCGATGTCAAATTTCGGGTCGGCCGTGAGGCGGACGTTGTCCACGGCATCGGAGATGACGGTGAGCGTCTTGAGGCCGAGGAAGTCCATCTTCAGCAGGCCGAGTTTGCCCACTGCGTTCATGTCGTATTGGACGGTGACGTCGCCTTCCTGCTCGGTGAGCGGGACGAATTCATCGAGCGGCTTGTCCGTGATGATGATGCCGGCGGCGTGTTTGCCCGTGTTGCGCACCATGCCCTCAAGGACGAGGGCCTGGTCGACAATGCGCTTGGCGACCGGATTGCGGGAGACCTCGCTGTTGAGTTCGGCGGACTTGGTGATCGCGTCGGTGAGCGTGATGTTGAGCTCGTCGGGGATCATCTTCGCGAGGCGGTCGGCCTCGGCGTAGGGGAGATTGTGGACGCGCGAGACGTCGCGGATGACCATCTTCGCACCGAGCGTGCCGTAGGTGATGATGTTGGCTACGCAGTCGCGGCCGTATTTCTCGCGCACGTAGTTGATGACCTCTTCGCGCCGGCGCATGCAGAAATCGATATCGAAGTCGGGCGGCGAGACGCGCTCGGGGTTCAGGAAGCGCTCGAAGAGGAGTTTGAAACGGATCGGGTCGAGGTTGGTGATCCCGAGGAGATAGGCGACGAGGCAACCGGCGCCGGAGCCACGGCCGGGGCCGACGGGGACGCCGTTTTTCTTGGCCCACGCGATGAAATCCCAGACGACGAGGAAGTAGTCGACGAAGCCGGTGATGTTGATGATCGCCAGCTCGAAGCCCATGCGGGCGGCGAGTTCCTCTTCGAGCACGAGGCCGTTGTAGTCGGGCGCGGAGGGTTTCTGGCCGGGCGGGAGATTGGTGAGCTTGGAGAGGCGCTCGATCACGGCGGGGCGCTGCGTGATGACGCTGTAGTCGAAGCCGTAACGCTGCTTGAGACCCTCGACACAGAGCTGGTGGAGATAGGCCGCGGGCGAGTATTGCGTCTTGATCTCGGGCGGGAGCGGGTAGCGGGGATAGCGCTCTGAGCCCTTGGGGAACGGGATCGCGAGGTCGCACATCTCGGCGACGAGCTGGGTGTTGGTGACGGACTCGGGCACCTCGGCGAAGAGCTTCGCCATCTCATCGCGCGATTTCAGGTAGAACTCCTGGCCGGAGAACTTCATGCGCTTCTCTTCATCGATCTTCGCGCCGGTCTGGATGCAGAGCATGGCGTCGTGCGGGCCGGAGTCGGTCTTTTTGACGTAGTGCACGTCGTTCGTCGCGATGACCTTCAGGTCGAATTCCTCGGCTAGTTTCAGGAGACCGGGGATAATCTTGATCTGCTCGGGGATGCCGTGGTCCTGGATTTCGACGAAGTAGTTTTCTTTACCGAAGATCTCGACGAAGCGCGCGCAGGCCTTGCGGGCTTCATCCTCGCGGTCGTGGAGGAGGTGCTGCGGGACGAGGGAGGCGAGGCAGCCGGTGAAGCCGATGAGACCGTTGGCGTATTTGGCGAGCGTCTCGATGTCGGTGCGGGGCTTGTAATAGAAGCCGCGGAGATGGGCGTCGGAGACGAGTTTGAGGAGATTTTGGTAGCCGGTGAGATTCTTGGCGAGGAGTCCGAGGTGGAACATCGTTTTGCCGTCCTCGTCCGAGCGCCCGTGCTTTTCGAGGCGCGAGGATTGGACGAGGTAGAGCTCGCAGCCGATGAGAGGCTTGATCTCGGCCTTCTTGGCTTGGTTGTAGAACTCGATGGCGCCGTAGAGATTGCCGTGGTCGGTGAGGGCGATGGCCTTCATGCCGAGCTCCTTGGCCCGGCCCATCAACCGGTCGATGCGGCAGGCGCCGTCGAGCAGACTGTAGTCGGTATGAACGTGGAGGTGGACGAAGTTTTGATCGGCGGACGACACAGTAGGCCCTAAGCAACGTCTTCACCGGGCCGGCGCAAGGAGGGAAAAAAGCCATTGACGCGCGCCGCGCGGCTTGGCCTATTCGTCAGCTTTTCCTTTCACCAACACGTCCGTTCCCATGTCCATCGAAATCAAAATCCGCAAAAACGAGCCGATCGACCGCGCCCTGCGTCGCATGAAGAAGAAGCTCGATCGCGAGAACATCATCAAGGGCACTCGCGCCAAGCGTTACTACGAGAAGCCCTGCGAAAAGCGCCGCCGTAAGGACAAGGTGCAGGCATTCACCCAGATGCTCCGCCGCCGTTACGCGGAGTAAGCTCCGAGCGTGGCCCCTCTAGGCCGCGTATCAATTTGCCGCGCTACCTTTTATTAGGTAGCGCGGTTTTTTTTATTACGTAGTTTTTTCCCGTGCAACTCGCTTACGTTGTGCATCGTCATTTGGTTACAACTGCGTGAAGCCAATTCTCTCCCTCTCAACGAGCTGGTGCTCCCATCGTCATCAGGACGGCTATGCGATGCTCAAGGAAATGGCGGCGCTCGGCTATGAGTATGTAGAGTTGAGCCACGGCATTCGGATTACCTTGGTGCCGGGCATTATGCGGGGAGTGGATGAGGGGATCGTGAAAGTCTCGTCGACCCATAATTTCTGTCCCTTGCCCACGGGCGTGGTGCAGGCGGCGCCCAATTTGTTTGAGCCCTCGGCGCGGGAGCACCGGGAACACGATCAGTGGCTGCGCCACACGAAGCGTTCGATCGATTTTGCCGCGCAAGTGAAGGCCAAGGTCCTCGTCTGTCACCTGGGTAGCGTGGCGTTTTTTTGGTTCAACCCGGCGCGAACCATCAAGGACTACCTGCGGGACCACCACGACGCGGGGCGCACGCCGGAAGATAAAACCTATCACGCCCTGCTCGCCAAATGCATGGTGCGCCTCCGGAAACGCATGCCTCCCTTCTGGGAGCAGGTGAAGACGAGCGTCGCGGAGATTTTCGACTACGCGACCCAGAAGGGCATCAAGCTTGGCTTCGAGAACCGCGAGAAGTTTGAAGAGCTCCCGGTCGATGCCGATTACGCCGAGTTCATCGCCGGTCTGCCGGCCAACGCCCCGGCGGGTTACTGGCACGATACCGGTCATGCCGACATCAAAGAGGGCATGGGCCTCCTTAATCACCGCCAGCATCTGGTCAAAAACGCCCCGCGGCTCCTCGGCTTTCACCTGCACGATGTGAATGCGCAGGGCAGCGATCACCAACCGATCGGCGCCGGCCACATTGATTTCAAGATGGTCAGTGAATTTTGGCGCCCGGAACACCTGCTGACCCTGGAGCTGAGCCCGCGAATTTCGGTCGACGATGTGAAGGCCTCCAAGATCCGCGTCGAAGCGCTGATGCGCTGAGGCGGTGAAGCAGACCAGGGCTCCGTCTTGGCGGAGCCCGTCAGGCGTCGCGCGCGAGGATCTCCGCCACCCAGCGCCGGTGGGGACCGGACAGCGTGATGGTCTCAAGCTGGTTGAGGGGGACCCACACCAACTCCGGCGGCAGTTTGCCCCGCGGCGCGAGCGTGGCGTAGATGGATTCGGTGATTTGAAAACGGGTGATGCCGCGGCGCTTCTTCGCCAGCAAGCGGCCCGGGTTCGCCACGTCGGTCGCGAGGCCGGCTTGCTCGACCGTCGGGAGTTCATGGATGTCGGCGAGGCGGCGGGCTCCGGCGGCGGAGCGGTGCAGCAGGAGACGGTCATCTTTGATGCACCAAACCCGGTTCACGGACCGTTGCTCGATTTGCTTGGGGGCGAGGCGAGGGAAGGACTCGGGCTCACCCTGGGTAGCCGCGGCGCAATACGCGCGCACCGGGCACGTCAGGCAGAGTGGTTTCTGGCGGAAGCACACCGTCGCGCCCAGCTCCATCATGGCTTGATTGTGATTGCCCGGCTCATCCCGGGTTAAGAGCGCTTCGGCGAGCGGCGTGAAAACCTTGGAGGCCGTGGCGCTGTCGCGAAACTCCGTCGCATCCGCGGTGAGCCGGGCGAGGATGCGCACGACATTGCCGTCCACGCAGGCCGCCGGGGTGCCAAAGGAAATACTCGTGATCGCCGCGGACGTATATGGGCCCACACCCGGCAGCTCCCGCCAGGCCTCGGCCGAGCGGCGCATTTCCGGCCAGGTGACGACCTGTTGGGCCAGGCGGTGGAGATTGCGCGCCCGGGAGTAGTAGCCGAGGCCCTCCCAGAGCTTCAGCACGCGGGCTTCCGGTGCCTTGGCCAGCGCGGCGAAATCCGGTAGCTCGACCAGCCAGCGGGCGAGGTAGGGCAGGACCGTCTTTACCTGCGTCTGCTGCAGCATGAACTCACTGACCACGGTCTGGTAAAGTGACGGGTGCTCGCGCCAGGGCAGTTTCCGGGCATGCACGTGATACCACGCAAGCAGGGCGCGTTGAAATTCAGACCGGGCCGCGATGAGTTGGGCGGAAGCAGATTTGGGCACGTGGAAGCAGCAGGAGACACAAAAACGGCCGAAGCTAAAGTCTCCGCTGGAATTTTCGTGTGTTGGGGCGGCGTTTTATGGCCATCTAGGTCCATGCCAAAGAAGTTCAACGACGAGCCGGAAGCACCCAAGAAGCTCGCCTCCTACACCGCGAAGCTCGACGACGCGCAGATGGAGAAGCTGCGGGCGATCTGCGTCGAACGCGGGTGGACGCCCTTCGAGGTCGCCTACACGCGCTTTGCGTTCAAAGCCGACCACCTGAAGGTCAACGTCTCGGCTTACACGAGCGGCAAGGCCGTGATCGCGGGCAAAGGCACGGAGGATTTCGTGCGCGACACCTTGGAGCCGGAAGTCATCGGCGCCGCGACCCTGGGCTACGACGAAGTGTTGCACCCCGACTGGTTTGAATCGCACGCCGGGCTGGATGAGAGCGGCAAAGGCGATTTCTTCGGCCCGGTGATTGCCGCCACGGTGATCGCGGACAAGTCCGCCATCGAGGCCTGGCGTCAGGCCGGCGTGCAGGACTCCAAGAAGATCGCGGAGGCCAAGATCCTCCAACTCGACAAACTCATCCGGGAAACGAAAGGGGCGGCCGTGCGCACCTGTTTCTGCGGCATGCCGAAATACAACGACCTGATGTCCCGCCCCGGGGCGAATCTGAATCGCCTGCTCGCCTGGCAGCACGCCACGGCGCTGGAGCAGGCGCTGGTGGCCAAGCCGGTGCCGTGGGGACTGCTCGACCAGTTTACCGAGCAGCCGCTCGTGCAGCGGGAACTCGCCAAGAAAGGCGTAAAAGACTTCGAGTTGAAGATGCGCACGAAGGCCGAGTCCGACCCGGTGGTCGCCGCCGCCTCGGTGGTGGCCCGCGCGGAGTTTGTGCGGCAGATGAATCTACTCTCGAAGAAGTTTGGGGCCAAGCTGCAGAAAGGCGCGGGACCGCTCGTCAAAGAGCAGGCACACCAGATCATTCAGCAGTTTGGCGCGCGGGCGCTCGGGGAGTTTGCGAAGCTCCACTTCCGCACCGCCTACGAAGTCGTGTCCGCCGCGGGGAAGCTCGACGAGCTGCCTTTGCCGGAGCCTCGGGAAAAAATGGAGTGGTGAGTCCGTTGCCGGTGGCACGGCAATGGGTCTCCAGCATCCCGGCGCCACCCGACCTCGTCACCACCCTACCTTGAGGGGCTCTGGCCTCCCGCAACGCCTGTCTCGCGACCCTCGGTGGGTAATTTTGAAGGGCGGGACCGGTGAGGGGCGCAAAATCACCCGTTCGGGGATGCCAGCGGCCATGGCGGATAGCTCTTGGACCATTGAGGAAGCCCGGAGGCCCGTTGCGTTTTCCCGAAAGGGCATTTTGCCTCACCTTTTGGGCGTTTCGGAAAACCTTTTGGCCATTTCCTTTTACCGGGAGGCCATTGCTGAACGCCTTTTGGGCATTTGGGAACGCCGGAAGCCCATTTCGGTTTACCGAAAGGGCATTTTGCGTCACCTTTTGGGTGTTTCGGAAAACCTTTTGGCCATTTCCGTTTACCCGGAGGCCGTTGCTGAACGCCTTTTGGCCATTTTGAAGAGCCGAAAGCCCATTTCGGTTTC